>DAITMC010000001.1:0-21834 GCA_036835365.1 Saprospiraceae bacterium
GCGTTTGTTCCACTTTGACTGTGGCTATTATCTTTCCTTCAGGATGGTCTAAATGCAACTGCCATTGTCCTTTGCTTTTTCCTGCACGATAGCGAAAGATAAGTTCGTTCCTATCTGTCAATCTTACATTGGGCAATCTTGCAATAGCGTGGTTTCTAAAAGTTAGGTATTTTGTATCGTATATTTCTGCATTAGTAAAATTATCTGCTATTAAAGAGTAATAAACAGGTTGCCAAGTTTTAATAAATTGCTGGACTTCTTGAGCTTGCTGTACTGAAGCATTTATCTTTAGCCAATCTGTAAGTGTATCCAACTGTTGCTGTTGCTGTTCGGATAATTGGCGTAGCCAAGGGTAATCCGCATAGGTATCGTAATCGCTAGTGTTGTTAAAAAAAGCCATAAACTGGTAATATTCCTCATGTTTAATGGGGTCGTAAGGATGTCCATGACATTGCACACAAGCAAACGTTGTTCCCATTAGTGCCTCCCATGTCGTGTTCACGCGATCTACAACCGCAGCAGCACGAAATTCTTCGTTGTCTGTTCCTCCTTCATCATTAGTAATTGTATTTCGATGAAATCCAGTTGCAATATATTGAGCATCAGTAGGATTGGGGAGTAAATCACCTGCAATTTGTTCTATTAAAAACTGATTGTAGGGCATATCTTGATGGAATGCTTGGATAAGCCAATCGCGATACCTCCAAATGCTGCGCTTATCGTCGCGCTCTGCCCCTTTGGTATCAGCATAGCGCGCCAAGTCCATCCACATGGCTGCCCATCGCTCGCCAAAAGATGGCAGGGCTAATAAACTATCTACTAATAGTTCAAAAGCATTGTCGTTATTATTTTCCAAGAATTGTTCAGCAAGTGTTTTTGGTGCAGGTAACCCTGTCAAATCAAGTGCTACCCTTTGCAGTAACGTAGCTTTATCAGCAACTGGAGAGGGGGTAAGTTTTTGCCTTTTTAATGCCTTTAAAATAAATTGATCCACAGGATGCTTTGCCCACGAGGTAGTCTGTTTATTTATTGTGCTTAGTAAGTTATTGTTTTTGGGAATAGCTACTTGTTTCACAGGCATATAGGCCCAATGATTGCCCCATTTTGCCCCTTGTTGAATCCATGTTTTTAGCAATTTAATTTCCCTTTTGGCTAAGGGGGCTGCTTGGTAAGGCATTCTTTCCTCCTCGTCTTTGGAAATCAGACGGCGATAGAGTTCACTTTTACTTGGGCTGCCAGGCACAACAGCTACGTTACCAGATTCGCCTGCTTCAAGTAAGTCGGCGCGCGTCATCATACTCAGTTTGCCATTTTGCTTCACGCCACCATGGCAACTAATACAGTGTTGGTTAAGGATAGGCTTAATTTGGGTATTAAAATCAATTGATGTATTAACGTGATTTAGCACAATTACGGCTAAGACTAATGTACCTGTGATGGCTATTGTAGCGACTGTTCGTTTTGTCATCCTTTCTTCATTTGTATTCTTGCGAAGTTACAAATAAATAGAGAGATAAATGTAACGAATTTTTATCGTAACGAAATAGGTCATTTTGTTTTACCTCAAAAAAAAGCAATAAAAGTGTCTATTTATTCAATGCTACTTTTTTATCCTTTGTTTTGATATTTAGAACTTGACGATTTCTCTAATTGTTAGTTTTATACCTCCACCAAAATTTACTGCTCACTGTTTTCTGCTACCAGTTCCATTTCAATTCTGCGTTTTTGTAAATCAGCACCAACAATTCTCACCCTTACGACATCGCCCATTTTATAAACGTGTCCAGAGACCTTTCCTTTGATACTAAGATTGCCAAGTCCAAGTTGAAAAGGCTCATCCATTTTTTCAAAACCAATCATTCCTTCGCACTTACTGCGCAACGTTTCCACGAAAATACCTCTATCAATAATACCAGAGATTTGCCCCTCAAATACTTCACCAATATGATTTTTCATATATTCCACTTGTTTGTATTTGATAGATTCGCGCTCTGCTTCATTGGCTTTTCGCTCTTGTTTGGAAACTTGCTTACATTTGATTTGCAGGGTTTCTTTATCCACTCGTTCTAGTCTGCCGTCAATATTTTTGTATAGGATGCGATGCGCTAACACGTCAGAATAGCGGCGTATAGGGGAGGTGAAATGGCTGTAATATTCAAATCCTAAGCCATAATGCCCAATATTATCTGTGCTATATTCTGCCTTTGCCATGGTTCGGATGGCGAGCGGTTCTAGTATTTTCAGGCGTTCATCCGTTAGCGCTTGTCGTGCAAGTTTATTGTAGGCTTTTGCGATTTGTTCAGTTTTTTTAATTTCAATTTCGATACCCATTTCTTTGGCAAAATGAATCAGTTCCTCCACCTTTTCCAAATCTGGGCTATCGTGTACACGATAAACAAAAGGAATTTCTGCCGATTCACCTTTTTTAGAAATGCAAGTAGCTACGGCTTTGTTTGCCAACAACATAAAATCCTCAATAAGCATATTGGTGTCTCGGCGCTCTTTAGCATAGACTTCTATTGGCGCGCCATCTTCATCTAACTTGAAGCGCACTTCGTCCACATTAAAATCAATTGCTCCGTTCTTAAAGCGTTCTGCTCGTAGTTGCTTAGCTACTTTATTGAGTTGGTCAAGGGCTTCATAAAAATCACCTTCGCCAGCGTCAAGTATTTGTTGGGCTTCTTCATAAGTGAATCTTCGGTCGGAGTGAATAAGGGTTTTCCCAAACCATGTTTTCACCACTTTGTCGTAAGTATTGAAGGTAAATACTACTGAAAAAGTATATTTATCCTCGTTTGGGCGCAAAGAACACAAATGATTAGATAGTCGTTCAGGCAACATCGGCAGCACCCGATCCACTAGATAAACAGAAGTGGAGCGTTTGAGGGCTTCTTTATCCAGTGGACTATCTGCTTGTACGTAGTGTGTTACGTCGGCAATGTGTACACCTACTTCATAATGCCCATTATCGAGATATTGTAGGGAAAGAGCATCATCGAAATCTTTAGCGTCGTGAGGGTCAATCGTGAAAGTAGGCACCGCACGCATATCTCTGCGGTTAGCAATTTCTTCTTCCGAAATAACATCACTAAACGTTTCTGCTTCTTGTATTACTGCTTCTGGAAATTCTAATTCAAAGCCACAATTAATCAAAATGGCTTTCATTTCGATATCGCTTGAACCCACTTGCCCCAGCACCGAAGCGACTTCGCCCACAGGACTATGGTTATGGCGCGTAGGCCATTCGGTTATTTTTACGACGACTTTATCGCCATCTTTAGCACCGCAAATATGTTCGTGATGCACAAAAATATCCATTGGCATATTGGACTTATCAGGAATGACAATACCATATTTTCTGGTCAAGCGCAGTGTACCAATGAAGTAACTCATCGAACGTTCTATGACTTCTATAACCTCACCTTCCATTTTTTTTCTACCACTAGGTATCCAGGCAGCCACTTTCACCTTATCGTTGTGTAAAGCATTGTTCATGCGCTTTGCAGAAATATGAATATCCTCTGCTAAGTCATCTACAACAATATAGGCTGAGCCTGTGCGTGTCATATCCACTGTACCAACATACGTTTTTCGAGCGGTGCTGTGTTCAGCAGCAGTATTCAATTTGAATTTGCCTTCTGCAATGGGTTTTACTTCTTGACTAGTATTGAGTTGGTCTAAAGCATGTTGCACCGCATCTTTATTATTAGCGATTCTCAATTTTTTAATGATTTGTTTGGCGTTAAAACGCTTTTTAGGGTGTCGCTTAAGCAGTTTCAAAATTTCGTACTTTAGTTGTTTTGCAGTTAAGCGTTGACCATTGATGTTACTTTTTTTTGTCATTTTTGCATATTATTTCTTCTTGTTCAGCAAGAATGGCTGATTGTTGTTGCTTGAAAGGTGGAGTAGAGGCATTGTTTACTCGCCTATTTCCGTTTGCTTTGCCTTTTTGCTAAAAGGGCTAATTGTTAAATGTTAATTATGCCAGTAATCTGATGGCAATAAAATTTGCTTATTTTTTTCCACTATACTATACTATAATCAATTAGAGAAAGATTTAGTTCATTTCTTTTTCATACCTACTACTTTAAAATAGAGGATGATGAAAGAAAAGACGGAGGCAACGATGTTTGCACTGATGATAGGAATGTCTTTGCTAAGAAAGCCATAAAGCAACCAACAAAGCGTTCCTGTGAACATCATCGAATACATGCCTAACGATAAATCGCCTGTCGATTTAGTACGTATGGTCTTCACCACTTGCGGCACTAATGCACCAGTGGTGAGAAAAGCGGCGAACAATCCAAGTGTTGTTATCATGTTTTTTAAAATTGCCCTAATTTAGGGGACAATCATAAGGCAAAGGTAAGGATGAATTAGGAGCTTCGGAAAAGAGAGGATAGAAATTTGTAAGTTTTGTTGATTTGTATTGCAAGAACTTTGATTGTTTTTTATTGTGTTTCTTTCTAAAACGAAAAAATATATTATTTTGACAATAAATAGAATTAAAACATTTTCTTCTGTTTTGTTGAAGCCATAAAATGTTTTACACTTTCGTTGGCTTTCCAGCGTAAGTATAGCTCACCCAGCACGTAAATCAGTACTCCTAGCACTAAGAAAGTAAAATGAATGGTCTGAAAAGTGACTTGATGTAGCGGAAAAAAATTTTGTACGACCAATACCTCTAAAACGATAATCACAGTGGAAATCAGAAAGAAAAAGATAGCAGTGGCTTTGAGGCGCTTTATCGTTTTTGTATTCGACTTGTAGTAAATACGCTTTAATAATTTGATGGCATCTTCGTGGTTAGGGTCAATTTTAATCAATTCTTGCAGTAAATGTGCGGCTTGTGGTAATTGGCTCAAGTTGTAGTGTGCTGCTGCCTTTCGGAAAAGACAGTGGCAGAGTACGTCCTTGCCTTGAAAAAATTGAATATTTTTATCAATGGATTGTTCAATTACTTTTTTGGCTAGGCTAATGTATTTGTTGTAAGCCCCTACTTCAAAAATAGCGTTGGTGTAGCAAAATAATAAATCGAAATATTCCTCAAATTCAAGATTATTGATAGAAATGATGCGCTCTTCGTAGAATCGAATCACTGTTCTAAAGTCATTCGACTCGATTTCTTTGAAAGAACGATATATTTTTGACTGATACGTTGAGCTAGGACTTATCATCTTTTATGCATTCACCAAATTACATGAGCTAAGTTATAATTATATAAACAACTTTTACGCTATTTGTTGCATAAAAATACCAACATTTCTAAGAAAATTATTGAAATCTATTTTTCCCTAATTGCTCGTAGCTCCAATTGTTAAATTTTTGCAACTCAAGCATTTCCCCTTTTTGTTACGCTCAAAGTAAACGTCCAATCTGCCCAGTACAACGCCTGCCCAACCGACTTGGTTGATAAGCACAGGATTGCCGACTAAATTGGTTTCTACTGTTGGTTCGCTCAAGAAAGTATGTGTATGCCCACCAATGATGAGGTCAATATCGCTACTATTGCGTGCTAATGTTAGATCAGAAATTTTGTCGCCATTGTACTGATAGCCTAAGTGGGAAAGGCAAATAACAAAATCGCATTTTTCTTCTTTTTTCAACAGCGTGGCGTATTGATTCGCCTTAGCTATGGGGTCGAGGTATTGTGTATTTTGGTACAAGGCTTGTGGTACAAGTCCTTGCAGTTCAATACCTACGCCAAGTACGCCAATTTTGATTTGCTCTTTTTTGAAAATTTGATAAGGCTTGACTTTATCATTCATTATGGTATCCGAAAAATCATAATTGCAGTTGATGAGCGGGAAGTTAGCATTAGGCAATTGCTTTTCTAATCCATCAATGCCTGCATCGAAGTCGTGATTGCCTATGGTAGCTGCATCGTAGCCCATTTGCGTCATCAATTTAAACTCCAATTCTCCGCCGTATAGATTAAAATAAGGAGTTCCTTGAAAAATATCACCTGCATCTAATAGGAGTATGTGCTGCTGTTCTTTGCGAATTTGTGCAATCAACTCGGCACGTCGAGCAGCACCTCCCATGCCTTGGAAGCGGCTTCCATCCATTGGAAAAGCCTCAATTCGGCTATGTACATCGTTGGTGTGTAGGATAGTGAGTTGCAAAATTTCTGGTTCAGCCGCTAATAGTTGCAAGGGCATGGTGCTTGCTAATGCCATGCCAGAACCTAAAGTATGTATAAATTGTCTGCGTTGCATGATAGTATATTTTTAGTGTTCACTTGGTGGGTCTAGTAAAATAATCCGATCATCTGCTTTTGCTTCGATGGTTGTTCCTTTTGCTGTTTTCTTTTTGACATAATCAATGATGGCATCGCGCATGAGCACGCCCACTTCTTTACGTTCTTTGCCTACAAAAAGGGCATCGCCGCCGTTGGCAATGTAGTCTGAAGTTCCAACAGCATATATTTTCCTCTCCATCAGTGGTTGCCCTTTGACGGTAACGTTTTGTGCTTTTTGGTCTTTTATTTCAAATTGAAGCTGTTTACTAATCGGTGCGCCGCCATAGCTTGCCATATTATCAGCAAACTGCTGTACGGATGCAGCATCCAGATAAACAACGACTAGCATATTATCGAAAGGCATTAATTCATAAATTTTTCCCCTCGTAATTTCTCCTGCCTGCAAGGTAGGAATGCGAATACCCCCTGAGTTCATCATGGCAAAATCTATTTCTGTATTGAGGTATTCATTGATTTGCTCGTAAAAAAGGTCGGACATCCAGTTGCCAAGTGTACCCATTGGCGGTCTTGATTTAACCAAAGTTTGGCTGACCACGCCAATGACTTCATCCATCTCAGCATCCATTTGCACTTTGTAAGGTTGAATTAATGCTTCAATGGCAGCATTGGCAGCTACATTGGGCAGTGAATCCTGAGCAATTTGATAGCGCTGTGGCTGTATTTGGGCTAAATGATTGACCTTACAAGAGGTGAACATCCCTAAAGTCAACAAACAAATAACGAAAAGCGATTTTATTTTCATGGTTTCTATTTCAAACCTTAAAGGTACAACCAGACGATTAGCTCGCCAAGCGATTGAGTTTAAATTGTTGTAAAATTTGAAGGTGGCGTACCCTTCTTGAACTTTACGTTTCAAAAAATTATTGCTTAACAATTTGATAAACCACACCACTGCTATTTTCAAATAGTTTGGGGAGGTGTTCGTGGGCAGTTTTGGCGAAGTCGGGTAAATCCTGCCACTGTTGATTGGTGAAGTACATAGTCATTCCATTGAGGATAAGATATTGATGATCAGAGCTTATAGAGTCCATTTGTTGCCACGCTTGGAAGGAGATAAAAAAAGTGCTACTGGTGTCATGTTGAGCATAAAAGTTGCCTATATTGGCGTTGACTTCGTCTGTGATGACCCGTTTGTTTTCTTCTGCTTGCCCTAGCACAAAGGCAATCAATTGCTTTTGCCCATGATGGTTTAATTTTAGGTGGTATCTGGCATTTTGAATAAACATAGCGCATAAACCTATGGCAAATGCTGCATAAAGGATGCTTTTTCGAGGCAAAAAATGATGAAGGACAAGTCCCAATAACATGGGCAAGTACAAATACCCAGTGGTTTCGTACTGAAAAACAAGACTAAGGCAAAGCATGGACAAAAGCATGGCTGCTATCCAAATTTTAGCTGTCTATTTTAGGTTGGGCAATTGTGTTAGACCCTGTGCAAAAACCATTGCACCAATAGGAAGGGTAAAAAGGAAATGTCTGACATCGTTACAAAGTGGTACATATTGGGTGTAGGAAATGGTCATAAAATTGGAAAGTAAGAGCAATGCCAACCAGCTTTTTGTTAAGAATTTTGTTTCAGGAGTTGCTGTTCTCCATCGTAGAGGTACAAAAATGAGGGGTAGTAGAAATATATGTCGCACAAAATCAAGCCAAAGTGCATAAGCAATTCTTTGGAGTAATACGGCGGTGGGTTGTATTTCGTAGGTGCAGGCGGAGAGGTATCGGTTAGTGAAAATGGCTTCTACTCTAGCCAAAGCATTGCCAAGAAATATTTGGTAACTCAACAAGTAAATGGCAAGGAAGGAAACGCTCCCAGTAGCGTCCATTTCCAAAATGACCATCGCTGTTTTTGCAGCACATTGCAAAGCAATAAGGCTAGGAAATAAGGATAAAAAATGAGGAAAGTTTCTTTAGCCAAAAAGGTCAATATTGCACCCGTGATGAATAAGGTCGCGGCTTCCCCTGAATTAGTATTGGCTATAAATCGAATTTGATAATAGCCATAAAAACAAAGCAAAAAGCCTAATGACACAATGATGTCAGGCATTGGTTTTTCTAAATAAAGCAAGTGCATTGGATGACAAATCATCAATAACGCTGCCAGCCATTTGGAAACGTTATCAATAGAAGGGAGCATTTTTAGTATCAGAAAAATAAGGGTAAGTAGCGTAAGTAATGTAACTGAAAAATTGGCAAAATCACCTATTCCAAATACAACATAACTCAACGCCAAAGGTACAAAACCTGCATAGCGATAGGCATAGAGGTTATTGCCATGCGTAAAACTGCCATCCAGTAATTGCTGGGCTAAGTGGGCATATTCTAATTCATCGTAGCCTAAATATCCTCCATGAAAAAAATAAAAATGCAGCAGCAGACAAAGCAGACTACCCAATAGAATGAAAACTGCTGTGCTATGGATACCAAAGTATTTCTTTATGTTATTTAGAAAAAGCATAATAGCATAATAAAAGTAGCGGTAATGTGAGAACTCATTAAGCATCGGCAATGGAAAACTAGATTAAGTTCACTTAAAATGATACATTGGTAGTAATTTACTCTGCCCTAAACATAAAATTTACCATTGCCGATGCGTATTTAAGCTAGAATACTAAAATCGAATATTCTGTAAGCCCGCCAGTTCTTTTACTTCCTGTAAAGTGCGTTGTGCTTGCTTGCGGATAGTGGCAGAAGAGGCTTTAATTTGTTCTTTCACCACTTTTTTATTGGTATCCAATGCTTTGCGATTAGCCCTAAAGTTTGCTGCAATTTCTACTAAAGCGTCCGCTACGGTTTGTTTCAAATCTTTATACATCAATTTTCCTTCTTGATAGTGCTGTAACAATTCGTTGTGTGCTTCCACTTTGCCAGCAGCTTTCATCAATTCAAACAAATTAGCTACACCAGCACTCATTTCCCCTGTTGCGTCCTCGCCTGTATCGGTCACTGCTGAGCCAATTTGTTTTCTCAACTTTTTTTCCTCTTCAAAAACGTTGATATAGTGCTTTTCACCTGCGCTTTTGCTCATTTTTCGGGTAGGGTCGGCAGTAGAGCGAATCTTGGGCGTTGGGGTATAAAGGGCTTTGGGCAGCACAAAATATTCCTTACCTACCCGACTATTGAAGCGTTGTGCAATCTCGCGTGTGAGTTCCAAATGCTGCCGTTGATCCTCGCCAACAGGCACAATATCTGCTTTATAAATCAAAATATCCGATGCTTGCAACACAGGGTAATCGAACAAACCCACAGAAACATAATCTTCGCCAGAGGAAGCCAAACTTTCGCGTTTGTCCTTGAATTGAGGTTGTTTATACACTTCTGCAAAGGTGGCAAAGTTGTTAAATATCCAACCTAACTCCGTATGCTCTGGCACTAACGACTGAATGAATAAACATTCAGGTTGAATGCCAACAGCCATCAAATTGAAGATTAATTCCCAAGTGCTGTTGCGCAACTTTTTAGGGTCGTAAGGCATGGTCATAGCATGATAATCCACTACGCCATAAAAGCATTCATGCTGTTCCTGCAAATCCACCCAATTTTTTACTGCTCCAAAGTAATTGCCAAAGTGCATATGCCCCGTGGGCTGAATGCAGGAAAGCACTCGTTTTTTTTGTTCTGACATATTTTTTATTTGCTCTAGTTAGTTTGGTCTATCAGTGATGACCTTTAGGATAGATTTATGAAATCCATTTAATTTTAAAACAAAATTCCTAAACGTAGTGTGATAGCATCAAAGTTGGCTCTTACATCAGTAGGTTGAATACTCCCTTTTTTCACCATATTGGTAAACATATTTTGGAAATATAAACCGCCAATAATCGCTGTATTTCCGCTAAGGCTGTATTCTGCGCCAAGCCCCAAACCCCAAGAAAGGCCAGCGCCATTTACAAATTCTTTAATTGCTACATCATTTTGAGCTTCAAAACCTGCTCCACCACTTCGAGTGCCTCTAGCTTGGCTTCTGAAAGCTAACATGACAAAAGGCTCACCAAAATAGCGCAAATAGCCAAACTCTCTGGTTATCATTTTTAGCCCCATAGGAATTTCTACATATTGAACGCTGTATTTGATGTCTGCATTAGCAAATTCACCTTCTAAGTTCCAAAAAGAACTTGGTCTATCGTTGCGCAACGTACCACCATGATTGAAGGCAAAACCCAATCCAGAGGTGAAGGCATAGTTGTCTGCAAAGTAATATTCGCCTATCATGGCTAATTTAAGTCCTAGATTCACGCCATTGCGATTCACATTGGAGGCTTCCGATTGCATCCATGAAAAAGTTGGACTTAGTTGTAATCCGAAACGCAAAGCGCCGTCACCTAGCTGAGCGTTTGCTGTGATTAAAATTGCCAAAAAAGAAAACAAGGAAACAATTTTTTTCATTTTAGCTTTGTTTTATATTGCGTTGTTAATCAATTTGATTCTTTATCCCTCACAAAATATTTACAAAAATACCACAAGAAATGTTAAAATGTATGGTTCGTTTCGGTTTTATACCTGTTAACGTTTTTAAATACCCCATTTTGTCTATTTTTATAGCTATTTTTAGCCTAATACTACTTTGGCAGTGCCAACCAGACAAAACCAAACCCGATATATCGGATATAAACATTGACTTGAAAATCAGGCGTTTTGAGCAGGATTTGTTTCAGCTAGACCCTAACAACCTGGAATTGCCTTTTGCTCAACAAGTGGAATTGTTGCGTCAAAAATATCCGAATTTTTTTACTGTTTTCAAGCGTCTAATTGATGAAACCGACCAAGCAGATACCCTCTTTGTTGAAAACATTGCTGCTTTTATTCAGCATCCTAGTGTAAAAAAACTTTACGACACCACTCAAATTATCTATAATAACATTAGCGATGTGGAGTCGGATTTAAAAAAGGCACTTCGCTATTTTAAGTATTATTTTCCCGAGCGTCCTGTTCCTGAGGTAGTTTCCTACATTTCTGAATATTCCGTCGGTACGTTCACCTATGGCGATAGCCTACTGGGTATTGGCTGGGATTTCTTTTTAGGCAATGATTTTCCCTATCATTATGATATGTTCCCTGCTTTTTTGCAGCGTTCTATGAACAAAGAACACCTAATCGCCAAAGCCATAGAAGCTTTGGCTTTCAACATAGTAGGCGAAGTGCAGGGCAATCGCTTGCTGGATTATATGATTAACAATGGTAAAATGTTGTACGTCAAGTCTTTATTATTGCCTGAAACCCCAGACAGTGTGTTAATGGAATGGAAAACACGCGATGCGCAATGGATGACCCAACGTTTTAATGAAAGAGAATTGTGGACACAAATTTTAAAGCGCAACTTGCTTTACTCCACTCGACGAACCGAATTTGACAAACTCATTGGTGCTAGCCCAATGGGGACAACTTGGATGCCTCCAGAATCGCCAGGTAAAACTGCGAATTGGCTTGGTTGGCAAATTGTAAAGGCATACATGAAGCAGCACCCCGAAATGAGTGTGCAACAATTAATCGCTATTGATGATCCTCAAATTATTTTGGATGGAGCTAATTATCGTCCACCGAAGTAACAGATTAGAATTATTTTGAAAAGCCAACAAACTAAAAAAGAAAATTTATAAAAGGTTGATGAAATGCTTAATCAAATGCTTTGGATAAGCCAAGTACAATAGTTCCTGCAAACCTTTCGTAGTGAGTGCTTTCTTGATAAAAGAGATTAAAAGTATTGTTGAATATAATTTGCTGCTTTAAATTAAGCATATCTCTAATGGCAATTTTGATTTGCCAATTTGACTTTAGTTGATAAGCTACATTAGCATTTAAGATTGTAAATTGCTGTTCTTCATCCCTGATGGTACGAGATATTAAACTAAAATCTACATTAGTATAAAAGGCTTCTTTTTTGTAATAAATAGTTCCTGTCAAATTTTGAGTAATAAAACTTACATCTAAGATGGATGCCTTTTGATGATTAATAGCATAAGTGTAGTGGATATTAGCGTCTAATGATTTTTTAAAATTAGTTTTAAGCCTCAAAATTCCTTCTATACCTGAAAGTTGAATATTGCTTTGCGCTGTCTGATTTATTGAATTTCTATATCCTGCTTCCAATTTTATGTTGAATTGTCGTTTGTAAAATGAGGTCGCCCACCAGAAACGTCCATTCAAAGTCGTGTTATATTTTAAAATGATAGGTGTTTGTAAAATATAGTTTTCTTTATTGCTAAATATTAGTGCCAAAGGGTTGATTTGTTTTGTGTAAGCTATTGAAGCAAATACTCTTTCAGCGTTACGTAAATTTAAATGAAAGTAATTCAGCACTATTTGTTTTTCTTGACTTATGTTTGGATAAGATAAATTATTTAGGGACAAGGTATATTCATTTAGAAAAGTATAAGTTTGAAAAGAAAATACTGGGTCATTAAGTCTATCTACTATGGTAGCCCTCAATAAGGCAAAATGCATCTTTGAAAAACTATATTTCGCCAAAAAGGAATTTTTCCATAAATTAAAATTTGCTATTTGCTTGGAAAGGGAAGTATATTGCTTAGACCATGCTGTGTTGTACTGTAAAAGTATATTCTTTTGCTCATAACCTATTTGAAAGAATGGGCTAATCTTGTTGCTGGTAAATGTACCCTTAATGCTTTCTGTTGTTGCCATGTCAAGAGGGTCAAGTTGCTGGATTTGCCTATTGACATTTTGATAATTTAGCTGCAACTGCGTCTTGATACTACCTTGTGCGTACTGCCATTTCAGCATTGAATTGAAAGTATTATCAAATTCATTACTTTGTTGTGATAAATTATTTTCTAAAACACCAAATAGTAAATTGTTCATCCCACCAATTAACAAATCATTATTGTTTTGGAAATATCTATATTGGAGTTGTACGGAAAATAATTGTTGGTTTGATTGTTTATAATTCCAATAAAGATGAGGATTTAATTTTAGGTTAAATTTGTTGTCATTCCAATAATTATTGAGCGGGTTATCATTTAATTTGCCTGAAGTAATTAGATTGCTCTCTGTTTTATCTATTATTATAGGTAAATCTAACTCTAATGTACCTTTTTTACTGAAAGTTGTTTGTGTATTGATATTGCCAGAAAAGTATTGAAAGACTGTTTTAGTGTTTTGGTTGCCAACAAAAATATCTCCTGAAGGAATATAAAAACGGCTGACACTAAGCTGTTGCCCCCGTTGAAAATAGCTTCCCAGTATAGAGAGTTTAGCCGTGCTATGTTTCTTAATGTCATAAACAGTGTTTGAAGCAAGCAGATTTTCTTGACTAATTTGTAGGTTTTCTGTACGCTCAAAACCAGCAGGTATAATCTCCGAAAGGGTTTCTACCTGATTTAGCGTTCGTACTAAAGCGTTCTGAAGCGTTAAGAAGTCTTGCAAGGCAATAGTAGCTTCATTAAGATTATTTGCTCTAAAAAAAGTGGTGTGTGCAATATTATCTTTAATATTCATTAAGGTTAGTCCTGCTTTGTATCTTTTCTCATATCCAGCAAATAACTCTGCATTTCCTCGCCAAGCTCCTTTTGCCGCAGAAGTCATAATTAGATTGATAGCTATTTTATCCGACCATGATTGAGAGAACTGTTCACTAAAATCTTTATAATGTTCTATTACTTCTACTTTTTGAATATCACCAGCCATAAATCCTTGAGTGCCAAAACTATGCTGATTATTTAGTACATCTTTACCTTCTACCAGAATTTGATCAATTCGCTTTCCATTGTAGCTAATTTGTCCTTCGTTGTTTACTTCAAACCCCGGTAGCTTATTCAAAACATCCCCAAAAGTTTGATCCGTTTCGCCTCTGTAATTTTGAACATTATAAATAGTAGTGTCGCCTTTTTGAATGCTCATCACACGCTCTGCGGTAACCACTATTTCAGTTGCTAAATTTTCTAAAGGCGCTAACTTAATCACTATTGGTTTTTCGCAGTTGGACTTACTAACTGGATAAATTAATTCTTTGTGGGCTAAATAATTAAATTTTAGTTGGCTTCCATCTTCTTGACAAATAATACGCCATTTCCCTTCCTTATCAGATATGCCGTAAGATAAAATATTTTCAACGGAATCCAAGAGCAAGACAGTTGCACCAACTAAGGGCTTACCACTGTTATCTTCCACTACACCTAGTAGACTCTGAGCAGACATCTTAAAGTTTGCTAGTAATATCAATCCAAATAGGACAAAACGCATTTATTTAGTTAGTTTTGAGAGGATAACTTTCCCTTATACTGTTCAAAAGTCAACTTTTTCTCTCGATTAGGCAGTGTTATTACTGTATTGGTCGCTTTTTGCGTAACTGTTTTAGCCGTTATGGTCTTACCAACATGAAGCGATTCTAACATTAAAATAATACCAGGCAAGCCACTATATTGTTCAGGACCTTCACTAATTGGAATTTTAGTGGTAAACCAAGCTACCCTTTTTCCGTCTTTATGAATAGCCTTAATCGTTTCATATCCACAAATTACGCTTTTGCTCGTATTGTCTATCGTCCAATCTTTAATGGTCAGTAGGTCTCCTTCTACTTGTTCGTTAGCTCGCATCATAGAGGAAATACCAATATACTTACCTGAATTAATATCTTTGTAATAATCAATAAAAGTAGTCTGCATCGTACTAGGCGCTGTATCTTCAGTTCGCTCACTTTCTTTAAATAAATAAGAGGAGCGACCACCACTCCAATGTAGATGAAAAACATGCTTGGTTGTCTTATCACCAATAACCATTTTTTCTAAAAATTTTTGCTGAGATAGTGTCAAAGTAGATTTGTCTATTTTGTTTAAACTTTTTTCTAACTCTGTTCCATCGCTTGTTAGCTCATAAATAATTTCTATGGATTGTCCATAAAGGGTAAATAACTGAATAGAAAGAAGAATAAATAGTAGTGTTAATTTATGCATAGTAAATCTTATAAATTATCGTGTGATGAAATTAACAATTCTAAATAATAAAAAGAACTTTAACTGTCCTATTCTATTTCGGACAGTCAAAGCCCCCTTGAAGCAGCCCTCTTTTTGGACAACTAGATAAGAGAAAAGGTATATTATTATGGGCAGCCTACACCACTAGTAAAACTACCATTGTCTCCAACTGTTGTTACCGTTAGACAATCAGAGCCATCATCAATATCATGTACACCCCATTCATCAACTAAAATAATTCTCTTAATTCGCGCTAGTGCTGGACGTGATCAAAGGCAGCATTAGCGCATTCTTTATATATTGAGGTGCACCATCAATACCGAACCCTAAAAATAAGATGTATTGAAAAATAATTGAATTAAGATATTTGGTTATTTTTTTAAATCTCCATTAAATATCTCTTATTTATTTAACTTATACAAATATAACAGTCTATAACTACACTTTCAAGGGACATAAAGGGACATAACACATTGATTTTCAACAGAAAAAATTAGTTTTAAATTACTAATTATTAACTTTTTCTTAACAATTTTAACATTTCTTTAAGAAAAAATCAACAGAGTGGTATCATATTGTTTAGCGAGCATTCTTTCTGTCTATTCGCCATCTTATCTATCTTTTCTGGCAGTAAATTAAAGGAAAAAGGAGATAATAAGAACAATTACCATTTTGATTACCTAATAAAGCCATACAAAAAATATAGCCTTATCAGTTATGCTCAAAATATTACTTTTCTTATAAAAGTAATATTATTCTTAATCATTGCCTACTGCTTCATCACTTTCTTCACTAATGACCAGTCTTTACCTAAAAGATGAAGAATATAAGTGCCTGTTGAATAATGACTTACATCTATCTGTTGCTGCTCAGTAACCATGAGTTGCTGAGTAAGTAGTTGTCCATTCAAATTGAACAAACGCACCACTATTTCTTGCGTTGGCATATCTTCAACGGTAATTCGTAGCCAATCCGTCATTGGATTGGGGAACAATTTGACCACAGCACCATCACTCAGTTGCGTAATGTCAGTCAATACAACATTAATGGGTAGGGTAGCCGTTGCGCCACAAAAATTATTGTAAGCATTAAGTGTTACATAGTACAAGCCACCTTTGTCATAAGTGTGTATTGGATTGTCTTCTGTTGAAATTTTACCATCGCCAAATGCCCATCCGTAAAAAGTAGCACCCTCTGTCAGATTAATGAAGTTGACTTTGCCTTCTGTTATCTCAAACTCAAATTTAGGGACTGGCAATTCAAAAACATTGATAAAAGACCTTCGGACAGTACTATCGCGACCCAAATCATTTTCTACAAATAAAGTAGCATCGTAAGTGCCTGCCTGTGTGTAGCGCACTGTTGGGTTTTTCTCCTGAGAAGTGCTAGGCTCGCCACCTGGAAATGTCCAAGACCAACCTTTTATGCTTCCCCTCGATTGGTCTATATATTGCACCGTAATTGGCGCACAACCTGTATTGTTATCTACGGAAAAGGAGGCAAGCGGTGCTGCACCAACTGCCACTTTCTGTGTTACGGTTTTTGTACCGCAATCGTTCGTTGCTGTCAATGCAACTTCATACACACCAACTTCTGAGAAAATATGTGTTGGATTAAGCTCGGTGGAAGTTGCTCCTTGGTCGTCGAAATCCCAAGTATAAGTATTGTTACCTGTGGAAGTATTGGTGAAAGTAGCACTAAGTTCATTCACTTCAAAGATAAAGTTAGCATTAGGTTCACCTGCAATTTCGATGAAATCATTTCTACTCAAAGTATCCGTTCCGACAATATTTTTCACAATTAAAACCACATCAAATAGACCTACCGAATCATAAGTTACAGTTGGATTCGCTTCGATTGAACTAGCAGGTGAACCGCCAGGAAATAGCCATTCAAAACTAGCCACATTTTCAGTAGATTGGTTCTGAAACTCAACCACGACTGGCACACAACCTGACTGTTCTACTACGCCAAACGCAGCCTGTGGTGGAAAAACAATTTCTACCGTTTGAGTAATACTAACCTCGCCACAGTCATTAGTAACTGTCAAGGTCACTTGATATGCACCTTCAAAAGCATAAGTATGCGAAGTGTTTTCTGATGCGCTGGTGATGCCGTCCCCAAAATTCCAAAGGTAGCGCCTGCCAACTTGAGATTGATTGGTAAAAATGACGACTCCTTCAGGCTGCACTTGAAAAGTAAAGGCAGGAATAGGGGCAGATTCACCAAGATTAATTGCGATAGGGTTAGAAATAATTCGGTCGCCACATTCGGTCATCACCACCAAACGAAGCTGATTATCCGCCATGTTCGCATTGGCAGCAATGATATTTAAGTTCCTTGTTTTTGTATTGGCATAATTTACACCGTCCACTAAAACTTCAAATCCGCTGCCGTTACCTCGGTCAATCTCCCATTGATAAGTCAATCCCGACCCCGTAGTCTCTACTTCTATCTCCACATTTTGATTTAAACAAATTTCTACCACCTCTGGCTGATTCACAATAGCGGGGATAGTGGCTAAAGTGGTACTTTTAGGTAGTTTTTCCAAAATGGCAGTTATGCCAGTTTGTCCATCTTGTGCATCGTTGGTCGTATTGTTGCAGTTGGCTAATCTACTAGCAGTAGAGCGTCCAGAGATACCACCATTGATATTGGCAGTTATATTATTTGTGTTGCTCAATAAGTATCCTCCACTACCACCGCCTCCTGGTCCGAAGCACGTTTCACCATTGTTATTATTTACGCTGGCTCCATTTCCTCCCTTGGCTTCAACTATTGGCGCACTGCTAATGGATTGAGCAAGTAGCACGATGCTTCCGCCTGCACCTCCTCCACTACCACCATCGCCTATTGCGGTAGCTGCTGTCCCCCCGTTTGCAGCAACTAAAGCATTATTGCCTACCAACGTATTTACTTCTAGTAGAATGATGCCACCGCCGTTGCCACCATCTTTGTTGGTACTATTATTCGTATGACCAGCACCGCCGCCGCCGCCCATGAAAATTCTATCAGAAACCGCATTCAATGCAACACCTGCCCTACCTGGGTTGTCACCACGACAAGCCAACGTAAAAATAGGGGTTGGTCGAATGCCGCCATTGCCGCCTTTAGTAATATTGGAGCCACCGCCGCCACCAGAATTGTGGTCATTGCCACCACCGCCACCATTGGCTAAAGGTCCTCGACCTAATTCTTTGCCGACAATAAATTCTCTGATGCCTTCGCCTTTATATGCACCTCGCCAATCGCCAATCGTGTAAAAAAAACGAGAGGCATTGTTCAATCCCCCTGTGCAGTTGCTCTCCGGCGACCTTGTTTCGCCACCTCTGAAGCCTGCGCCAGTAGTTGTTATTGGAGCATTTAGGGTTAATATATTTGCTTGAAGGGCGAGGATTCCACCTGTTTCGCCATCCCAGTTTTTGGCTTTTAAAGTATCTGTAATGGTTGCATTTTCGTATTTTGGATAAGAAATAATTTGCACTTTTCCTTCTATTAAGTAAGTATTGAGCAAGCTATTTTGTAAAAATATAGTGTCACCTCGCACTGCTTGTATAGTGGCTTTTTCATACTTTCCAGCGCTGCCTATGTCCAGAATAGTGCCAAAGGCGTTGTTGTTTTCTTCCACAATGGTAGCTCCTTGCATTTGCATTAGAATAATGTCTAAATCAGGAACAAAACCAGTAGAGGAGCTAACAACTAAACCATTTTTACAATAGTCAATATCCATGACGGTGGCATATTGATTGATGATGCCAGAAATTTGTTGTTGAGCCTTAGAAATGAGGCAGAATGAGGTAAAAATTAGGAGGACAATCGTAAACTTTGAAAACATAGTTGTAATTTTAGTTCGTAAATGGAACGACTTAATTACACAGCATATCAGATTTTTTATTCAAATAATTTGTGCGCAAAACCGTTGCATCTTTAACGCTCGAAAAAAAGTAAGATTATCGAAAATGGATAAAAACTATTTTACCCTGTTCATTCGGCGACATAAAATAGGACTAGCGACTGGCATTTTGCTCGCTTTATGCTTTTGGTTTTCTTTGCCTCGACCTTTGTTCGATGTACCCCTGAGCATAGTGTTAGAGGATAAAAATGAACAGCTTTTAGGGGCTAGAATCGCCAAAGATGGGCAGTGGCGTTTTCCTTACAGCGATAGTATTCCTCAGAAATTTGAACAAGCTCTCTTGACTTTTGAAGATAGGCGTTTTTATCGCCATTGGGGCGTAGATATTCGTGGATTGGTAAGAGCCATTTCGCAAAACGCAAAAGCAGGCAAAAGGGTGAGTGGTGGCAGCACTATCACCATGCAAGTCATTAGAATGGCGAGAAATAGGAAACGCCGCAGCATTTGGAATAAATTGGTTGAAATGGTGCTGGCATTTCGGCTAGAAATGAGTCAATCTAAAGCTCAAATTTTGATACACTACACCGCTAATGCACCTTTTGGAGGAAATGTAGTAGGCTTGGAAGCGGCATCGTGGCGTTATTTTGGTAAGCAGCCCGAATTACTTTCGTGGGCGGAGGCAGCTACTCTAGCAGTGCTGCCGAATAGTCCAAGTTTGATTCATCCTAACCGAAATCGGCAAGCCTTACTCGAAAAAAGAAATCGCTTACTAAAAAGGTTGCATGAACAGGCAAAAATAGATGCCTTTACTTATGAGTTAGCATTAGAAGAACCCCTGCCCGATGCACCGCTACCACTACCACAGTTGGCACCTCATCTTTTAGATCGTTTAGCGTTGCAAAAAAATGGGCAAAAACAAGCAAGGTTTAAAAGTACGCTAGAGCTTCATTTTCAACAAATGGTAGGGGAGGTTATAGAAAAACATCACCGTCAATTGAAAAATAATTTTATTCACAATGCTGCTGTTGTCGTCGCAGATATAGAAACAGGAGCTATTTTGGCTTATGTAGGTAATGTGAAAGGGACAGGTGCTGAAAATCAAGAATTTGTGGATATTATTCCTGCGCCTCGAAGTACAGGTAGTGTTATTAAGCCCTTGCTATATGCCGCCATGTTGGACGAAGGCAGCCTACTCCCTAGTAGTTTAGTGCCTGATATTCCATCCCAAATGGGCGGCTACAAACCAGAGAATTTCTTGCAGCAATACGATGGTATGGTTAGTGCTAAACGAGCATTGACAAGGTCGCTGAACATACCTATTATTTTGTTGCTTCAAGAATATGGCTTGGAGAAATTTCACTTTAAGCTCCAGCAGTTGAATTTTAAAACCATCAAAAAACCGCCTAATCACTATGGCTTAACCCTAGTCGTAGGAGGGGCGGAAGCTACTTTGCAAGATATTACTAGCGTTTACGCCAGCATGGCGAGAACCCTGCTGCACTACGCTCCTCACAATGGCACTTACAACGCCAACCATTTCAGAGACTTACATTATCTGGTGGATGCACCTTTGCCCAAAGAAAAATGGATCAAAAATGCCACTCATTTCAAGGCAAGCAGCATTTGGCTTACCTTTGATGCCATGCGCGAAGTAGAACGCCCTAACTCCGAGGGGGAGTGGCAACGCTTTAATTCCGGACGACGTGTGGCTTGGAAAACAGGCACGAGCTATGGCTTCCGCGACGCTTGGGCAGTGGGGGTGGATACTCGCTATGCCGTAGGCGTTTGGGTGGGAAACGCCGACGGAGAGGGACGACCAGGCTTGATAGGTGTACACACAGCAGCTCCTATCTTGTTTGAGGTATTTAACCAACTGCCGCGTGCTACCCATTGGTTCGACCCACCTTATGACGATATGGCTAAAGTGCCTGTTTGTGCGCAAAGTGGCTATTTGCCTACGTCAATCTGCCCCATAGACACCCTTTGGGGCGTTAAAACAACACTGCGTTTAAAAACTTGTACTTATCATCAAATGCTCCATTTGGATAGTACCAAGACTTGGCAAGTACATAGCCAATGTGAAGCCCCCAATACCATGATACATCAGCCCTGGTTTGTGCTGCCGCCTGTGGAGGAGCACTATTTCAAATCCAAGCATCCAAGTTATAAGATTCCGCCTTCTTTCAGAAGCGATTGTGCCAGCGATGCTACTGTTGCTATGCAACTCATTTACCCTAAAAATTTTGCTAAAATATATCTGCCAGTTGATTTTGATGGAAAATTGAGTAGTACCGTTTTTTCTGTCGCTCATCGAAGCACTAATCAACTTATTCATTGGCATTTAGACGAAAATTATATCGGCACAACACAGCATTTTCATCGCATGGCATTGCAGCCGCAGACAGGTGTGCATCTACTCACACTCGTCGATGAGCAAGGCAATCGCTTGGAGCGCACCTTTGAGATTTTAACGAAATCGAAGTAGTTTGTGGATAAATTTAATTGTTTATAGTGTAAGATTTTGATTAATAGTAAATTGTATTGATAAGTTATGTCATCCACTTGTTCAAGATTAGAGAAACAATAGGAAATTATGTCATCCCTTTGGGATTTATAGGTTTTGGTTGTTTTTTGCTATAATCATGTCTCCCTTTCAGGGATTTTTGATTGTTGAAATCCCATAGGGATGAAAAGATTATAGCGCCCATCGAGTAAAAAATGATGAAGAATCCCATAAGGATGGCATAATAGAACAAGCGAACAGAAATAGGAGCAATCCCATAGGGATGAAG
>DAITMC010000001.1:21934-55570 GCA_036835365.1 Saprospiraceae bacterium
TAAAAAATGATGAAGAATCCCGTAGGGATGGCATAATAGAACAAGCGAACAGAAATAGGAGCAATCCCATAGGGATGAAGAGATTATAGCGCCCATCGAGTAAAAAATGATGAAGAATCCCGTAGGGATGGCATAATAGAACAAGCGAACAGAAAACTGATATTGGAACATTTCTACACTCAATTTTGGAGCTAGTTCGGGTTTTTAATCCTAGAATAGAACTAGGCGTTTAAGCCATCCATCTAATCAAAGCGATGAGCTACTTAAATTCCACACCAAATTTGAGGACAGTTCTATTGAGCCAGAGGTTATAATCGAGCAAAACAGGATTACTGAATCCATCAATTCTAAATTGATCGCCTCGTACCTGTTGAATGTACTGATTGAGTGAAAGCACAAAACGTATGCCTTTTCTAGCAGGAAAGTTTAATCCTATACCAGGTTGAATGTGGAATTGGCTTTCAAAATTGTTTCCAAAGTCAATACTAGAGCCTGCGCCCAACTTCAGCGACGCAAATGGGCGAATTTTCTTTTCCCAAGGGTAGTATCTGCCGTAAGCGTAGAAGTTGTAGCAACTTGCATCTAGAACAAGAAAACCATTGTTCACGGGGTTCAAACCAATTTGATTGATATAAACCCCTAAACCTCCTCCCACTGCCCACTGAGCATTGAGGCGATAGCCCAGTATCATTTCTGTTTGTGTACTGCTACCGGCTCGGTTAGCTTCCGCAATGGCACCTCCTTGCCAATAGGAAAAAAAGAAGCCCTTAGTGAAGTGGAACTTTCCGTTGGGAAAGCTCAATAAGTTGCGCCAACTCCTTTTGATAAAGTAGTTGTCTAAAGTGATGGTGTCGCCGGTGATGAGTAGCAGTCGAGTGTTTTTAAAGTCTTCCTGCACCACTTCCCCAATAAAAACGGAGCCATCCCCGTAATAGAAAAATGCTTTGTCCATATTTTGAGCCAATATGATGTTGGTACAAAGTAGGAGGAGTAAACACAGTAGCTTTTGTTTCATGATGTGTCTTTTTGTAACCTAAGATTTAAGTATGCCGAGTAAGTCAATTACTTAGTCCTCATACCGATAAATTGATGGAAAGAATATAGATAACTGCTTTGGATATTGGATTTCGGAACGCCAATACCCAAAGCCAAACGAATTTTGCCTAGTAGCCCACCCAGCTGAGTAAATCAAAGTTATTATCGTTGCTCATTTTGTATTGTCCTAAGCCGTTTGGCCCAGCAATCAAAATAAGGTCTTTTCGCGAGGGATGAGGAATAATGTCGTAAGCCGCCACGGATTTGTCCCAGTGCAATAGCGATAGCTGCCTTGTGTTGGTTGCATCGAATATTTTAAGCCCATTTGCGCCTTCTCCAACGTAGAGTTTATCGTCAATCATCATCATGCCATAAGGACTTTTCATGTCTATTTGTTGCAATACATTAGTGTTCATAAACCTATTATTTGTCAGGTTATTACGATTTGCGCTTTCTAGCACCCAAAGTGCATTCTGATCTCCAAAACAGCCACCAAAATCACCACTTCGGAGCGTCAGATAAATTACGTCATCGTAGGGATATACTGGGTCGCAAGAATTAGGATGACTGAAAAAACTTACCAAAGTAGGCTGTGCAGGTGTATCCAAGCTCAAGATACGCATAGATGTTCTTGCACCAATGTAAAGCAGGTCATCTTGGATGAAAATGGTCTCCATATCATTACCATGATGAGTGGAGGACATCAATTCCAACCAATCTAGGTTGTCTTTTAAGGCAGTTAATTTATGAAAACTCACAAAATAAACGTAGTCATCATAGATGCCGATTCTATTCACTGTTCCTGAAGTGCTATTGCTATTGCCGGCAAAAGAAGCGGGTACAGCGGAAGGTGGAATAAGCGATTGAGCATAATCAAAGTACAAAACATTATTCGTTGTTTCTTGTTCAAGCTGCTTATACATTTCACTTCCTAGCTTTACTTCTTCACTTACTTCTTGAAAATCAAATCCTATTAATGCTTCACCTTTGCTATTAGTCAATTCCCTTTCTAAGAAAGCGTTTTCTAGCCTAGTTACCAATCTGGGTGCTGTAATGTTGCTGATATCTATTTTTACTACATCATAATAGCTTTCGCCATAGATGATATTATCTTTAACAAAGAACTCTCTGTTGCCTGGAATATTCATAAAATACAGCGGTTGCGGTGCTTCAGCATTGGTGTTATCCAACACATGAATACCTTTTCCTTCTTCGCCAATCAGCAAAAATTGGTCGGAAACAAAAATCTTACCTGGATTTTCCACCGTTGTTCGAGCAGTGCCAACGAGCGGTGTATTTCTAATTTCCTTTAAGTCGCCATAGATGGCGGTTGCCTTTTGATAAGTCATTGAAATTGTCCCAAAATCTTTGGTACAAGCAGAAAAAAGGAGCATAGGCAAGAAAAATAAAATTAGCTTCTTCATGAGCATTGTGTGTTTAAAAGATGAATGAAATTGTTGATTCGCCAATTATTTTTTTAAATAATGGAAATAGTAAAGTATTATTTATTCAACGTATAGGGTAGTATAAATGTATTAAAGGTTGCCTTGAAAAAAAATAAATTTAGGAATTTTAACATTCACACTAAGTGAAATAAATTTTTTACGCCAATCGTTCTCTGCGTTTGGAATCCTTCTGCAAAAGTAAAGCCGGCTGGTCTGCCCATTTCTTTGGCTCTAGCTCGGATAAATTCAAAAAAATCACTACCTGTTAGTGGCGTTTCTAATTCTTTGGAATCAGGGTTATAAAATTGTGAGTGGAAGGCTTGAATCAGTGCTATTTTTCGTTCCATCACATCCGAAATATCTACCACCAAATCGGGGGTCAAATAATAATCCTGAATATAATGATATACCGCTTGCGGTCGCCAACGCTGCTGAGGATTGCCTTGCTCATCGAAAGTCGTTATTTTCTGCAAACCTGAAAGAAAACAAGCATCGTGAATAAGTTGTGCTGCTCGCCCGTGGTCTATATGCCTGTCGCGCAAGGCGTTGGCGAGCACCATCGTAGGTTGATAGGCTCTTAGCACTTGCACAATGCTTAGTTTATTTTCTTTAGACAATTCAAAAAAGCCATCTGCCATACCCAGATTGATGCGGAACGCTGCGCCCATCATCACTCTGGCTTTCGCTGCTTCTTGTAACCTCAACTCAGGCGTACCGCGTGTGCCTAACTCCCCTTGCGTGAGGTCTAATAAACCAACGGAATAGCCTTGTTGAATATGCTTGAGCAAGGTGCCGCTGCAACTTAGTTCGATATCATCAGGATGAACACCAATAGCCAAAATGTCTGTTTTCATTAAAATTTCGTTAATCGTTGAAGAAATTATATGCAAAGATGGCAAAAGTAAATATCTTAACCATTCGTTTTATGTCGTTTACTTGACGAGGTTAAAACGCATTATCATAAAAACAAAATTGAGCAATGAAATCACTCTTTTATCTACTTTTTAGCTTATTCATAATTGGAAAGGTAAGTGGCCAACAATTTTGGACAGATGCTTCCGCCAATATTTCCCAACCGATGTTAAAAGCATTTCGAGTAGTGGAATTGGACGAGCGGCAACTGATGACCCAACTCCGCCCAACGCTTACTAAAAACAATATAAAGCTAAGTCTGCCGCTACCCAATGGTGAACAACTGCAACTCTATGTGGAAGAATCGCTTGTATTGCATCCCACATTAGCCGCTAAATATCCTAGCATCAAAACCTATCAAGGTCTTGATGTTCAATCGGGAAAAGTCATAGCTCGTTTAAGTATAGCTAGCAATGGTTTCTACGCTATTATCAGAACACTTCAAGGTACGGTTTATATAGAGCCAGCCGAATTAAGTAACCATGCTATTGTTTACTTTGCTCATGATTTGAAGGTTGCTAGGCATCATCATTTTGAGTGTGGTGTAACGGAGCAAATCGCTAAAAATTTTCAGCAAGATGCCGACCTAGAAAGTCGAAGCGACAACAAAGCATTGCGGATTTACCGATTGGCAGTATCCACCACAGGAGAGTTTTCGGCACGCAATGGCGGCACAAAAGAACGTGTACTAGCCGCTATTACAACAGTAGTCAATCAAATGAATCTCATTTTTGGAACAGACATAGGCGTTCGCTTTCAAATTGTGCCTCAAACAGAAGACCTTATTTTTTTAGATGCTAACGCTGACCCATACAATCAACCAGAAAATGTGGGTAACATCATAGGCACTAATGTTAATAATTTTTCCCGTTTCATTCCTAATAACGCTTACGACATAGGACATACTTTTACGATTTGTAGAGGGCAAGGCACAGCGGCTGGTGTAGCGCAACTAGGGTCACTTTGCCGAGACAACAAAATGGCTGGCGCATCGTGCATGGATAGTGGCGGTAATTTGATGGTTGCTACCTTGAGGGTACTCGCCCATGAAGTAGGGCACCAGTTTAGTGCTCGACACAGTTGGAGTAATTGCCCCGATGCTTTTGATCAGTTGAGTTCTTCTTCTGCCTACGAACCTGGCTCAGGTTCAACGATTATGTCCTACTCTGGTACTTGTGGTCCGCAGAACATACAGAATAATCCCGATCCCTACTTTCATGGAGGTTCCATAGAAGAGATGTTTTTTCATATTACGACGGGACCGGGCAGCACTTGTGGGATAGTAGAGCCAACAAACAATCGAATCCCATTACTAACCTTGCCTTATCGCAATAACTTCTTCATTCCTATCAGTACCCCATTTGAATTGACTGCGGTAGCCACCGATGAAGATAATGACCCACTCACTTATTGTTGGGAACAATTCAACCTAGAACCCCTCATTTCAGATATTGGTGAACCTCGCGGTAATGCGCCTACTTTTCGTTCATTTGCTCCCAATGCGTCGCCAACGCGTGTATTCCCTCGATTGAGTAATTTAGTGAATAATACTTCCAGTAATGCCGAAGTGCTGCCTACTTATAATCGCAACCTTACTTTTCGATGTACGGTTCGGGATAACAACCCCGAAGTCAGTGCCACCGTGTGGGAGGAAGTTAGTTTTCGCTCGGATGAGACGGCAGGCCCATTTTTAGTTACTCGTCCTAATGGCATGATTAATTCGTGGGAAGTGGGCAGTTTGCAGTCTGTGCATTGGGACGTTGCCAACACGACCAATGCGCTCGTAAATTGCCAACGGGTCAATATTAGACTTTCCATTGATGGAGGGTTGACCTATCCATTTACACTAATCGAAAATACCCTCAACGATGGTCAGGCATCAGTCATTATTCCAGATGCTGTTACAGCTAGAGCTAGAATAAAAGTAGAAGCTGCCGATAATATCTTCTTTGATATTTCGGATGCTAATTTTAGCATTGTACCTGCAACCAAAGCAAGTTTTGCAGTGCAGACCCAACCATTTTATCAAAAGTTATGCTTGCCTAATAACAGCAGCATTGGTCTTTCCATTGTTGGTTTTGGCGGAGCTACGGGTCAAGTTACCCTGAACATACCAAACTTGCCAGAAGGTATTACCGCAAGGTTTAATCCAAGTGTAGTCAATATTGGAGAACAAAGTCAACTTAGCTTTGAAGTGGATGATATTGGATTTTCTGGTTTGCAACAACTTCAAATTCAGGCTATTGCAGGGAGTGATACTGTTTTTCAACCACTAGAGCTAGATTTGGTAAGCAATAATTATACTGATTTGGTTTTGCTTGCTCCAGAAGATAATACGAGAGCGATTTTTGGTACGACCACTTTTACATGGGCAGCCGCAGCTAACGCAAGTCGCTACGATTTTGAACTAGCTACTAGCCCGTCTTTTGGTAGCAACGTCATCTTTTCTGCCGAAAATTTGAATACAACGGAAGTGCGACCAAATATTTTTTTAGCCGAAAATACCATCTATTTCTGGCGTGTTCGACCGACTAACGAGTGTGGTGAAGGGGCTTACACTATTCCCAACGCTTTTCAAACGATTAATGTCAGTTGTAAAACGTATGAGCAATCTACTTCGATTTCCATTTCTGGAACAGGCAGACCCACCGTAGAATCCGTTATTAGCATTGAAGAAGACGGCACAATCACTGATTTAAGCCTTCCTATCGTGGTGGGCAGTTACCAACCTGTTCGATTTATCGAAATGTCATTGATTAGCCCTAAGGGAACGCAAGCTATTTTGTTTGACAACCTTTGCGGCAGCACCACCCAATTTAATTTGGGTTTTTCAAGTCAAGCACCTGATGCCATTACTTGTCCACCAGTAGCGGGCATTCAACAGCGTCCAGTGAGTTCGCTTGAGGTATTCAACGGCGAAAATTTAAAAGGCGATTGGAAACTGCGTTTTCGTGTGAAAGAAACAGGTTTTGGTGCTGGAGGTCGTATTGATCGCTGGTCGTTGCAGTCGTGTGGCAATATTTTACTCAACGCACCTACGTTGTTTATCAACGATACCTTGTTCACGCCACCCGCTGCAAGAAGCCAAATTTGGCGAGAAAATTTGCGTGCAGAAGATATGGACAATACAAGCGATGAAATTATTTTTCAATTGGTAACTACGCCTCAACACGGAACACTTTTTAGAGGGAATACGGCACTTACGTCCGGCGATGTATTCTCTCAACAGGATGTGGATGGATACCGCATTTCGTATGAACACAACGGCAGTAATGAACGTAGTGATGAATTTCGATTTATTATTCGAGATACAGAGGGTGGATGGTTAGGTACGCCTGTATTCAACATTGCTATTCGAGAAGATGCTACGGTGAATACAAAAGACATCACTTTAGCACAGCAAATTAAGATTTATCCTAATCCAGCTACTCATTTCATTAATATTGAGTTAGGAGATTTAGCAGACCAAGTGAAGCAAGTTCAGCTTTTTAACCTTCAAGGTCAGCTTATTCAAAGTCTAGTAAATATCAGCCCGAGAATGGAATTAGGAGTTGAAGAATTAAATAGTGGGATTTACTTTTTACAAATTATTGCTAATCAAGGGATAATAAGCCAGAAAATAGCAATCCAAAAATAGTTAAGCGAAGAATGAGCTAATTAAGATAGATCGCTTCTTGGTTGGCTCATTTATTTTCGATTTTGGCGCATCATGGCGGCAACGCCTTCATCGCCAAAGTCACTGCGCTTTTCTAGCTCCGAGATAATGTTTTGATAGTCCTTATCATGCCGATTTTGAGAGAGTTTGTACGCTACTTGAACTTCCGTAATTATCATCTTAAATCCGAAAACACCTTTGGCTTGCTTCAATAAATGAGGCGGCATTTCTTCCAAACGAACAGGATGTGCTGACTTCACTTCATACTTATCCACCAATCGTTTCAAGGATTGCATAAGTTCCGTTTCATTTAGGGCTTGCACTTTTCCATATACGTGCACGGCAGCATAGTTCCAAGTAGGCACATTTTCATGGTCATACCAAGAAGAAGAAATATAGGTATGTGGACCAGAAAATATAGCCAAAACCTCTTCTTCTGCCTCAAAATACTTCCATTGAGGATTGGCTTTGGAAATATGTCCATACAGCACCTCTGTACCTTCTTCATCCGTTTCCAACTCCAAAGGAATATGCGTGCCCCAATATCTATTTTCGGTTTTGTTAATAAGAATTCCAAAGGCGTTTTGCCGAAGAAAATCCTTAACTACAGCGAGGTCTTCTTGTTGAAAAAGAGTTGGTACGTGCATGATTAGTTGCTGAATTATAACGTTAATCTCAAGATGTGTGCTGGGTAGCGATATGGATTCAATTCCACGTAATTGCTTTCTGCACTCCAAAAATAAGTTTCGCCAAGCAGTAATTCTTCCAATTTCAGTCGTTGACCACTTTTTACCCCTAACAGTTGTTTGGGCACTTCTATCATACCTGCTTGCGTGTGCTCAGGGTCAAAATTAACGATGCACCAAATAATATTTCGTCTATCAGGCGAAATTTTGAGGTAACTCATCAACTGTTCGTTACTTGTGTTGGTAAAATGAATGTTGTAGGTATCTTGAAGGGCTGTATTTTCTTTTCTGATGCGGTTCACGCGCGTGATGATGTCTGTCATGCGATTGCGCAAAGACCAATCATGTACTTTAATTTCATACTTTTCAGAATTGTAATATTCTTCCTTTCCGTTGCCCATTGGCGTATTGTCCATAAATTCATAAGCAGGGCCGTACATCCCATAATTGGAAGACAACGTAGCCGCTAAAATAAATCGCTTGACAAACTGATTAGCATTGGCGTTCATCAATTCATATGCCAAAATATCAGGAGTGTTGGGCCAGAAATTTGGTCTAAAGTACTCCTTTGAAGGCGTTTTACTAATTTCCATCAGGTACTCCTCCATTTCCTTGGGCGTGTTGCGCCAAGTGAAGTAGGTGTAAGATTGCGTGTAGCCCAACTTCGCCAATTCTGCCATCACTTTAGGGCGTGTAAAGGCTTCTGCAAGAAATATAGCGTCGGGATATTCCTTTTGTACTTCTTGGATGCACCATTCCCAGAATCTGAAGGCTTTTGTATGTGGGTTGTCCACACGGAAAATTTTTACACCTTGCTCTAACCAATAAACAAAGACACTCTTTAATTCTTCCCATAAATTTTTCCAATCGCTGGATTCAAAATTAATCGGTACAATATCTTGATACTTTTTAGGTGGATTTTCAGCGTAAGCAATTGTACCATCTGGTCGCCAAACAAACCACTCTGGGTGTTCCTTTATCCAAGGATGGTCAGGAGCTGCCTGAAAAGCAATATCCATTGCCACTTCGATGCCATATTTTGCCGCTTCTTGAAGGAAGGCTTTAAAATCGTCCAAAGTACCCAACTCAGCATGAATGGCTTTATGTCCTCCCTCATCGCTGCCGATTGCCCAGCAAGAACCTGGTTCGCCTGCTTGTGCTGTGGTAGCATTGTTTTTGCCTTTGCGATTTATTTTTCCAATCGGATGGATAGGTGGGAAGTAAATGACATCGAAGCCGAGTTCTGCTACTCTTGGAATCAGGCGCATAGCGTCTTTGAACGTACCGTGTTTGCCAATTTCTGACGATGCGGAGCGTGGAAAAAATTCATACCAAGCACTGAAAAGTTCTTTAGGTCTGCCGACACGTACGCGCAAGTTTTTAGCATAAGTAGTAACAAATCTTTTGTAAGGATATTTTTCTATAAACATTTCAAAATCAGGCGACTGTACTGTTTTGATAGCAGCTTGATACTGATTGGAAGTGCCAAGTGCTGAAGCATATTGATGAAAAATTTCAGCAATAGAACTCGGATACAATTTGGCGGCCTCCTCCAAGAAATTGATACCGATTTGCAGTTCCGTCCGCATATCTTGACCGTCCGCATATTTTTTCAGGAAACCTTTATGCCAATTCAGTAGTTGATCCACCCAACCTTCAATTTTATACTCATAAAAACCTTCTTCCTCTACCGCAAAACTCCCCTGCCAAACGTCGTTCATCTCAGATTGCATAAACACTTCTTGCCACTTAATGTCTCCTGATTTTTTGTACAAAATAGAAGCGCGAATAGCATCATGTCCATCTCCGAAAATATCGGCGGTTACCTCCACAAGCTGGTTGGGAATACGTTTAATGTAATACTTTCCGCCATTAAATTCTGGATAAACATTTTGGATAATAACTCGATTTTGCATGACAGGTTCGTTGTGTTTGTGGAAGTATGAGTTTTGATTGCTAATATTACACTCAGTACAAAAATAGTAGAATATCCTTGATTCATATGATTGTTAGAAAATATTTTCTGTTTTTCCTTGTTTTGACGATGTTAGCAACAAAGAATTGGCTAAAAAAAGTCATTATTTTGTTAATGTTTGTTAAAAATTTGATTTTTACTGAACGATATGGCTTTTTTGGTCATCTGAACAATTAGATTTCACTTTTTAGTGGACAAACGATGTATTATTTTTTGATTTATTAAAACATTTTGAGATTATGAAGCGATTATTTTTGGGTATGTTAATGACTTTATTAGGGTTGGGAACAGTTGTGCAGGCACAGGATGAAAGATCAGCAGCCGATTTGTACAACGAGGGCGTAGAAAAATTAAAAGCGCAAGGCTATCAGGAAGCCTTAAATTTATTTGATTTAGCGATTGTTAAGTCAGAAGGGGATACTTCCAGTACCGCCCAACAAGTGCTGGACTTGGCAAAGAAAAATGGTGCTTCTGCGGCTTATTCTTTAGGCAACGAGCAACGAAAAGCAAAGCAATTCAACGAAGCCCTAGCGACTTTTAAAAAAGGATTAGAGCTAAATGAGTTGTACCCACTTTATTCAGGTATTGCGCTAGTATTAAATGATCTGGGCAAAGATGCCGAGGCTATAGAAGCTTTTTTGCTCACAGGAGATAAGTATCTTGAAGCTGGACAACCAGATGATCGAGTCATTTCCTTTTACAAAAGAGCATTTAACAACCTATTCAAAGCAAAAAATTGGAATGGTATCATAGAAAGTGCTGAAAAACATTCAAAAGCACTGGATGATGCAGATATTACTTATTATGTGGCTAAAGCCTACGAGCAAAAGAAGGATTATAAAAAAGCCCTAGAATTTGCTGAAAAAGCGACTACAACCGCACCCGAAGCAGACGATAAAGGCAAATATTTGATGCTAGAGGCCGAGCTATACACCAAATTAACGAATACGGGAAAAGCAATTGAATCTTACAAAAAAATTGACGGCAGCAGCAAATATGCAGAGCGCGCTCAATATATGATAAAGCAATTAGGGGGATGATTTTTGATGATGGCAACTATTTTTTAATATCTTGATAAAAATGGTTGCCATCTTATTGGCTTGTTCGTTTGTTCTGTTTTTCTAAACATTCGTTCTTTAAGAGCGTAAAAAAGAAAAAGTCGTGAAAATTAATCCTTTCAAGAAAAATGAGTAAGCAATTTTTAATGTTGTGTAGTGGGCTATTATTTTCAATGAATATAGCTGCCCAATCGCTATCCATGAAATTGGCAGATAGCTACATGAAGCGCTTTGACTACAAAGCAGCTATTGATATCTATCAAAAAATACTAGAGAAGGAAACTCAAAATACCGAAGCACAAACTAAACTTGCCGATTGCTACAAAAAAATAAGAGATACCAAACAGGCAGAATACTGGTACGGTCAAGCAGTTGCTTCCACCAATATTGAACCTATTTACTACCTTTTCTATGCGCAAATGCTACAACGCAATGGTAAATGTAGCATTGCTAAACCATGGTTTCAGCGTTATGCCAAAGCATTTCCCGATGATATACGCGGTCAGAATCAGGTTAGAGCTTGCGATTATTCGCGTGAGCTACTTTCTAAAAACTTAGATTTGTATGAAGTTAAACGCTTATGGTTCAACTCTACTGGCGATGATTTCAGTCCTACCTTTTACAAAGATGGACTCGTATTCACCTCTGACCGTTACGAAGAATGGTATGCTAAAAAGTCTTCTGGTTGGGGAGAGAAACCCTTCTTAAAGCTATTCCAGTTGCGTATGGCACCTGCTGAAAGCGTAGTAAATACTACTTGTAACTATATTTATACCCAACCTAAATTGATTGAGAAGCCCATTAATTCCTCGTTTCATGATGCCTCGGCAGTGTATTCTGCTGACGGACAAGAAGTATTTTTTACGCGAAGTGGTGTAGAGCCTAGTCTAATTGGCGGAGTAAAAACGGTGCAGAATTTACAGCTTTACTACTCGCGCATCATGCGTGGGGAATGGATAGAGCCTATTCGCTTACCCTTCAATGAAACACATTATTCCATAGCGCACCCTGCTCTATCGGCTGATGGGCGTTTTTTATTTTTTGCCTCAGATATGCCTGGTGGATATGGCGGTATGGATTTATACCAAATTGAAAGAATCGAAAATCGTTGGGGAACGCCCATCAATCTTGGAGCTCAAGTGAATACAGAAGGAGAAGAGGTTTTTCCGACTTGCGACAAGAGCGGACGTTTATATTTTGCTTCCGATGGGCACATCGGGCTTGGAGGTTTAGATGTGTACTTTACAGAATTGCTCGAAGAAGGTTTTTGGAGTGTTCCAGAAAATATAGGCGCTCCCATTAATTCTATTGCCGATGATTTTGGTATTATTTTCAATAATGAGGGTACTTGTGGTTATTTCGCTTCCAATCGTTTAGGCGGTGTTGGTGGTGATGACATATACAGTGTGGTCAAAAACGCAGTTACTGTTCAAGTAATAGTTTATGATAAGGAAACTAAGATGCCGCTTACCAATTCAATTGTACAGGAAGATTGTACTGGAAATACTTTTGTTACTAATAATGAGGGTAAAGTGGTGTTCGATATGTTGCTCAATAAGTGTTGTATATTCAAGGCGACTATGGAGGGATATGAAAATAATATGGTAAAAAGTTGTACAGACTATCTTACCCCAGGTCAGACTATTACGATTGAGCTGCCTATGAAACCCAGCCTAGTGTTTAGCGTTACTGGAATCTTATTCGATGAATATACTGGATTGCCCATTGCCAATGCTAAAGTAGCACTCAAAAATGATTGTACTATACCACTGGAAAAACTGGAAACAGATGCCTCGGGAAGATTTACGTTTGTGCTAAAAGAAGATTGCTGTTACACTCTTGAGGCGAATCATCGCTTATATACTAATACAGTACAAACCACTTATTGCACTAAAAACTTGAAAACATCGCAGAATTTTTCCTCCAAACTCTACTTAAAACCAAGCGGTAAAGAAAGAGGAAAATAATAGTGAAATAAAATAGGTAGTCTTAAAGCAGTAATATTATTCAAAAGACTAGTTTTCATTTTGCCCAACCATTATTGCTTTAACCCTACTAGAGGAACAAAAATGAGCACGGAAGGGGGACTTTTTTTTATAATTTATAATGAAGATATCACCCCTTCGGGGTTTACATGATTTATATCAATTATTGCTATAATCATATCAGCCCTTCGGGCTTGAAAGTTAAAAGTTTATCCCCTTCATTTTGCCAATTTAGATTTGGCTCAGGGGTCTCTTCGGGCTTGAAAGTTAAAAGTTTATCTCCTTAATCACGTTATTGATTCAAAACTATCGTAATTTTTTGCTCACTACTTATAATATAGCGCGTTAAGATAAATCCCAAAGGGGTAACATTTTTATAAAAAAGAACAAGAATAAAAAAACAAACCCTGAAAGGGTGACATGACTAGTGCTTGCGTTCATGTTGACTGAGCATTACTGCTTTAACACTATCATAAAATGAAGTATAATTCCATGAGCAAAATAACTAGGCTATCACCGTTAGGTTATTTTCTTTCTGCCTAAAATACAAAATCGCCAATAAGCCTAGCAGAACAGTTGTTGCGCCAACAACATAGGAAATGGCACTAATGAAAGAAAGCCAATTGATATTGCTTGTTCCAAAATTTCGATATAATAAAATTGCGACACTGCCTAAATAGCCAAAGGCATCGGCAATATACATCAGAAAGCCGATATTGCTTTGGTATTTAAAAAATGCAATCCACCGTTCAAATAAGACTGTGTTGTAGATGACATAAGAAAGATACATTCCAAAACCTACCATAATCATCCAAACAATAGGATGAATAAGATTTTGTTGAAAAAGCCAAGTCGTTAGGATTAATAATAAGCCACCAAAAATAATAATCCCAAGATTAGTGTAAAATGCTGTTTTATTTTTTTTGATGAACATCGTTAAAGCAACAATCACAAATACACTAATAGCGATTGGAATTTCAGCGGTCAGCAATACTTGAGGGGCATTGCCATAACCTAAATCTTGCCAAAGCTCGACTGCAAAATTATCGCGCAAGTCCCTAAAAATAGTTAATGCGATATAAACAAGTACCATCAAGACAATGCCAGGGGCGAAGGAAAGAAAAAAGCTACGGCGTTGCGCACTACTCATTGGCACTCTTTTAGTACGCTGTTGCTCATCTTCTACACTTGGTGGTGGGATGTTGTGCAACATCCAAATTCCTAAAAAAAGTGGTGGCACAAAGATTAATCCTACCAAGAAAGGCATCCAAAATTCGGAAACCTGATAGTTACTAATCAGCAATTTCCCAATTGATTTAACCAATCCAGAAGCAACAATAAAACTCACACTAAGTCCAGCACCCAGTAATTCAGTATTGCGACGACCTTCCAGAAAACTAAAGACTAGCCCCCATATCATTCCTAGTGGAATACCATTTAAAAACATCCAAATGATATTGTATGGAGATGGCGTTATGGCAAATAAAAATAAAGCAATCCACGCAATACCCATCAACAACGAAATGGTTTTGATTCTTTGATTGGACGTAATTTCAGAGACGACTTTGATACCAATAAATTTGGAGAGCATGTAACCAAATACCTGAGCAGTAATAAGTAAGATTTTGTAGTCAACGCCCCAGAATTGCATATCTGCATAAATACTTGCGGTGAAGGGCTTACGAAAAGCATACATACTGCAGTAAGTAATGAATCCGGCTGCAATGCAGAATAAAGAAAAAAGCCAATTAGACTGAATATCAGTTTTCCTTGAATTGGTTACGATGGACATATTTTCTTATTTGAGCTAACCCAATAGCGAGTTGAATTTAGCCTCAATATTAATTATTTTAGGATGGATGTTTGATTATTTCCTATTAAATTGTGGTAAATTCATTAAGCATCTCGATTGCTATTATTTTCTCCTTTTTGCAAAAAAGTCTTTTATTAATAATTGGCAGTCGTCCATCAAAATACCAAATTCTATTTGGGTTTTAGGATGCAATAAGGATTTTCCAAAACGCATAAATCCACCTTTATCGTCGTTTGCACCATACACAAGTCTGCCGAGTTGTGCCCATGCTAGTGCACCAGCACACATCACGCAAGGCTCAAGCGTGACAAACAACGTACATTCAGTTAGGTATTTACTACCCAAATAATCTGCGGCGGCTGTAAGTGCAATGATTTCAGCATGAGCGGTAATGTCGTTCAGGCGTTCCGTTTGGTTGTAAGCTCTTGCAATAATACGATTTTGTGCCACAATTACTGCTCCAACGGGTACTTCCCCTTCAACAGCGGCTTGTTCGGCTTGCCTTATTGCCTGTCGCATGAAATAAACATCATCATAAATAGTAAACATAGCACAAAAAAAGGCTTTTCCGACGAAACAGAAAAGCCCAAAACTTAACTTTAAACATAAATACTTAAGAAAAACAGTAACGATTCGCTTCGATTAAAGTATCTGCAATTAATCGTCGCATTTTCTTTACATTCACAGGAGGATATTTTGTGAAACGTTTTAAGCCCATTAAGAATGTTTTTAGTAAGTCTCCTTCTGCAAAAGATACCAACGCATCTGTTGCCTGCTTGTTTATTCTTGCCGTTGCGTCTGTGATAAACGTTTTCAAAATAGCGTCATATACTTCTTGGGAGAGCGGTGTTTCTTCCATGTTCGCCAATTTTTGTACTCTCAGCAACAGTGATTCTGCCATAAAAGTATCAATCATAATATTAGCTATATTTGTCAGCACCTCTTGCTCTTCTTTTAAATTAACCTGACCATCCATTTGCATTTTAGCAGCGGCACCAGCTACCATTAAAATAATTTTTTTGAAATCCTTGATGGCAGCCTCTTCTGCACCATAAAGCCCTTCATGTGCATCAAAACTTGGCATAGAAGCCAATTCTTTTTGTACTTCCCAAGCTGGACTAACAATGTCTAATTGCCCTTTCATAGCACGCTTCAACAACTGGTCAACCATTAAAAGACGGTTGATTTCGTTTGTTCCCTCATAAATTCTATTAATTCTTGAATCGCGATAAGCCCTTGCCGCAGTTCCTTCCTCAGAGTAACCCATGCCACCATAAATTTGTAGCGTTTCATCTACTACGAAATCTAATACTTCAGAACCGACTATTTTCATAATCGCACATTCAATAGAGTATTCTTCTGCTGCTTTTTGCTTCGCTTCGCCAAAGCCTAAACCCTTTGCCTTTAATAACTCATTGTAGCTTTGTAACATTTGCGAAGTTCTGTATTGTGCACTATCGCCTGCAAAAATACGAATTATTTGCTCTGCTAATTTATGCTTAATTGCTCCAAAATTAGCAATCGGTTGACCAAATTGCTTGCGCTCATTAGCGTAGTTTACTGCTGTGGTAACACTTTTCTTAGAACCGCCTAAGCACATTGCCCCTAATTTGTAGCGACCAATATTTAACACATGAAAAGCAATTAGATGCCCTTTTCCGATTTCACCAAGTACATTTTCGACAGGTACTTTTACGTTTTCAAAAAACACTTGTCGCGTTGAAGAGCCTTTTATACCCAACTTTTCTTCTTCTGCACCTAAAGTTAACCCTTCAGAATCTCGCTCGACAATAAACGCCGTAAATTTTTCGCCATCTATTTTTGCAAATACAATATATAAGTCTGCCCAACCACCATTAGAAATCCACATTTTCTGACCATTCAGAACATAATGTGTTCCATCGGCAGACAAATCAGCGCGTGTTTTTGCTGCTAAAGCATCTGAACCCGAGCTTGGCTCTGTGAGGCAGTAAGCGCCTATAATTTCCGCACTAATCAATGGGGGTAAGTATTTTGCCTTTTGTGCCTCATTGCCAAAATACAAAATAGGTAACATTCCGATGCCTGTCTGCACCGCAAAAGTAACCGTCCAACCGCCAGAAGGACCAAGTTCATCTGTAATAATGTTATTAGTATTGGTGTCCAAAGCCATTCCCCCATATTCTTCTGGCATATCGGCACCTAATAAACCCAATTCAGCGGCTTGTCTTAAAATATTTAATGCTAAGCCCTCCTCTTGCTTATCTAGGCGAGTGCTATTTGGCAATACCTGTGTTTCCACTAAGTTGCGCACAGTTTCAGCAATCATAATTTGGTCTTCCGTCTTCTCTTCGGGGATAAAAGTATCTTCATAATGGGAAGATGAAATAATAAATTCTCCTCCGCCTAGTACTTTTTTATCAATTAAAGCATCCAACATGGTTGTCATAACTATATATTTTTTTGAATTAGCGAATTTTCGCTCAATTTAAGTGCTTTTTTCCAAAAATGAAAACATATCTAGCGAATTTTCGCTATCAATTTGTAATTTCTTGAATTTTGATAAAAAAAGATACGTTTTTCCTAAAATTATCGTTCATTAATTGAACATTATTCATATCTCGCCGTAACGGAAGTTGTGTATTCAACGATATTAGCGTAGATTCAATTCAAAGAGACTCATCCATTAAAACATACTTTGAGATACAATTAAATCATTTATTTGGCTTAATAGGTTTTAAGTCTGATTTTATTTTGTTAAAATAAAAGTACTCAATATCAAACAATAAGAAAACTACACGTTATGGATCGAGAAGTTCAAGAATATTCAGCAAAAAAAACTGGGGCGAATGGTTTTATGAAAGCCCTGTGGGGATTGAGCATTACAGTAGTCTTACTCATCGCTGCTCTATTTTTTTCCACCAACCAATGCTCTGATTATAAAGGTCAGGTAGATGGTTTGAAATATCAAATAGGGGCGGATGGATTACCCATACCAGAACAAGCTAATTTAATTGGAGAAGCAGAAAAAGCACCTTTTGCCAATCTAGTGAAAGAATCTACGAAAGCACTAAAATGGACAGGCGGTATAAAAGATGAAGATGCTATTCCCTACATCACCCGATTTGCGGAAACGGCACAAACAGAACAAAGACAATATAATATTCCGACTAGTATTAAATTAGCGCAAGGAATATTGGAAAGTGCCTCTGGGAAAAGTAAATTAGCCGTGAGGAATAACAACCATTTTGGCATAAAGTGCTTTAGTAAAAATTGTAAAAAGGGACATTGTACTAATTTTGAGGACGACCATCACAAAGATTTTTTCAGGAAATATAGTTCTGCTTGGCAAAGCTACCGCGATCATAGTATCTTTTTGAGCGGAAGCCGCTACGAACATTTACAGAAAGAAGGTCCTAATTACAAGGCATGGGCGCATGGTTTGAAAAAAGCAGGTTATGCTACTGACCCAAATTATGCAGAAAAATTGATAGAAATCATTGAACGTTTTAATCTTCATGTTTACGATCAATTATGAGAAATTATTTAATAGCCCCTTGCGCCGTATCTATTTTTGTATTAAATTGCACATATGATATCATTTCTTAAGAATAGTTGGGGGCTTATTTTCTTTATGCTTGCTGTTTTTGTAGGCGACCGCGCGACATTAGAACAGCCAAATAGTCATGCTCATTCGTCTGCAAATGCAATAGACACTGCCCAGATTCGGGCGTTGGTGAATGATTTAGTGTTTGAAAGCCTTGTGTGGGCGCAAATCGGTGAAGTGCCGATGCCTAACCGACCTATTGTTTATGTAGATTATGATGGGAACAGACGTTCTTTTAATACGCTTCCGGATTTGAGAAGAAGTTTTAAAGGTGCTTATGCTATTATTGCATTAGATAGTATTCCAAGTCACATTCTGGACTTACCTATTTTAGTAGAATCCGATGAGGTAAACAATGTAGCCGTTAAGCACAATTAATAAATCTCCATTTTAAAGTTACTTTATAAATTTTGTGGTAAAAAATAGAAAGAGTGCCTCGAAAGAGGCACTCCTATAATGGCTATGAATAGCGTAGTCTCTATTGTGAGAAAGTTAAGAGAAAGTAGTACATAGCCTAAAAGCTGATTTACTTTTAAGTAAATTACGTTTATAATAGCTTACAGATACAGTTTAGTTTACTTTATGGAAAGAATCACCATTTTTGGGTAGTTACTAAGCTAGATTTTGAGCTATTTAGATTCGCTTTATTTTAAATGATTTAGCATTTAAAACACTTATAAGCAGCATTTTAGTAATCGAAATTCATATAAAATAGGACTTAAAAAAATATTAAGCCCAAACCTTACAGCCTTCCGTACAATTCTTACAAATATCAATTTGGTCTCTTCCTTTTAATAAAGATTGCCGAAACTGGGTATAAGATTCGTTGTGCCAAATTTCTTTAAAACTGGCTTTTTTTAAATCTCCTAGTCGGTGTAAAGCATCTTTATCAAAGCAACAAGGCACTACCATTCCATCCCATGTAATGACACAGGCGTGCCAGAGTTTCCAGCAGTGGTTGAGCAATTTATTTTTAATTTTAAAAGTACCGTCTTCTTGTTCTTGATAACGGGAGTATTTATCAATAGTAGGAATAAGTGGATTACCATGCTGATAATCATATACTTGTGCTGTTTTTAATTTAACTTCATCAATTCCAATTTCTTTGGCAAGTTTATAAATTTCAGGAATTTGATGTTCATTAGGGCGTACGACAAGAAATTGAAAAATCAAATGAGGTGTTTTAGATTTTAGTTCTCTTTTCCATTTTACCACATTTTTTGCGCCCTGTAATACTGTTTCTAAGTTACCTTCTTTTCGATAGTTTTGATAAGTTTCTTGTGTAGTACCATCCACAGAAATAATCATGCGGTCTAATCCTGATTCAATAGTTTTCCTAGCATTTTCGTCATTTAAAAAATGGGCATTAGTGGAAGTAATGGTGTAAATGCCTTTGCTATTTGCATACTTAACCATATCCAAAAATTTTGGATTGATGTATGGCTCGCCTTGAAAATAAAAGATTAAATAAACTAACTCTTTGTATAACTCGTCAATAGTTTGTCGAAAAAAATCCTCTTTTAGATTGCCCGTAGGTCGTGTGAACGCTCGCAAACCACTTGGGCACTCTGGACATCTCAAATTACAAGCTGTGGTCGGCTCAATAGAAATAGTGATAGGCGTACCCCATTGAATAGGGCGCTTTGTCCATTTTGTTAGATAATAAGAAGCAAGCACTTGTGCTGCATTACTCACTCTTCGAGTGGTAATTTTGGATACAAAATTGATGGCGTCTTTATAGTAAATCTTCATAATGAGCGGTTTGTATTATTTCCGTTACTTGTATTTAGTAGAAGTAACCATGAATTTCCAGAAAACACTACAAAGTTAAACAATAGTTTTTACCGCTGAAGGAGAATGCTTTAACTTTAAATAAAGTAAAAAAGAATGAATGCCACGGAGTCAATAAGCAGTGGCATTCATTGGAGAATAGATAAAATTTTGATGTGCGCTAAATTATGCGTTTGCCTCTGCTTTTACGCCAATTTTATTGCGACCGATGCTTTCATAATGGAAACCTAGTGATTCCATTCTATGTAAATCATACAAATTTCTTCCATCAAAGATAATGGGCTGTTTCATTAGTTCTTTCATTACTGTAAAACTTGGAGTTCTGAATACGCTCCATTCTGTAATGATGGCTAAGGCATCTGCTCCAATTATAGCTTCGTATTGGTCGTTAACCAATTCAATTTTATGTCCAAAAACTCTTTTGATATTTTCCATTGCTTCTGGATCAAAGGCTTTGATTTTAGCTCCTGCTTCCAGTAATCCCTCGATAATGTACAAAGCTGGTGCTTCACGAATGTCATCTGTATTAGGTTTGAACGCTAATCCCCAAATTCCAATGGTTTTACCTGTTAAGTCTTCGCCAAGCGTTGCTTTTATTTTCTCTACCAATATATGTTTTTGGATGTGGTTTACATTCATTACCGATTTTAGGATTTTAAAATCGTAATTGTTTTCCTCCGCGGTTTTGGCTAGTGCCTGCACATCTTTAGGAAAACAACTTCCTCCGTAACCAACTCCGGGGAATAGGAATCGCTTACCAATTCTAGCATCGCTACCCATACCAATCCTCACCATATCTACATTAGCACCTAGTTTTTCACATAGATTGGCAATTTCATTCATAAATGAAATTCTTGTAGCAAGATAAGAATTAGCTGCGTATTTGGTCATTTCCGCAGAGCGTTCATCCATAAAATAGATTGGATTTCCTTGACGTACAAAAGGTTGGTACAATTCGTTCAATAATTCTTTAGCACGATCAGATTGTGTGCCAATCACTACGCGGTCTGGTTTCATAAAATCCTCAACAGCAACGCCTTCTCTCAAAAATTCAGGATTGGACACTACATCAAACATATCTTCTGACAAATTTTTTGCCAGTACAGCGTGGACTTTTTCTGCTGTTCCTACAGGAACGGTACTTTTATCAATAATAACTTTGTAATCTTCGATAATAAAGCTCAATTGATTAGCAACACCAAGAATGTAAGACAAATCTGCTGATCCGTCCTCACCGGGAGGCGTTGGTAAGGCAAGAAAAATAATTTGAGCTTTATCTACAGCACTTTTTAGATCGGTAGTGAAGTGAAGTCTCCCTTGTCGTGTGTTGCGTTCAAAAAGAAGGTCTAAGCCAGGTTCATAGATGGGCACTTCGCCATTTTGCATCCTTGTTACTTTGTTGGCATCAATGTCCACACAAATTACGTGATTTCCTGTTTCGGCAAAACAAGTGCCTGTAACTAAACCAACATATCCTGTTCCTACTACTGCTATGTTCATGATAATAGCGTTTTTGTGTATTTATAAAATGTTATTGTGAAGTCCAAAGTAATACTGGTTGTGGGGTAAAAGTATGAAACAGCAAATCTGTCCATTCTTCCGTTTCATAAATGATATACCGCACTTTTCTTTTGATTAGCTTCTCCACCTTTTCGGTCAATTGTAGTAAATAAATCTTGTCGATACTGCCTACAAAAATTAAATCAATTATAGAACTATCTAACCCTTCAGCAAATTTTCCAGCTAAATAAACTTTTTCTACGGCACCTAATCGCTCTACCACATCTTCCACAATTTTATCTAGCCCAATGTGCTTAACAATAATAGAGTGTATATCCTTGAAAAGTGGATGTTTTAAATTGGCTTGAAACATTTTTTTATTGCCCTCCATAAAAGAGGACAACATCCCAGATTGCTCCAAACGATTTAGTTCTAAGCGTATGGCATTAGATGATTCTCCAAATTCACCTTCAAGGCTTCGCAGATAGGCTTTATTGTTGCTATTCAAAAAGAATTTCAGCAATAGTTTGATTCTAGTTTGAGAGGAGATGAGTGTTTCTATCATTGTGTATAAATTGCGCAACAAAACTACTCAATATTGTGCAATTTGTCTTAACAATTATTTTAAAATTATGCCTAATTGTGATAATGGTTTTTTGGAGAACTGTTACTTACACTAGCTAGACATTGCATCTCGAATTATCTTTCGACCAATAAAGAAACCCAAAGACAAAAAGCCTCCTAAAAAGCCTCCAATCAAAATGGCGCTAACTTTTGAACTTTTATTAGGCTTTATGGGTGGCACAGCACTATCTATCACCTGAAATATGGGCGTTGCGTTACGCAATTGAAAATCAGAAAGTTCCATATTTTTAACCGCTTCTCCATATGCTAGTATGGTTACTTGACTTTCTGTTCTCAAATCGTTACTTCTAACGAGGTTGGCTTTGTCTAAAATGCCATAACTTTGATCTTCTAAGCGAGCTAATGTCAAACTAAGTTGCTGATACCTAGCTCTTAAGGAATCTACTTTAAATTTTATGTTTTCGTAAGTCGTTCTTTTTGATTCTACACTTTTATTGATGTAAAAGTTACTGAGTTCTTCATAAATTGCCTTCATCAAGCCAATCGAAAGTTCCTCATTTATAGAATTGATGGACATAGAAAGAATACCCGTTTTGTCGTCATAGGTTGTGCTGAGTATTGCTTCTGTATTTTCGCCTCCTTTTACTTGCTCATGCACTTGCTTCAAGGCATTATTCTCCACGCGGCTGAAGCTATCAAATTGACTGTGCGTGAAATAGAAGCCGACTAAACCCGTAGTATCTTTTTTCCATTTATCATGGAAATCGTAATAACGAATAATGTGGTTAGCATAAAAATCCTTTTTACCTTCTACTTCAACTTCTCTAAATAGGGCTACTTGTAGAATTTTGAAGGACTTAGACAATTCTATGATTTTGTCTAAGTTGAGTTTAGATTTTCCACCACCACCAAGACCAAACTGACCTAGTAAAGAGCTAATTCCACTGGTAGAGCCTTCCTCTTCATTCAGCATGAAAACGGTTTTAGCTGGATAGGTAGGAGGTGTTAGCCATGCGTTCAGTAGAAAAGCAGATGCTCCTAAAGCAGCTACAAGGATAATCCACCATTTATTCTTCCATGCTTCATGCCAAAACTCTTGTATTTTTTTGATTAAGTCTTTTAGTGTTATTTCGTCATCTTCAACAAATTGCTTCGATGAATCAGCAGCTAATTTTTCTTGACTCATATTGATATTATTACTTATATTCGGCAAAGTTACACAAAGGATTTACAGTATTATCAATGAAGTGGTAACAAATTTACTTTGGGTAGCTTTTCTACTCATTTAATAGCGTGCTTGAAGGTCTTGCAGCGCATGGGTAAGGTCTTTGATAATTCCTTGCTCGGTGGGGTCATAAGCCCAATTGGTATCAAAAAAGTTCAAAATGTACGGATTGGGTTCTTTAGAGAGGGTCAAAGAATGAAACTGTGTATTTTTATTTTGTTGATGAAAACGCACCTCGCGCAGTACATCGTCATCCACTTTATACATGATAAAATCGGAAATGACTAAAATATCAGCGTCTTTATAATCATTGGTTTTTAACTGGCGAAAGGCTTCGTAAAGCGGTAGGGAGATATCTGTCCCACCATAAAATGACATATTCAGAAATTTGGCAATTCCATCCAAGTTACTGGCGATATCAAAAAGATCCAAGGTCTCAATACCAATAGAAAAATTAATGAGATAGGCTTTTCGATTTTCTTTAGCTGCCATTTTTAAAATGCTCAAGCAGAGTACTTTAGCGATTTGCTCTGGTCGTCCCATCATAGATTCGCTGGTGTCCACACAAACGATAAAAGGTCCTTTTTCTTTTTGTCTTACCTTTTGAAAAATTTCTGTTTTATAGTCTTTACTTTGATGTAAACGTTTGTCTTCGTAACTAAAAGTAATCAAACTTTTATCCACATATTTTTTAAGGAAAAGCGATTCTGACGCTTCATCGCTCAATAGCGCAATTTCGGAGCTCAAGATATTGCTTAAATCATCACTTTCGTGAATGCCTGTAATTTCTGATTTTAAAAATTCATCTACGACCCATTCTTGACGAATGATAGTTTTTTCAAAGGCTTCTTCTTCTATTTCGATTTCGGCTTCTCGCATTTTCCCTAGCAAATCCGCTAATTCTTGTATGGATTTCTCATTCTTGAGTAATTCATCATATTTTTGAATAACATCAAAAGAAGTCTGCTGCCAAAGGTCGCGCGACATATCCCAATAATTACCTAAGTACTCTGCAAATGGCGAGACTAATTTGGTCAATTTTTGATACTCCTGTACTTTAGCCGCTACTAAATCCGAATATTTTTGCTTTTCGTCTTCCAAATGTTGCAGTTGATAGGCTAGTATCTTAGCATTTAACAAGGCATCCCACTGTGCTAGCAAATCGGTCAATAGTAAATCAAGTCGCTCTTTCTGCTCTTCAGCAAGTTGAGTGAAAGGCAAATTATTAATCAGGTATTTGAAGCGATTGCTATAAAAATCAGTATCTAATGTTTCTCGTTCATAATTTAATCGTAGAAAGTCAATCAAAAAATGCCAACGTTCCACAAAAACATGAATTGGTGTAACGCCCCACCCTTCCAAACGCTTTTGCTCCTCTTCATATGGATTTTTGGCACTTACTTTCTCATAAGATTTTCTCAACCAATACAGCGTATCCATTACGATTTGTTGCTGCATTTTTCGATTGTGCTGCACTACTTCTAGCAAACCATCAATGCCGAATAGTTCATCAAGTGCCTGTTTGAAATATTGAAAATAGGTATCTTTAAGGTCATCCATATTTTCTAATGATGGAATGCCCTCACTACTAATTTTTCGCTTGAGGTATTCCACCAAATATTTTCGAGTAGTGCGGTCTAAAAGCGTGCCAAACTCAATAAATCGCTCGTATTCTTGCGAAAGTAGTTGTTCTGTATCTAGTTGCATAAAACGTTCAACAACGAATGGCAGCAAGATGTTCAGCCCTTATCGCGCATTGGATGCAGCGGTGTAAACGCCCACTAAATGGTCGTAGCGACTCCCAAATGGACGATGATAAATAAATATGGTATAGTCGTTCGTAGCTTCAAACCAGTTACCCTCTGTTTCATCCATTTCTATTTGAATTTTCTTGGTGTCATTAGGCACGAAAGCGTAGGCGTAATTGTAAAACCCCTGCTTTAATAATCGTTTGATGACATAAGAACTTATAGCGGGATTGTACACCATTTTAAATTCCTCTTTAATTGCCCAATCGCTAATTGCTCCAAAGAGATAGTAACTGCCGTCCAACCTAGGCAAAGCACTTTCTAGTGTGAACAGCACGTCAGCATAATCTGCCCGTAGGCGTGGGTCTCGCGCTGGAATATTCTCTATGGTATATTGTCCGTTGATGTCGTTGAAGAAAATATAAGGATCGTTCATGCGCTTTCTGTCGCTGTGCAGCGTTACTTCGTAACGATTTTCTCGCCGCTCAATCAGGGCTATGTTGTTGCGCGTCGTTTGCAAGCTACGCAAATCAAAAAATCGAAATTCATTTCCTCCAGGGAAAACAACTTTGTCTTGATAATCAAAAATAAGTTCGTTCCTTCTCACAAACATAGGTTTGAGGTCTTGGATGGCTTCATCAAAACGCCAGTTTTGTACAACCGTCGCACGAATATCCTGTTGAGGATTTCTTACGCTTAAACCTTCATAATTTACCCTGAAATCAATTTCTTGATGGGTACGAATTTTAGAGACATCGTTTGCCGTTACAAACATTGCTGTAGTTTTAACGATAGGGTCAACCACAGCAAATCGACGCGTAATCACCACCTCTTCATCATTATCTCGGTTGCGTACCACAAGCAAATAGTTGCCTGATTTTGTCCAAGTCATATCTCGATTAGGTAAAAGCAATTCGTAATGCACGTAATTGACTAGCGTGTTAAAAGCGTAGTTAAAGTCCTCAATTCTTGCTTCCATGAAACCATCAATATACTCCATATCGGAAAGTTCTGAGGGCTGCCAGTCGGCGTTACAATGAATAATCGTATAGCGATAATTTTTGATTTGATTGTCTAAGTCATCAAATGAAAATTGGAGTACGTTTTGTGACCCCAAATCAATAACAGGATAGGTTAACGCCAAACCGCGTAGGTGAAATTGAACGGAAGTAATGTTTGGAACATAAGTAAAGTCCTTAAAGCTAAAACCTTGTGCAAAGCCATAGCGACTTCCAAAAAATACAAGGACGATAAATAACCAATTAAATGATTTCATGTAGTTCTGATTGTTTACTCAACCACGTTGAGTTTATTGTATAAACAAAAATCGCCTACTAAACGACAAACGCTGCTACTTTATGGCATTCTGGATTAACTATCCTAAAAATAATAATGTTTACCTTTACAAAATTATCTTTATTACATGATAAAGCAATTTTTTATTCTAATCATTCGGTTCTATCAAGTGGCTATTTCTCCCTTACTGGGTTCGCGCTGTCGCTACTTGCCTACTTGCTCTACTTATACACTTGAAGCAATTCAAGAATGGGGTGCAGCAAAAGGGCTTTGGTTAGGCTTAAAGCGAATCAGCCGCTGCCATCCATTTGGAGGACATGGTTACGACCCTGTGCCCAAGAAGCCCAAATGATGAGGTAAGTACAAGGTATTTGGATTAGGTTTTAGCAGTTTGATATTGAATTTTGAGTTATCATCTAAATAATTATGTTACAGCGACCTAGAAGAAATAGACGATCGGAAACAATTAGAAACCTCGTTGAGGAAACGCATTTATCTACTGCTCATCTTGTTTATCCTCTTTTTTTGGTGGATGGCTACAACATAAAAGACGAAGTGCTGTCTTTGCCTGGTAATTATCGTTTTTCTAAAGATCAAGTGCTGATAGAAATAAAAAGTTGTATGGAATTAGGCATTCGCAATTTCATACTTTTCCCAGCAGTAAAAGAACATTTGAAAGACCCAATCGCTACCTATAGCTATAGTAAGGATAATTTTTACCTTGATATTGCGAAAAGAATAAAGGAACTTTTTCCTCAAAGCTCCCTGATTAGTGATGTTGCTATGGATCCTTACAATTCAGATGGGCATGACGGACTAGTGAAAAATGGAAAAATTGTAAACGATGAAACGCTACCCATTCTAGCAAAAATGGCAGTGGAGCAGGCAAAAGCTGGTTTCGATTACATCGGTCCTTCTGATATGATGGATGGCCGAGTAAAAATAATAAGAACGGCGTTGGATGAAGCTGGTTTTTATGAAACTGGCATTCTTTCCTATACGGCAAAATATGCTAGTGCTTTTTACGGACCATTCAGAGATGCTTTAGATTCTGCCCCGAAATCGGGAGATAAAAAAACCTATCAAATGAACCCCGCCAATAAACGCGAAGCCCTCATTGAGGCACAACTCGATGAATCAGAAGGGGCAGATATGCTGATGGTGAAGCCTGCACTACACTACTTAGATGTGATTCACAGTATTAAGCAAACGACCAATTTACCCGTAGCCTGCTATCATGTGAGTGGAGAATGTGCGATGTTGATTGCTGCATGCCGCAATGGTTGGCTGGATTACAAAAAAGCAATGCCCGAAACTTTACTCAGCATGCGCAGAGCAGGTGCAGACGTGATAATCACGTACTTTGCAAAGGATTTTGCACAAATGTTTGCCAAATAAGCAACAATGGTTTGCAAATAGCAGTTATATAGTTATATTTGCGGAATGGAAGAGGAAATCGAGATAAATGTCGGTTTCCTCTTTTTTATACTGCAATTTAATGAGGTGCGATGATTGAAGGAAGAATAATTGAACTACTAGAGCAAAAATTTGTAGAGCCGGATTGGCAGGATTGCTTTGTGGTGGAAGTGAAACAGCACGCCACCAATAAACTAGAGGTATTCATAGATAGCGACGATGGCATTACTTTTGAGAAATGCAGAAAAATAAGTCGCTATTTGGAAGAATTTTTGGATAAACACTTGTGGCTAGGTGAAAAATATACCTTGGATGTATCGTCCCCTGGCATTAGTCGTCCTTTGGTGCTAAAGCGACAGTATCAAAAAAATGTTGGTCGAAGAGTAGAAATAAAACTAAAAGAGGAGCAGCAAAGTGAAAAATATGAAGGTGAATTGATAGGTGTAGTGGAAGACGCAATCATTCTGAAAATGAGCGTAACGACAAAAGAGGGGAAAAAGAAAAAAACGGAAATAAAAGAATTGAATATTCCTTTAGAACACATTGCACAAACAAAGGTAAAAATTAGCTTTAACTAGAATACACACTTTTGACAGTGTGTTGATTCATATAATTCAATGAAGTATGGTTAACTTAGTAGATACTTTCTCAGAATTTAAAATGGGCAAAAACATTGACCGACCTACAATGGTAAAGGTCTTGGAAGATGTTTTTAGAACCCTCATCAAGAAGCGTTATGGCTCTGATGATAATTTCGACGTTATCGTAAACACCACCAAAGGCGACTTAGAACTTTGGCGGGTTCGCGAAATTGTGCCAGATGGAGAAGTTACAGACGAGCGCAGCCAAATTGCCATTTCCGAAGCCTTATTGATTGATGATGATTACGAAGTAGGCGAGGAATGCTACGAACAACTAGAATTGGAAGACTTTGGAAGACGCTCTATCATGGCAGCTCGCCAAACCCTCATGTCGCGAATTATTGAACTAGAAAAGGAAGAAGTGCAAAAACGCTACTCCGAACGCATCGGAGAAATCGTAACTGGCGAAGTCAATCAGGTGTTGAAACGCGAGCTACTTATTCTGGATGATGCTACGGGTAATGAATTGCTACTGCCTAAAACAGAGATGATTAAAGCCGATAACTTTAGAAAAGGCGACATGGTGAAAGGCATTGTGAAAAAAGTAGAAATGCGAGGGAGTAACCCTGCCATTCTTATTTCTCGAACGGCAAATGAATTTTTAGGAAAATTATTAGAACAAGAAGTACCTGAAATAGAAGATGGTTTAATCACTATCAAGCGCATTGAACGCCTACCAGGCGAACGAGCAAAAGTAGCCGTTGAATCTTATGATGATCGCATTGACCCAGTCGGCGCTTGTGTGGGGATGAAAGGCTCTCGCATACATGGTATTGTGCGAGAATTACGCAATGAAAATATTGATATTGTCAATTTTACTAACAATGAATCGCTTTTCATTCAGCGCGCTTTGACACCAGCCAAGGTAACAAACATTGAGCTTTTTCCTGATGAAAAAAGAGCTTCTGTTTTTCTGGATTCCGAGGAAGTACGTAAAGCGATTGGTGCAGGCGGTAGTAACATTAAACTAGCTAGCCGATTGACGGGTTACGAAATAGATGTCTTTAGGAATCAAGAAGATTACGAAATTGATGATGTTGATTTGGATGAATTTTCTGATGAAATTGAAGATTGGGTAATTGATGCGCTTAAAGCCATTGGTTGTGATTCTGCTCGTTCGGTACTTAATTTAAGTGTGCAAGAGCTAGTACGAAGAACCGATTTAGAAGAAGAAACCATCAACGATATTATGAAAATTCTGAGAGACGAATTAGAAGAACAATAATATTAATTTGATACTCCTTTTTTTAAACAAGACTGATGCAAGAGGCATCAGTCTTGTTCTATTTTTACTTCATTAACTGTTCGAAAGCCGCTAACCATGCTTTCGACATTAGATAAGCACCTGCCAAAGAAGGATGTACCCCATCAGCGCACCAGTAAGCAACAGGCGCAACCTTCAACGCATCATCAAACACTTGTTGATAAGGCACTAATACAGCGCCCAGCTCTTGAGCTACCTTGCGCGCTGCTTTTTGATAAGCCGCAAATGCGGGAAACCACTTTTCCTCAATAATTGCTGTACCCCCTTTTACCACAAATGGCTCGCCAATAAGTATTTTTACACTAGGAAAAGCCTTTTTAGTACTCGTCAATAATGCTCGAAGATCACTTTCATAGGTGTCAACAGTTCCGCCGTAATTGTTAGTTAACGTATGCCAAAAATCATTCACACCAATTAATACACTTAACACATCTGGCTTAAGTTGCATACAGTCGTCCTCCCAGCGTTCTGCCAGTTGAAATACTTTGTTGCCGCTAATACCTCTATTGTAGCATTGCCATTGGGTAGTGGGGTAATTGCCCATCAAATGCGTTACAATGTGATGCACATAGCCGTTGCCCATGCCTTGCATATTATTGGGGTAGTACGTAGCTTTGTTTCGGAAAGCATCGGTGATAGAATCTCCCTGAAAAACGACGGTCAATTTTTCGGGTAGCTTTGTTGCCGCAGAAAATGTAGGCAGACTGGTCAATGGTAATGCCGTTAAACCCAGTGCAGAATGTTTTAAAAAAGTTCTTCTGTTGGACATAGTTATTCGTTTTTTCGATGAATGATGGGTGAAATATATCAACGATTCTAAAATTATTGGAATTAAATTAGAGATTTTTGTTTGCTTTTCTGTAAGTTAGAATACAAAATCAATATTCATGAATTCAACACGAACTATATTTTGCTTTTGCCTATTGGTAACTTCCATGACAGCGCAGCGAGTAGAATTGTCAGAAGAATTTGCCCAAAAATTGGCGGCTGCTTCTATGGAGTGGGTAGTGCCTTTAGATTCGGATTATAAGGATATTCATGTGTTAGAGAATGATTTACAATCCTATGATTTTGCTATTCGCTCCAAAAAAGAGAAACTGGAAATTCGATACATCATTCAACCTTATCAGGAAAATGACCTTACTGCACATATTCCTCATATTCAATTTAGTAGAATGCTAACACATTTGGCGACTAATGAGCAAGAAGCCATTATTGCCATTCATGATGTATCGGAAGAAGATTTGGTTTGGTTTCATGCAGATTGGGGAAAGTCTGCTTTTTTTAAACTTAAAGATGGATTCTCAGGTTTCGTAGAATGTAGATTATTGTCCTTGTACAAAGAAGAAAAAGGCATGGCACATGTGCTTTTTGTCTATCAACAACCTACGGTTGCTTTGGACAATCGCTTTTTTGCTTTGCAATTCAAATAAAAAAATTACTGACTGAAATTATGGAGATTCGCCTAGTCAAGCAAGAGGATTTGCATGCCATAAGATGGGATAGCTGCGTTCATTACGCTAATAATGGTAGTCCTTTTGGCTACCGATGGTTCTTAAATAATGTAGCAAAGCAATGGGATGCGCTTGTGGAAGGGGATTACGAATCGGTCTTTCCGCTGGTTTGGAAACAAGATATTTTAAAGCGAAAATATTTATTTCAACCCGTGTTGGCGCGCGAGTTGGGAATATTTTCTATTCATGTGCTGTCGCCCAACCGCATTCAAGCCTTTTTGGATGCGATTCCCAAGGAGTATGATTATTTTCAGATTGCGTTGAATGAACGCCATCAATTTCAAACCAATAAACGCTACGAATGGGAAAAAAAGAATAACTATCAACTTTGGCTAGACCAACCTTATGAAGTTATCCAGCAAAATTATGCACCCGCTACGATTGATTTATTGAAAGAAGCCAAGAAAAGTTATTTAAGACCAGTTTCTAATTTGAAGCCAGAACGCATTGCCCAATTTTTTCGCGACCATGCAGTAGATAGAAAAGACTTGGAAGATAAGTTTCATGCCTTGCAACGCGTTATGTACAACGCCATGCACAGAGGCATTGGCTTTGATAATGGCATCGAAAATGAAAAAGGCGAGTTGCTTGCTGCCAACTATTTTATTTACAGCCATGGCAAATTGCTCAGTTTGCTGCCTGTTGATTTATCGAACTTGCCTTCAAAGTTAGCAACTGTTTATGCCCTCGATATGCTCATCAAAACCAATGCTGGGCGACCGCTTATACTTGATCTCAACAGCACAGATGAGACGCTGAAAATGCTGGGTGCGCTGCCCAACCAATACTATCAAATCAAAAAAGATGAACGCCGCTGGAAGCTCGACAAATGGCTCATCAAAGCGGGTTGACCTTTTGTATTAAACCTCAGTTAGGCGGGCACTAACAAATCACTTTCCACAAAACTGCGGAATGCTCCAAAGAAGGAAGTGAGTTAATGGGAAAGGCATAAGCCCTTCCCATTTCAAAAGTTGTTATTCTAAAATAATAGTTTCATTGAAACTTTTATTTTCTCCAAAAACCATAATTAAGTGATAAATGCCACGTGGTAAATCAGAGACTTCAAACGAGATTCTTTTATCCTCCACAAGTGCCTCTGACCGTTGTAAATTGTTAATAGCATAATGCCTCACAATGTTTGAACGAGAATCACTAACTAAATCCATCGTTTTTAACTTGTTATATGGCTGGTCTCCTTTTAATTCAACAGCAATTATATTTTTGGCAGGATTAGCACTTACCATCTGGTAATAGCCACTGCCACTACTCACTTGGAGCGGGATAATGACATCGTTGCCAATGCCACAATTATTAGCTGATCGTACCCGAAGTGCCATTGAACTACTTGTAGAAGCATTTGCTGAATTACATTGATTGTACGATGGGTTATTACAAGCACTGCAACCATAACTCGCATAATAGTATCCGCTACCACCGAATAATTCCCAAATATATGCGGTACAGACACCTTGATTTTGGATACTGATAAAAGAACTACCCGTTGTGTAATTGGGATAATAATTAGGATGTCCGTCAACAAGTACATCATTGCTGCTGTTAATAGTTGGAATACCAGATGATAAAAAAACAGTTGTAGATTGAGGTATTAAACAAGCATTATTGGCTGTGGCGGTAAGGGTCGGTTTCCCGTTTCCTGTCGCAAGTACATTTACAGAAGCTTGACTAGGCGTTAATGCAATAGGACCTGTACCTGACCAACTAAATGTGGTTGCATTTGCAGCAGTAGCTGAGAATGATCGTGTTGAGCCAACACAAATAGACAAAGCTGTATTTCCAGAAACAACTGGTATTGATACAACAGGTCTCGTAATGTTCATAATGAAAATGCGCTCTACAAAACCGTTTCCATCTGTGCGTCTAGCTCTTACTGAAATAACACCACCACTGCCTGTGGTTGTTGTCACGTTAATTGTATTTGTTGTGGATGACCCTGTCCAACCTGGCGGCAATGACCATGTGTAGGTTACTGCTTGATTAGGGTCGGTAAAAGGTGTTGGAACACTGACAGTTCTAGTCGCAATACCACATGGAATAGAAACACTAGCGGCTGATGTGTTAATTGTACTTGGGCTACCACCTGTGATGGTCATAGAAGTTATTGGTGCGATATGTTTTACTATTACGTTTTGAGTGCTTGATTCAACGAAACTTCCATCTGTAAAATTCACTTTGACTTTAATTGTCCTTGTAGGGCTGTTTGGTGTATTTAACCAACTAATAGAATAAGTATTGTTGCCATTCACAGGGGAGAAAGTAGCGGCATTAATTGGACTGTGTGTCCATTCATAGTTTGCTACAACTTTTCCATTTGTTGTAACATTGGCTCTATATACACTTGTATAGGGAGTAGGGTCTGTGAAGAAACAACTCGTAGTATTGCATTGAACCGTCACACTTTGTGAAATTGAGAAATAGACTTATTCATCTATATTAATCAATGTTTTAGTTGCAACTGATAATTCCATAACCCTGCCGTAATTCCAAG
>DAITMC010000002.1:0-11747 GCA_036835365.1 Saprospiraceae bacterium
TACTTCAATTTCTGGAAAGAGGCTTTTCAATTTTGCAAAAGCCTCTTGAGTATAAGGAATGTGCCAAGCCTTGTGTGTAGCACTCCATCGAGCATCTTCTATCTGCCGTAGCAAGGCAACAAAGGTCTGGTTATAAGGAAAATCAACTTTGATTCTCGTTTGCGCTTTGTGTATGATTTTGGTAGCTTTTATCATCATTATTGCGTTTATTTTAATATTTCGAGTAATAAACGCAAGTTTACCAGATTTTACTTTTTGCACCAAACAATATTTATGCCTCAGCGCTCCAGTCTATTTTCATTTAATTTGAGATAGTTGTTTCTGATATCGTCTCTTTATCCGACCCCTTGTCGAGCAGGATAAAACTTTCCGCAATGATTTCCGTAGCGTACTTTTTATTTCCTTCCTTATCTTCGTAAGAACTGATGTAGCAGCAATAACCGAGCAGACCGTAGAAAAAAACGATTGATGGCAGCCGTTTGGCGAAAGCAAGAACTTTGCATCCGTTTAAGGCAGATTAAATGCTAGAAGAGTTCTCGCTTTTGCAAAACGGCAAAATGCGCCATTTTATCAATTCACAAATTTCAGTGCCTTCTGTACAAAGTCGCTCAATCCTTTGCCTTTCAGCATTCCTTGATTGAGTAGTGCCAAATCGTAAAGATATTTTGCTAAGTCGTTGCGTTCGTCGCCTTCTAGTTTTAGAAGTTTATCTGCCACCAGCGGATGATTAGAATTGACCACTACATTATAAGAATCTGGAAAACTGCCGCCAAAGCTATTGCCTTGTAAGGCTTGCATTTCCATCATGCGGCGCAGGAATTCCGGTTTGGTAATCACGACGGGGGCATCTTCGGGCGAAAGGGCTTTTAGCTGCACGTTAGCCCCTGCGGTTTCCTTTGTGAAGACTTCAAAAGCAGATTTTACGCTCTCTTGCTCTTGTTCCGTTAGCACCGATTCTTTGTTTTCGTCTTTTTGAATCAACATATCCACCGTATCAGAGTCCACACGCACAAAAGTGATATCGCCCAACTTCGTTTCCAAATGTTGCATGAAGTGGTTATCCAAAATGTTATCAAACACTAGAACATCATAATTTCGACCCTTAGCCGCTTCAATATAGCTATGATGCTCATTCATCTGATTGGTGTAAAGGAAAATCACTTTATCATATTTATCCGTTTGTAAGTCTTTTACTTTTGATTTGTAATCTTCGATCGTAGCGTGTTCTCCTTCTGTATTTTTCAGTAAAGTAAATTTTTGCGCACGGTCGTAGAATTTCTCCTCCGTAATCATGCCGTACTTAACGAATACCCCTAAATCAGACCATTTTTCCTCAAAAGCCTTGCGGTCTTTATTGAACAGTTCATTGAGTTTATCCGCTACTTTTTTGGTAATGTGGTTAGTTATTTTTCGCACATTACTATCGCTTTGCAAATAGGAGCGCGACACATTGAGCGGAATATCGGGTGAGTCAATTACGCCATGTAGCAAGGTCAAAAACTCAGGTACAATTTCCTTTACATTGTCTGTGACATAAACTTGATTGGAATAAAGTTGAATTTTATTGCGCTGTTCAGCAATGGAATTACCGATTTTGGGGAAATACAAAATACCCGTCAAATTGAAAGGATGATCCACATTCAGATGAATCCAAAATAGCGGAGCTGGACTAAACGGATACAACTCGTTGTACAGCTCTTTGTAGTCCTCGTCTGTTAATTCAGTAGGTTGTTTTTTCCAAATTGGATTTGGATTATTGATAATATTCGGAACTTCCTCTTTAATTTCCTGCTCTTCCTCGCCTTCCCCTTCGTAACGCGTTTCAGTTTTTGTACCAAATTGAATAGGGACAGGCAAGAATTTTGCGTATTTGTTCAATAAGTCCTCAATGCGATTGCGCTCTAAAAACTCCTTATCTCCTTCATTTTCAATGTAAAGCACTACATCTGTACCTCGAAAATCTTTTTCCACATCTTCGATAATGTACGATGGGTCGCCCTCACATGACCATTTGACAGGTTTTGCACCTCCTTTGTACGATTTTGTCAGTACCTCTACTCTCTTCGCCACCATGAAAGCAGAATAAAAGCCCAAACCAAAATGACCAATGATATTGCCTTCGTCTTTGTACTTGTCTAGAAATTCTTGCGCACTAGAGAACGCCACTTGGTTCAAATATTTATTCACTTCTTCCTCAGTCATACCAATGCCCCTATCTCTGATAGTGAGCGTTTTAGCCGATTCATCTACCAGAATTTCAATGGTGGTATCGCCTATTTCACCTTGCACTTCACCTCTTTTGGCAAGTGTTTTTAGTTTCGTAGTTGCATCTACTGCATTGGACACTAACTCCCTCAAAAATACTTCCCTATCTGAATACAAGAATTGCTTGATAATTGGAAAGATATTTTCCGTTTGTACTGAGATATTTCCTTTCTGCATATAATTGAATAGTTTTATGGCTCGAAAAAAATTTCTTACAATAAAATATTTATTCTCAAGACCTATGCCATTGTTATTTTGTCAGTTGTTGAAGTCTTTATTCATAAACACTTCAACAAAACTAATAAACATTCGCTAATATGAATTTACCGCCTGCTTTTGTGCAGCAGATGCAAACGTTGCTTGGTAAGGATTATCATGCTTTCCAACATTCATTACTTAACGAAACAGCCGTTTCGATTCGGTGGAATGATAAAATTGAATTTAAAAACAAAAAAAATTGCGAAAGTGTAAAATGGAATCCTAAAGGAGTGTATTTAAAAGAGCGTCCTAAGTTCACACTTGACCCCCTTCTTCATGCTGGCGCATATTATGTACAAGAGGCTTCTTCTATGTCTATTGGCAGTATCTTACAAACACAACTCCCTATTAATCAACCGCTTAAAGTACTAGATTTATGTGCTGCACCTGGAGGAAAATCTACATTACTACTCTCCGAACTGCAAGATAATAGCCTACTGGTAGCCAATGAGGTCATTAAAAATCGTTATCAGATTTTGCAAGAAAATCTATGTAAATGGGGCAATCGAAATGTGATGATAAGCAACTACGAGCCTAGCAATTTCAAACGTTTAACTGGGTATTTTGACCTTATTCTTGTAGATGCACCTTGCTCGGGTGAAGGGCTTTTTCGCAAAGACCCAAAAGCAATAGCGGAATGGTCGCCACAAGCCGTACAGCACTGCGCCATGCGGCAGCAAAGCATTTTAAGCCTTGCTCAACAACTATTGTCGCCCAATGGCAAACTGATATACAGCACTTGCACTTACAACCATCAGGAAAACATAGAAAATGCTTTGTGGCTACATAAGACATTTGGTTTAGAAAGCCTACCAATAAATTTTCCAAACGACTGGAATATTGAAGAGCAGCAACTCAAAAACGTTTATGGCTATCAGTTTTATCCTCATCGCTTAAAAGGAGAAGGCTTTTTCGTTAGTCTTTTTCAACAGCCATCCTATGTAGAAAACACACCAGTTAAGTCCTTGCCGTTCAAGCACTTAAAAAGGCTTAAACCCAAAGAAACTACCGCTTGGCAACATTACTTACAAGAAGCTGAAAAATATACCTTTTTTCAAACAGAAAAAGGCACTATCTTTGCATTTCAAGTTGATTTAGTTGAATCCTACCAACTTTTATCCAGTGTGTTGCATAAAAGCACTTATGGCTTGGAAGTAGGAACGTTGAAAGGCAAAGCACTCATTCCATCGCACCATCTAGCCGTTAGTAAAGATGTCGCAAAAGATTTGCCTACCATTCAACTCGATAAACAACAAGCGCTAAAGTATTTAAAAAGGGAGATTTTTGAACTAGCGCAAAGCACTCAAGGATGGCACTTGGTGCAGTTCGATGGTGTTAACTTAGGTTGGATCAAGGGATTAGAACATCGTTTGAACAATTATTATCCTAAGGAATGGAAAATTAGGATGGAGATTTGAAAGAGAAAAGCTCTTTTTACATTTCATTAAAAAGCAAAAGAAAAAATGCACGATATAGAACCATATTATCACTGGCGGGAGCACTATATTGCTGACGAAGACAGCAGTTCTCCGTTCTTTGGAAGAGAGTACAGTGAATTTCAATTTACGCAAAAAGTATATAACTACTTTATTCATCCACAATGGGATTCATTTGGCTCTAACACACTGTACATGAAAGCATTGTATGTTAGTTATGACGAAGGATATGCCATTATTGAACTAATTGGAGAATGGAACGATTGTTTATTCAATGACATTATGTACCTCAAGCGAGAAGTAGTGGATAGTATGTTAAAATTGGGTGTTACCAAGTACATCCTCATCTGCGAAAATGTGTTGAACTTTCATGGCTCCGACGACAGCTACTACGAAGAATGGTACGAAGACGTGAGTGATGAAAGTGGCTGGATTTGCTTTGTCAACATTTTAAAGCACGTCGAGGAAGAAATGCACGATACTCGCCTTCAATATTTTGTTAACTTTGGTAAAACGTTCAACAACATCAACTGGCGACCGCATAAGCCTAATTTGTTGTTTGAATTAATGGAGAGTCTTGTGAATGGACAAACCAAAAGATTGACGTACTAATTTGATTGTTAGATTTTTACAGCGTAATAGTGAATGCACAAATCAGGATTTATTAATATCATCGGTCGCCCTAATGTGGGAAAGTCAACATTGATGAATGCTTTATTGGGGGAACGCATGAGCATTATTACCCCAAAGCCACAAACGACAAGACATCGAATTATTGGTATTTTGAGCGACGAGGGTTACCAATTGGTGTTTTCAGATACACCAGGCATGATTGAAAAACCTATCTACAAGATGCAAGAACAAATGAACCACTTTGCGCACTCTACTTTTGAGGATGCCGATGTGATGCTTTTTGTGATAGATGCCAACGAAACTTATGCCGAGGATGACCCTATTTTAGAGCGATTGCGCCAAGCAAAAGATATACCGTTGTTCTTGGTTATCAATAAAATTGATACCATTGAAGAAGGAAAACTATTACAACTCATCCAGTCGTGGAACTTGCGATTGCCTTTCAAAGAGATTATTCCAATTGCTGCCTTACACAAAAAAAATACGGAGCGCCTGCTAAAAGTTATTCTCAATTATACCCCAGAGGGTCCAATTTACTATCCTAAAGACCAAATTACGGATAGGTCGGAGCGTTTTTTTGTGAGTGAAATTATTCGCGAAAAAATATTGTTACTCTACCACGAAGAAATACCTTATTCCGTAGAAATTATGGTGGAACATTTTAAAGAAGATAAAACCAAAACAGGTGAAGCATTAGTAAAAATTTTAGCCAATATCTTCGTAGCACGCAATTCTCAAAAATCTATCCTTATAGGTAAAGACGGAACAGCCATCAAAAAATTGGGTACTGAAGCAAGAAAAGCCATAGAAACTTTTTTAGAAAAGAAAGTCTTTTTAGAATTACATGTTAAAGTGAAAGATAATTGGCGAGATAATGATTTTTTACTGAAACAATTTGGATACAAAAATTAGTGTGTTGAGTTGTTGGAAGACTGATTGAAAAATCAACACCCACAATTCAAAAATCAAAACTGGCTTAACTAACTATTAGGCAGACCTTTAGTAATTATTATGGGAAATATTGTAGCGATTGTTGGGCGACCTAACGTAGGCAAATCAACCTTGTATAACCGATTAATTGGGCAGCGTCAAGCCATTATTGACGACATTAGCGGCGTAACACGCGATAGACAATACGGCATTTCTGATTGGAATGGCAAGTCTTTTACCGTTATTGACACCGGTGGTTTTGTGGAACATTCCAACGATGTTTTTGAAGCCGCCATCAGAGACCAAGTGCGCATCGCCATTGAAGAAGCCGTAGCGATACTGTTTATGACGGATGTTACAACGGGCATTACTGATCTGGATGACCAAATTGCCGATATGCTTAGGAAAGGCAAAAAACCTGTTTTTTTAGCCGTCAACAAAGTAGATAATCATGCTAGATTACTAGCTGCCAATGAATTTTGGAGCTTAGGGTTTGAAAACACCTTCTTCCTTTCTTCGTTGACGGGCAGCGGAACAGGTGAATTGTTAGATGCCTTAGCTGAACAACTAGAAGAGGATACTGTATCCTCATCCGATTTACCTAAAATTGCCATTGTTGGACAACCCAACGTAGGGAAATCTTCTCTAACCAATGCTTTACTAGGTGAAGATAGAAATATTGTTACAGATATTGCAGGCACCACACGCGATTCTATTCACTCCAAATACAATAAATTTGGAAAAGAATTTTTGCTGATTGACACCGCAGGCATTAGAAAAAAGAATAAAGTGTATGAAAATTTAGAATTTTATTCTGTTATGCGTGCAATCAAAGCCATTGAAGATGCTGATGTGGTTTTGTTGATGATTGATGCACAAACAGGTATGGAAGCCCAAGATATGAACATCTTTAAAATCATCGTTCGACGAAAAAAAGGCGTAGTTATTTTGGTGAATAAATGGGATTTATTAGAAAAAGAAACCAATACAGCACGCGACTTTGAACAAAAAATACTCAATAAACTGGAACCATTCAACGATGTGCCTATTATCTTTACCTCTGTAACAGAAAAACAACGCATCTCAAAAGCAGTAGATAAAGCATTAGAAGTCTATGCTAGCCGGTCTCAAAAGATCAAAACTTCTACATTGAACGAAGTCATGTTGGCAGCCATAGAAAGCTACCCTCCCCCAGCCTATCGTGGAAAATTTATCACCATAAAATACGTCACCCAACTACCGACCCACTATCCATCGTTTGCTTTTTTTTGCAATGCGCCCGATCATGTAAGAGAACCTTACAGGAACTACCTCGAAAATCAATTACGCAAGCACTTTAATTTTACAGGCGTTTCCATTAGTCTTTTCTTTAGGCAAAAATAAATCGGCATATAGTGAAGTGATTATCCCAACACTTCACTATATTTATTCTGAAAAAATTAATCAAAACAAAATTTAATCAAAATTAGTATGAAAAAGAATAACGCTCTTTGGGGGGGAATCCTGTTTATGACAGTCATGATGACCCTGTCAACCCATGCGCAACGCAGCAAAAGAACAACACCTGAAATAGCTACCACAAACCCAACAGCTATCACTTACGATGCTTCCCTTTACAATGCGATTGAGTGGAGAAATATTGGTCCACATCGTGGTGGACGCTCTGCTGCCGTAGCAGGCGTTGCAGGTCAGCCAATGCTTTTTTACATGGGCGCAACAGGCGGTGGCGTATGGCGCACTACCGATGGCGGAGGTACTTGGGAAAACATCTCTGATGGCTACTTTGGTGGCTCTATTGGTGCAGTAGCCGTCAGCGAATACGACCCCAATATTATTTATGTAGGTGGCGGCGAAGTTACTGTACGGGGTAATGTTTCCTCTGGCAATGGTGCTTGGAAATCAATGGATGCTGGCAAAACCTGGAAGCATATTGGTTTGGAGCAATCATTCCACATTCCAAGAATTAGAATCCATCCTAAAAATCCTGACTTGGTATATGCTGCCGTTCTAGGAAATCTTTACAAAGACAATGAAGAGCGCGGCGTTTATAGAAGCAAAGATGGCGGTACTACTTGGGAAAAAGTTCTCTTTGTTAGTGCTTCCGCAGGTGCTTGCGATTTAATCATAGACCCAAACAATCCTAGAGTGCTCTACGCTTCCACATGGAAAATCAGACGCAATCCATACAATTTATCAAGCGGTGGCGAAGGTAGCGGACTGTGGAAAAGTACAGATGGCGGCGATACTTGGCAGGACATCAGCAGAAATAATGGCTTACCCAAAGATACGCTGGGCATTATTGGCGTTACCGTTTCGCCGGTCAATGCTAATAGAGTTTGGGCAATTATTGAATCGCAAACAGGAGGAGTATTTCGCTCTGATGACGCTGGGGAAACATGGACAAAGCTCAATGAAGACCGTGCCCTGCGCCAAAGAGCTTGGTACTATACGCGCATTTATGCAGATACCAAAGACCAAGATGTGGTGTATGTGCTCAATGTCAGCTACCATCGCTCTAAAGATGGCGGAAAAACATTTACCTCCTTTCAGTCCCCTCACTCCGATCATCACGATTTGTGGATTGCACCAGAAGATTCCAAACGCATGATTATCGCCGATGATGGCGGTGCACAAGTTTCTTACGATGCTGGCGAAAATTGGAGTACTTATTTCAACCAACCCACCGCTCAATATTATCGAGTCGTTACAGACAATCATTTCCCTTATCGAATTTATGTTGCACAGCAAGACAACAGCACACAGCGCATTTTGCACCGCACCACAAGCGCATACATAGATGAGCAAGCATGGGAAGAAACTGCTGGTTGCGAATGTGGACATATTGCCGTTCATCCACAGAATAAGGACATTATATTCGGCGGTTGCTACGATGGCTATATTGATCGTTTAGACCACAAAACTGGACTCAACAGAGCCGTTAGTGTTTACCCCGACAATCCTATGGGCTATGGCGTGGATGGAATGCGCTACCGCTTCCAATGGAATTTCCCCATGTTCTTTTCTCCTCATCATGCTAATAAACTCTATGCAGGCTCTCATGTACTGCACGTAAGCTACAACGAAGGGCAAAACTGGGAAGTCATCAGTCCAGACTTGACTCGAAATGATACCACCAAAATGGGACCTTCAGGCGGGCCTATCACTAAGGACAATACTTCGGTAGAGTATTATGGTACAATTTTTGCCGCTGCTGAATCGCCTTTAAAAGAGGGTGTTATTTGGGTAGGCTCTGACGATGGATTGATTCATTTAACGACAGATGGAGGTAAAAATTGGAAAAACATTACGCCAAAGGAAATACCCGACTGGATTATGATTAATAGCATTGAACCCGACCCATTTGATGCAGCAGGTTGTTATGTCGCTGCCACGATGTATAAAAGTGGCGATTTCAAGCCTTATTTGTTCAAAACTAGCAACTATGGCGCAACTTGGACAAAAATTGTAGAAGGCATTGCACAAAACGACTTTACTAGAGTTGTGCGCGCTGATCCCAAGAGAAAGGGGCTGCTCTATGCTGGCACAGAAAATGGGATGTATATTTCCTTTGACGATGGTGCAAGTTGGCGCACTTTCCAAATGAATCTGCCCATTGTTCCTATTACGGACTTAACCATTAAAAACGACAACCTCATTGCAGCGACGCAAGGAAGAAGCATTTGGATGATTGACGATTTGACGGTACTCCATCAACTTTCTGATAAAATAGCCAATACAGATGTTCATCTATTCCAACCCATGGCTGCTTACAGAATGGCGGGCAGACAAGCCAAACCTTCTAAAACAGCAGGACAAAATCATCCTGGTGGGGTTATGGTTCATTTCTACTTGAAGGAAAAACCCGCTGATACTACAACCGTAGCCTTAACGTTCTTAGAAGCTGATGGAACAGTCATCAAAGAATTTTCTACCAAAGCAAAAGAGAAGAAAAATCAACTGGCTATAAAATCGGGTAGCAACCGCTTTGTATGGAATATGCGTTATGGCGAAGCTGAATCCTTTGAAGGTATGATTCTTTGGTGGGCATCTATGAACGGTCCTTTAGCAATGCCTGGCAAATACAAAGTACGCTTGACGGTTGGTAAAGAAAGCCAAGAAGCAGCGTTTGAGATTCTCCAACAACCTACTTCACCAACCACGCCTGAAGGCTACAAGGAGCAATTCGATTTCTTGCGTTCAGTACAGGAAAAAGTATCCGAAGCACATTTAGCAATTAAAGAAATTCGCAGCATTCGCGAGCAAATGAATACTTATACCAAACGCATCAAGGACAATCCTGAGATGAAAGACCTAGTGGACAAAGCAAAAGCAATAGACCAGAAAATGACGCAAGTAGAAGAAGCACTTTATCAAACGAAAAATAAAAGTGGGCAAGATCCACTGAATTTTCCTATTCGTTTGACCAATAAATTAGCCCATCTGAATGCTTTAGCAGATGGTGAATTTCCGCCAACTCAACAAATGTACGCCGTAAAAGAAGCATTAACCAAATCTATCAATGAACAGCTCAATATATTCCAAACCATAAAAGCACAAGAATTGCCATTATTCAACCAAATGGTGAAGCAAAAAGCACTTGATGCCATTATGTTAGAAAATACAGAAGCAGCAAATTAAATTTAAGTTCGGATTTTAATTATCAGAAAACTAAAACAGATTTACGTTAGCTAAATGTTTAGGATTTAGCTAACGTAAATACCTCCTCCTAATCTATATCTTTAAATACCGTCACATTGCCAAAGCGAATGTAATCTTTTTTGCCTTCTCGCTTCACCCTTAGTACATAGTAGTAAATACCAGGGGGCAACTCCCTACCATCTTGTGCTTGTCCATACCAAGCATTTTCGTAAGGCTCTTGATAATACACCTTGTCGTACCAACGATTAAAAATGGTAATATCACTTTTTGCATAGTTGGTAGGGCAACCTAATTTATCTACAATTTTAAATTCTAAAGCATCATTAAAGCCATCATTATTAGGCGTTATTCCTTCGGGGAAAACAACACGAGGATCGACTTTCTCTATTTCACAGATTTCTTCTTCATTTTCTGTAACGTTAATACGTACCACAGCTTCACTGCAAGCATCAAGACAATTCACCAAACATATCTCGTAAGTAAATTCATCTACACCAGAGCCTTCTTTTGCGGAGTATTGAATCGTGTTATCTGGAAGCAAACTAACATTTCCAAAACTTGGTGTGCTTACCAAACTTACTGTTACTTCCCCGTTTATTTTATCGTTATCCAGAATTTGAAGGATTATATCTTTCGTTGTTTCTACTTCAATTGCTACATCATCTTTTGCTTCAGGTATTTCAGGAATAACTATTTCCACACTTGCTTCGCTGTAATTAGGACAATTAGTGGTTGATAAAGACCACTTCACGAGGTAAGTGCCTGCTTGATTTGCCGTTATAGTGGTCGCTCGAGTATTCGGATTACTAAATTGTAAGCCCTGTGGTGTAGAAGACCAACGCCCCATAGCGCCATCTGCTAAGTTTCCATTAAGATTACTACGCTGTCCTATACAAAGTGAAATTGAGTTGTCATTGCCAGTTCCACCACCAGTTCCGCCGCCTGGTATTGTTATTCTTGCACCTGATAACCCAAAACTAGGGTCGCGTAATTCAACACCAATTGCTCCTTGACAGCCTCGTCCATCTCTAACCCTAATCGTGTAAGTTCCTGCACCTAAATTAGTGAAGGTGGCACTATTCTGAAAATTGCCACTATTAAGCGCATAAGTAAAGGGCGCAACGCCACCATTAGTTTGCACCGTAATCGCTCCATTAGTTTGACCACATCCCGGCTTATTGGTTGAAGCAATAGCTAAACTTATACTTCCTTCATCTTGTAAAGTAAAGCTTCGGCTCGCCTCGCAGCCATTCGCATCTCGTACAAGCAGTGTGTAACTCCCTGCGCCTAGACTGCCAAAGGTCGTACCGCCTTGTAATGCACCCCCATTCAAACTAAATTGATATGGCGCTCGTCCGCCACTCGCCGATACTGTGATGAATCCATTATTCTGTCCACAACTCGGTTGGCTTCCAACGTTAGCACTTAAGCTTGGCGCACTCGGCGCTGTCAATGTTACGCTTTGGCTTGCCTCGCAGCCATTCGCATCTCGTACAAGCAGTGTGTAACTCCCTGCGCCTAGACTGCCAAAGGTCGTACCGCCTTGTAATGCACCCCCATTCAAAC
>DAITMC010000002.1:11847-50922 GCA_036835365.1 Saprospiraceae bacterium
GCTTCCAACGTTAGCACTTAAACTTGGCGCACTCGGCGCTGTCAATGTTACGCTTTGGCTCGCCTCACAGCCATTCGCATCTCGTACACTTACGGTGAATGTGCCACTATTTAACCCGTTGAAATTTCCACTTCCTTGAAAGGGACGCTCATTGATGCTATATTGATAAGGTGCTGTACCATTAACACCCGATACTGTTATACTACCATTGTTTTGCCCACAAACTGGCTGATTAGAGGTTATATTTAGAGCTACAGCACAATCATCGTCGCCGCCACCTGTGTCATCATCATCATCATCGCCGCCACCTGTGTCATCATCGTCATCGTCGCCGCCTGTGTCATCGTCATCATCGTCGCCACCTGTGTCATCATCATCATCGTCGTCGTCGCCGCCCGTGTCATCATCATCGCCACCTGTGTCATCGTCATCGTCGCCACCGCCTGTGTCATCATCATCATCGTCGCCACCTGTGTCATCATCATCATCGTCGCCGCCTGTGTCGTCGTCATCGTCGCCGCCACCTGTGTCATCATCATCGTCGCCGCCTGTGTCATCATCATCGTCGCCACCTGTGTCATCATCGTCATCATCATCGTCGTCATCATCTCCATCCAAAAGGATAGCAGAGATAATAATGACTTCCCCAACAGCTAGCTTTTGCTGGATAGTGTGCCCATTTTGGATATTGTTGAGTCGATACACTTGTTCTCCTATTCGATAGGCTATATCAAACCTATCTGATGTGTGGGTGGAGGGCAGTGTGAATGTTATGTCTATCAATTTGTTGTTACAGTCAGGTTCAACTTGCACAGTTGAAGTCAAGGATAGGACGATATTATCACATTGTGCTATCCCCAGTAATGGACTTGTAAGGAAGATAAGGGCAATAAGCCATTTAAAATTTTTCATAGTATTTATTCTCGGTTGATTATCGTAAGTGATGTTTGAATTATTTTACTCGCCAATATCGCATTGTCAGGTGAAGTTACTACGATTAGATGATATTTTCCGTCTAACAGATTATCAGGTAATTGAAGCTCTTCGGACAAATCAAAGTTGACGTTTTTCTGTACGCTGCTCAATGACTTTGTATGTATTAGTGGATCGCTCCAATCTAAGACAGCATCTGTAGATAGATATATTCTAACCTCTGTTCTTGGCGTTGGTTGGTCAAATATATTTTGAAAATAAATATCTAAATTAATACGCTCTCCAGCAAGGTAGCTGCTCTTGTTCAACTCTAAGCCTGAGATAAGTAGAAATACTTTTTTCTGAGTACCGTAGGCTTCATTTTCTACTAGCAGGTCTTTGTCTTCTATCACTACATCATCTTTTTTCTTCAAAAAGCCTTTGTCTAGGTCGCCAATTGGTGAGGTTTGCTTACTATCCGTAGCGACTACAGTGTAATAGTAATCCACGTTGGGTTGCGCACTGTAGTCGCAAATCCAAGTACTTTTTTGCCAAGCATTGCTTATTTCTTGTAAAGTCGTTGCTTTAGAGGAAGTCGAGCGAAACACTTTGTAGTCTGTGGCTTTTTCGCAAGCTTCCCAACGAATGAGGACAAATCTATCATAGGTACCATCGCTAGCCTCAATACCTTTAGGGGCAGGAAAACTGGATAAAGGCTTGTTAATGCTGGAGGATGTTGCTGCTATTTGAGCATTTGTGTTGCTCAAGCTCATGGTTATAGCCACAATAATTAAGGACGATAATAATAGTTGCTTGCTCATGTTCTTTTATGTTAACTTTTTTCTAAATGATTAGTTTGCAAGTAATTAAGTGTATAGGGGATAAAATTGTTGGACTAAATGTATTTATTCTGATAATGAATTAATTGTCCCGGATTATTCAACGATTTTATTACCCTATCAATTATTTACCTATATTTAGATGTCATAAAACGAAAAATGTTACCAATGTTTCACCTTCCTTTTTTTCTAAAAAATTTTAGCTAAATAATTTTGTAACATTTTTGTTGCCAGGTAATGTTATTGTAAATCAAATAAAACAATAAAGAAAACCACTACCGTAAATGAAATACACGTCAGAAGAAATTATCAGTGGACTTTTGGAGAAAGATGCTAAGGTGTTTAAATTTTTATACCAAAAGTTCGGCCATTTGATAATGGGTTATGTTCGCAAAAATAGTGGTTCAGAGGAAGAGGCGAGAGAGATGGTGCAGGTGGTGATTTTGGATTTATGGATTGCTGTAAAAGAAGGACGCTATCAAGAACAAGGGAAATTGGAGCGTTACATTTATCAGTTAACTGCTAATTCTTGGCGAGAGGAACTTAGGCGAAAGAGAAATCAGCCGAAAAGTTCGTTAGATGATGGAGTGTTGCAGATAGCAGATGAATCAAGCAGTGATTTAGCCAGTGCTATTGTGAAGGATAAGTATTTACAAGCTATCCACAGCGGCATTGAGCAAATGGGTGAGCCTTGTAGAACAATTATTCAGTTGTATCATCTGAAGAAGGTTAGTTTACAAGAGGTAGCAGAAAAAATGCAATACGATTATGACAATTTGCGAAAGCGCATTTTCGATTGTAGAAAAAAGTTGAAGAAAATAGTTGAAAAAATAGTTCAACTTGATGTTGAAATTTAAACAGATTAAGAAATGAATAAGTCAAAACTACTCAATAATTACACTAACACAATGAAAAATTTTGAAATAGAAGAAAAATTACAATCACTTGCTAGTGGCGAACTTTCCCCACAGGAGCGTGAAGAGCTATTATCAGCAGCAGCTCAGTCTAAGGATATTTTAGATGAAGTTGTGTTTAGTCAAAAGCTGGCGACAGCAACTAAACATAAAGAGTTGCTAGAGGTAAATCGTATCCTCCAAGCAGCTATGGCGGAAGAGCCATTGAAGCAACTAGAAACCACTAATAATAGAGGGATTTGGATGTTAATGTTCGGTCTTATTATTGTTGGTGCTTTATCTTTTGGGGTTTATACTATAGGGCAACAACAGCAATGGTGGCAAACGCAAGAGTTAAGATTATTTAACGAGTTTGTCCAACCTATGGAGAACGTAATTTTTATGGATCAAAGTGATTCTTTTGTCGCTGATAATTTGAAGCAGGGTATGGAATCTTACGATAAGCAAGATTACAAAGATGCTATCAAGAAACTGAGCGCCTACTATGGGCTAACAAAGGATGCTAATGCTGGTCTGTTCTTAGGTATCAGTTATTTGCTTGATAATCAAGCGGAGCAATCCATAGCTATGTTAGAATCCACCCTTCCTAAGCTCGAAAATGTAAGCCAAGAAGCAGGTAATTGGTATCTAGCTTTAGCTTATTTAAAGGTTGGCGACAAAGTAAATTGTAAGCGAGTTTTAGAGCGATTGCCTGCAAATGGACTTTATAGTCAACAAAAGGAAGCACTTTTAAGAAAAATATAATACCCTTTAAATTATGAAAAAGGTTGTTACTGTTCTATTACTTTTTACTGTCAGTTTATCTTATGTTTTTGCACAGGTTACTGGTCTAATTTACGCTGACGAGCGATATAAGGCTATACCCGTATTGCCATCTTATAGTGGCACAAAATATAATGAAATCCCAATAAAAGTAAGCCTAAGAAAATACTGCCCAGTGCCAGGCGATCAAAAGCAAATAGGTTCATGTGTGGGTTGGGCGGTAGGTTTTGGTGCCTACACCATTATGCAGGCGCAAAGTCAGTCTTTGACGGATGCTGCTATTATTACACAAAAGGCACATTCGGCTGCATTTATTTACAATCAAATTAAAGTTGATTCAAACAATTGTTCCGCAGGGGCTTATATTGAAGATGCGTTAGAGTTGTTAAAAAATACGGGGGACTGTTTGGAGCAGTCTTTTAGCTACAAAAAAATAGATTGTACTACTGTTCCCGCTGATTTTCATAGGATAGAAGCCGAGAAGTATAGGATTGCAGATTACGCCACGGTATTCAATTTGAACGAATCGCCTAAAAATAAAGTAGCTAAAGCCTGTAAAGTATTAGCTACTCAAACGCCCATTGTTGTGGGCGTTGCCATTACCAGTGATTTTTTAGAAATCCCACCAGGTACAAGGCTCTGGAGACCTAGCAAAGATGATGCTCCCATAAGTTATCATGCTATGGTTCTAGTAGGTTATGACAATGTAGAAAAGCAATTTGAGTTGATGAATAGTTTTGGTACTTCTTGGGGGAATAATGGCTTCATAAAAGTAAGATACGAAGATTTTGAACAGTTGTGCCGTTATGCGTATGTTATGTTACCCGATTCAGGAAATCAATTTGCAGAAAGTACAATTGGTAAAGATATTGTACCCGCTAGTAAGTTAGAAGAATTGACAGGTACATTTGCATTTAGGAAACCTGCGGGTTACTTAACTACCAGTGAAGGGGACGAAATTCCTTTTTTTGAAGAAGTAGCAACAAGATGGGATGACAATGAAAAAATTTACGCTACCCAGAAAAATCATTTTGATGTAGGTGATATTTTTCAGTTGGTGGCTCGAGAAATTCCTAGAGGAAAATACGCTTATGTCTTTAGCAAAAGCAGCAGTAGCAATGTTAATCTGCATTTTCCTAAGCAGTTGAGAAATGATAGAGTAGCGGGGTTTGTACTAGAAAACACCGCTGAGATAGTTATTCCTAGTGAGGAGACTGCATTGCAGTTGATAGAGCCGGGTATAGATTATCTTTGCGTCATTTACAGCAGTGTATCAATTGATGATATAGAAGCAAGATTGAGAAAAATTAATCCAGCAATGAATGATTTTCCTCAACACGTCAGGGCGGCATTTGAAGATGTGCTTATTCCAGAAGAGCGAGTTAGGTTTTCTGAAAGTAGAATGTCGTTTACCTCGCGCTATGATAGAAGTAATAACGAAACGGCTGTTTGTTTGATATTAAAAGTAATCGCTAATTAAGAGATTGTATTCAATAATACACATTAGTTATGATAACATTTGTAAAAACTTGGTTTTTCCTGCTCTTTTTTCTACTCAGTGGTTCACTCTTTAGCCAATCACTACCCGATGCGCCGCTTTGGGAAAGAAAATATGGCAAATCTGGACAGGATGTCATTACTGACATTACAGAAAATTGGAGAGGCGAAATTATTGCCGTAGGTACATCCAACAATGGTATGTACGGCGGAAAAGATATTTACCTAGTTATACACGACGCCTCTATGAACGCTTTCACCGAACATTATATTGGGAGAGATGCAGATGACGGTGCCAATAGCGTCGCTAATATGCCTGATGGACGTATTCTAGTTGCTGGATACAGTAGTATGCCCAAAAAAGTAGTGAACAAGTCGTACAAAGGTGGCAAAGATGGATGGTTGCTCTTTTTGAATGAAAAAGGCGTGTTAGAGCAAGAAATCATCCTAGGGACAGCCCAAGATGAAGAGTTTGTTAATGCTTTTGTCCTTGCTCAGGATACGCTATTGGCTGTCGGAAATATCAGCAGTAAAGCATGGTTAGTCATGACCACCTCTAGTGGCAATATCATATGGGAAAAAGTCATCCAGCACAATGGTAAATTTACCAATATCAATCATGCAATAATGGTAAAAGACCAATTATTCACCGTTGGATATGTGGAAGAAAAAGGCATAAAAAGTATGTGGATGGCTGCTTTTAATAAGCAAGGAACAAAACTTTGGGAAAAGGTTATTCCTACTAAAACGGCAGCAGAAGGCTATAAAATACTTCAAATAAATGAAGAAAGGTTGGGTATTGTAGGCTATGCAAAAGACCATAACATTCGCGAGAATGGTATTTATTACACTATAGATTACAGCGGTAATTTGGCGAATTATGTTTCTGTTGGTGGAAGGGAGGATGATAGATTTTTGGATGCTTATTTGCTTCAGAATGGTCGAATTGCAGCAGTCGGGCGCAGTAAGTCTTTTAGTAGAGGGAGCCGAAGAGATAGAATCTGGACGGTTATCTTAAACGAAAAAGATGATAAATATGAAGTAAAAGATGAGGCTTTTTATGGTAGTAAACTAAACGACGAAAGCTATGCTATATTCCAACGTAGTAGTGGCGGCATTCTAAGTGCTGGGCGGACAAGTCAAGACATTTTAAAATCATCACAAGGTTGGATTGGGCAATTCACTAAGTCTTTAACACCAGATGAGCTTAAAAAAAATTTACAGGTTACCCCTCTTTCTGTCAAGTATAATAATGGCGAGGCTATTCTTCCAAAAGAAAGAGCTTACCTACCTATGACCATACAAAATCCTAACAAGGACGGTGCTATCCAACTAAAAGCTAAGATTACAAAAAAACAAAGTGATGCTCCCCTATTAGCGGATATTATTCTGCCTGTTATCCCCAAATTATCTACCAAAGCAGTGTATTTACCCATTCTACTGCCAGATACACTCATTAAAAGTGGCGTTTATAGCTACGAAATTGAAATTGTACAAGCCGATAAAGTAGTTAGCGAAAGAATACCTTTTGAGCTTTCCGTAGGTGAAAGCCCTGTAATAGAGATGCTACTTACATTGGCAGATGTCTCCACAGCACTAAGACGCGACAAACTGAATAATATCAGTCTAACTGTTCAAAATACAGGCAACGTTATGTTAAAAAATGTGAGTTGTCTTATATTAGAGAACACCCTACAAAATCAACCTTCTATTTTTTTGAGTAGTATAGAAAAAAATGCTGTTAAAACATTTGATATCCCCTACAAAATTGCTTCGGATTATCCATTGGATAGCATTTGGTTAAAATTGCGATTGATTGACGAAACGCTTTCCTTTACAAAAGTAGTAACGTTGGCGCTACCCATAAAAGATGAATTAAGCATCTCCAAACCAGACACTTTACTTAAACCGAATAAGGATTTCATCACTGCTATTTGGTTACATCCTAATCCTGACTATTACAGCGAGCCTAAGATTGTTTGGGACGAAGAGGAAATCATGTTGCAAGTAAAAACAATCTCTAGTAAAACAATTGATAAACAAAATTTTTGCTTAGAAGTAAATGGAACACCTTGCTCTACAGGGGCTAAAATGGACGAAGTTACCCTAAAGGGAAGCAGTTTCAGTAGGACTTTCATTCAGAAAGTAACATTAAAAGAAGGCACCAACTTAATAAAAGCAGTAATCGAAAACGACGCTGGCGTAACTTCAACAGAAGAACTAGAATTAATTTATTCCCCTAGAAAGCCTATTTTACATGTGGTTTCTATTGGGGTGCCTGCACTAGATTTAAAATATACGACTAAAGATGCACGCGATTTTGTTAAAGCAATACAAGGACCATCAAAATTAAATCAAGCCTTTCAATCTATATTTTTAGATACCCTAACTTTATCAACGAACACTACAAAAACAGAAATTCTAAAAACGCTACGCCGATTGCAGTATAGATTTGATGATAAGCAGATTATGCCTCAAGATTTGGTGGTTATCTTCATTTCAGCGCACGGATTAAGCACTACACAGGGAGAATTCAGGATTGCAGCCAGTGATTATGATAGCCCTTTCATGCAAGAAACGAGCTTAGATTTCGAAAAAGAAATTATCAACTACATAAGTAATATCAACTGCCAAAAACTATTTTTTATAGACGCTTGCCACAGTGGAGCGGGAAATCAAAATGGGTTTTCCTCGCAAGCCTCAGGTACAGACGTAGTGGGTGTGATTAACAGTCAAAAAGATATTAATCTGATACTCTCTTGCGGAGCAAATGAGTATAGCTACGAAGATGATAACTGGAGAAATGGTGCATTTACTAAGGTCTTAGTACAAACATTTCAAAACTTTGCACAGCAGCCCTCCGATTTGGATACAAACGGAGATAATAAGTTAGATATTAACGAATTGTACAAACAATTACAGCTAAAAGTACCTCAATTGGTACAGACAAAACGACCGAAGCCACAGACCAATCAATATCCATTATTGATTTCGGCAAGAAAAGATAATCCAATTATTTTATTTCAATTACCCGATAAAGAATAGAAAAATGAAATGTTGCTTTTTCAAAAATAATATCAACTTGGCATACAATACCCTACTTTGGGGCGTAACTTTTTCGTTGATAATGATTTATTGCAATTACATATCAGCGCAGCAATTGCCTTATTATACGCAGTTTAGGCAATTTCAGCAAGTGGTTAATCCCGCTTCCGTTAATAGTGATTTTTTTCTCTATGAGTATAATATCACGATGAATATGTCCTCTAGGATTCAATGGATTGACCATAACGAAACACCAAGAACCGCCTTTTTTTCAGGGGAATATGTGTCTAACTTTGGCAATAACTTTGAATTAGTCGCTGGGGCAACACTCTTACAAGATAGGACAGGTCCACTAGGCTCAACAGGGAGCTATGCACGCATAGCTAGTATGATCACTAATGACCCTTACTTTGGGGCACTTTCTATTGGTTTTGGAATAGGATATATTAACTATAGATTGAATGCAGATAGAATTGCATGGAAAGACTTAGACGACCCAACGATTCCGCTATTGAATTTTTCTTATAACCGTCCGGAAATTAGTACAGGCATCTACTATTATAAGCGCATACAAGAAGGATTTTTAAATGGCGATAACATTTATGTAGGTTTATCAGCCATCAGACTACTAAATGTTACAAAAGCATCTGACATTGAGCGTACCCCTATAATAACCCCTGTTGGGCATTATTATTCAACGTTAGGATGGTATCATTTTTTTAATGAAGAGGCATTCTTAGAAACTTCTTTGTGGGTAAAATATACAAAAGGCGCTCCTTTAAATATTGATTTTAATGCTCGATTTCAACCTATTCGTACTTTTTGGTTTGGGGGAGGATTTAATTTTAATGGCGCAGTTCACTTAGAAACAGGAGTTAACATACCTAATTTTTTATTAAATAATAGCAATTTCAAAGTAGGCTATGGGTTTAATCATAGCATAGCTGCCTTTGGGCTTGACTTAGGCACATCGCACGAACTCAATATTAGTTTACTGCTAAGTTCTTACCGTTAGTCGGTAACATTCCTCCGATTCCGAAATATAGTATTGGTATAGTCATAAAAGTCTAAGATGGTTCAGCCACTTAGGCTTTTATCCGCTATTTTGAAATCAACAAATCAATACTATGAATAAATTTGGCATTTTAAAAAAATTCATCTGGCAGTATAAATTACCTACGCTCAATTTATTAATCCTCAATTTTTTATGTAACCTCACCACGCTGATTATTCCTATCCTCTTAGCACATACTTACAGTTTACTTTTTGATTATCAATCTACTAGAGGCAAAATATTACAGGATTTAGGCATTCCACTTGAACATTCCTTTCAGCAGCAGTTATTTTGGTTCGCTCTATTTATCCTTGTAAAAGGTATAATAGATTTTTTTAGAAAGACACAGCAAGGGCAATTATCGGAGCATTTCCTTTTTTATCTAAGAGATACCTTATATAGGCATCATCTTAAAATGGATTTTAGCATCTACGAAAAAAAAGGAATCAGTAAATATCTGCTTCGGTTCAGTGGAGATCTTTCTAGCGCACAACGCTTTTTAGCTAAAGGCATATTACAATTCACAACTGATGCCATGCTAGTGGTAATGAGCATTATATTAATTTCTTTTTTAGATTTTAATATTGGCATGATTGTACTGACGATGCTTTCAGCGATTACCATTCCAATTTATTTTATCAACAAAAAAATAAGGCTAGTAGAAATCAATAGACGTAACCAAAAATCAGGGCTACTATCTTTTATTAATAAAAGCCTAATTAATATTGCCGCTTTAAAGGCGACGAATAGGGAAGCTGTAGAAACCATGCGCTTCACAAAAAGAGCAAAAAGAATAAAATTATTAGGTCGAAAGTATTATCATCAAGCTGCCTTATTGGAATTATTAATTTCTACTTCACTTTATGCCGCTATCATTACAACTTTCATTATCATTTTTAATATTCAACAATCGAAGCAAATTTTTGCAGCCGACCATTTATTTATCATTGTCATTCTCTTGCTTTACTTGCGCAGTACGCTTTTGCGTTTATTCAAAGTTGGCTTAGTTTGGGAAAAAGGAAGTATTTCGCTTCAAAAAATAGACTATCTGCTGCAACAATCTACTGCTGATAACTACGATAAAGCAGAAGTAAAATTAAGGCGACCTACACTACAACTCGAAGAAGTAGCATTAGAAACAGAAGGCAAAACCTTACTACCGAGCTTAAATTTTGAACTTCGAGCTAAAGAAGTAGGGCTTATTGTAGGCAAATCAGGTAGCGGCAAAAGCACTTTAGTCAAAATATTGGCTAACCTATATGCTCCAACTCATGGAAACATCAAATTAGACGATTACAATTTTAACGACCTTTCCGCTAAAACGATAAGAAAGCAATTCGCTTTTATATCCGAGACCATTCCATTATATGGAAAAAATGTAGCAGAAGCCGTTGTTTATAGTACACGAAAAAGAAAACAAGCCCTTGAAATTTATAAAGAATGGCAAAGTATATTCCCTGAATTAAAAGAAGTAGGATTTTATGAATCGCTACACGAAACCGTTTATCTTACGCCAATGCAAATACAGCTCTTAATGTGGTTCAGAGCGGTACAATCTAATAAGGCTTTCCTAATTTTAGATGATGCCTTTCAGCACTTAGAAGACAATACCGCAAGATTAATTTGGGAAAAAATCCCTAAAAATACAGGTATTTTAATTTTATCCCAAACATCACAAATCATTGATTTACTAGATGTTACAATAGATTGGAAAATAAATTTAGCCTTGGCTAGAAAAAAAATAGAAGTCCAGCAGTAACATTCGGTGAGTAGTGTAATATTAATACAACAACACAAAATTGAAAATTTAAAAATAAAAAAATAAAAAAACACGAATTATGGAAAAGAGAGTAAAAAAATCATTCGCTTGCGCTAACGTAGCCAATTACCAAGTAAACCAAGAAATCGTAGCATCGCATACCCCTAAAATGGGTGATGTAGCAATCTTCAAAGTATTGTTACCAAATGGTGCTTACATCCTTGACCAAACAGGTGTAAAATGCGATATTTTCGAAGATGATTATGTGATGTTAGCCTTTGGTAGCCGATATGCAACCAGCCAATTAGAAGGTTATGTGCCAGAAAGTCCAGTAACCACTTGTCAGCTTTTAGGTCGTGGTGGTGTAGCTGGTGTACTTAAAAGTTTAAATGGTACAAACAAGAAAGTACCTTCTGAATTATTGTTGGTGGGTTATGCTACTAACTACTATGGCGAGGTAATCAATACCATTAAAGCAGAAGAATTATCCTTGTTTTCTCCTTTAACAGTTAACACTAAAGTCATCTTATCCATCGGCTCTACTATGGATAGTGGCAAAACAACTACAGCAGCTTATTTATGTGGCGGTTTGAGCAAAGCAGGGTACAAATCAGCTTATATCAAACTTACAGGTACAGCATTCCCTAAAGATGCGCGTTTTGTTCACGATAGAGGGGCTGATTTTGCTACTGATTTCACTCAATTTGGTTATCCATCCACTTTCTTATGCGAAAAAGAAGAGTTGTTAGACTTGTATCAATCACTGGTCAACATTGCTCAAGCTACCGTAGCACCTGATTATATTGTGGTAGAAATTGCAGATGGCATTTTGCAGCGCGAAACGCATATGTTATTGAACGACAAACGCTTTATGAGTACCGTACATCAGGTCATCTTCTCTTGTGGCGATAGCTTGAGTGTACTCAGTGGCTTACAAGTGCTAGAGGGTATGAACATTCATCCTTTCGCAGTTTCGGGCTTATTTACAGCAAGCGACCTATTAGTTCAAGAAACTAAAGCATTAGTTAGCAAGCCTATCTTAACTCTAGGCGACCTTTTGGATGGCACTGCTGCTCATTATTTAAAGCAAGCAGAAAAAACGGCAAGAAAAGCACTTGCCGCTTAACTAAAATATTAATTCACAAAACGACTTCTCTTTAATAAAGAAGTCGTTTTCTAAAATAAAATATTATGAACTATTCTACGACAGGGGCAGCTATATTTAGCATAACAATGCTCTTCCTATTGATGCTACCAGCAAAAGAAAATTTCAAACCCTTGCGTAAGCAACAAGATAGTTTTCCATTTTCAAACTATCCAATGTTTTCTAAAAAAAGAGATTTGACCTATGAATTGAATTATTTTGTAGGTTATGATGAAGATAACAACCGCTACACTATTCCATATCAATACGTTAATACTGGCGGATTTAATCAAATAAGAAGACAGGTTAATAAGAAATGTAGAAGAGGAGAAACCGCAGAATTGATGAAGAGAGTTGCTAAACGTATAGTCAAATCGAAAAGTGCACCCTACAATAAGATATATAAAGTAGAATTAGTAGAAGGGGAATATCATTTAGAAAACTATTTTTTGACCAGCAACAAAGCACCAATCAGAGAAAAGGTACTTGATGCAACAATAATAGAACGACCATGAAAAATATACTCACTAAATTAAATAATTATTGGTTTACTGCTATGTCGCCAGAAAGAATTGCTATTATCAGAATTATAACAGGACTTTTTTCTTTCTGGTATTTATTCACACGTCTTGATATGATACAACGTGTGGTTAAGGGAACTGCCTCCAATTTTGACCCAGTAGGGATAGCTAGTTTTCTTGTAGAGCCACTATCATTAAACTTGTTTAGTCTATTGCTCTACATCACGCTTGGTCTAAATATTTTGTATATACTAGGCGTAAAATATCGTTACACAGGACCCGCTTTCGCACTTATGTTCTTATTCGTTATGTGTTATAGAAATTCTTGGGGTATGGTTTATCATAATTATAATATACTTACTCTACATGTTTTTGTGATTGGTATGGTTGCAGCAGCAGATAAACTCTCTGTAGATAATTGGATAAATAGCAAAAAAACTAAAACCAGTAACAATAATGAAAACAATTGGCAGTATGGTTGGCCCATTCGCCTACTTTCATCCATAACCGTAGGAAGCTATGTACTAGCAGGATTAGCGAAAATTATGGGTGAACTTGCTTGGGGGTGGATAGATGGTAGTGCGATGCGTTCACAAATTGCAGTGGATGCTATCCGAAAGGAAATGTTCGGCGGAACTACTACGCCACTCTTCGAGCTAATTTATCCTTATGCTGGCTTATTTACCATTATGGGCATTGTAGCTATTGTATTAGAATTGGGTGCGATTGCAGCATTGACGAATAAATATGCTGGTATGATTTGGGCAGTAGTAACTTGCTCTATGCACTGGGGTATTTTATTCATTATGGGTATAGATTTTCCATATCATTATACTGGTATTATATTTTTATCATTTTTTCCTCTTGAGAAAGCATGGTTTATGTTGAGAAGGCTACTAACTAAAGAGCAGGAGGTAGCCTCTTTTAACACTTCAGTGGAAGCCACATCTATAGTGTTATTCGATGGTGTTTGCAATTTCTGTGATGCCACTGTACGGTTTATTATTGACCGAGATGTGAAGAACGTATTTCAGTTTACTTCTATACAATCAGAAACAGGGCAAGCATTATTAAAAAAATATAATGCACCGAATGACTTATCCACGATTGTTTTGATTGATACAAAAAAGGGGGTCGTCAATACAAAAAGTAGTGCTATTTTAAAAATAGCTAAGCATTTAAAAGCACCTTGGTTTTTAGCTTATGTGTTTATTATTGTGCCAAAACCACTACGAGATATGGCATATACGATTTTTGCAAAAAACAGATATCGGTGGTTTGGCAAAAAAGAGGTTTGCGAAATCCCTACTTTGGAAGTACAATCACGCTTTTTATAATGTAGTCGTCCAATCCCCTTAAAAGCAGAAAAAAAGGTAGTACGGCAAGTAAGCTTTGCCTCTCGGAGTAAGTTTCTTTTCGAAGAATACTTACTCTTTTTTATTTATAATGTGTTGTATGCAATGCTAAACGTCCAGAACGCATAAAAGAATGTTATTTGGCTCTCTTACTTTTAAGCTCAACTTTAATTTGATTGTCATAATATTATAAACATAAAAAAATAAAATTTATTTATTTTTAATAAAATTTTTAAATTTAGTCTTTTAAACTCGTTTACCCTGAAATGATATGCTAGCACAAAAGATCATCTTAAAAATTTGTATCTTTGATAAAAATATAACAGCCATAGTAAATGGATATAGTTGGTAAAATAACAGGCATAAAATATCAAATTCTTTTTACTGAGGATTTACAAGAAGTTAACATCAAAAATTTTGATATTAACAAAATACCTTCGTACTGTTTACTAACAAGCAATAAACATACATTCGCCATTTCAAAATGGGTATCACCCAAAAGAACACGTTCCTATCCCTTTGAACGAGTATATAATACCTTACATATTTCAAAGAAAATAACTGTAATTCCAATCGTAAAAGACGAAGGTGCTGGAGGCGACAGAGATTATATACAATGGGATACGGTCTCATTAATGTCTTTATTGGATATTTTTGTAATTTTTGCGTATTACGTAAAGGCAGAAAAGGCAAATAAAAAAATTACTAGCCAAGAGTTTGACAATAAATACATACTTTCCAAAATAAAAGAAATAGAACAGTATCATAGCTCGGCTTTACATTGGAATTTGAACGAATTGAATACGAATTTGCACAAGATTATAGATAAAGCCAAGAGCTCTTATGCAAATATTGAGCAAACTACAAAAGTAAAATTACACAACCCAAGTGGTTTAGACAATTTTAAAGAGAGAATAGGTAAAGATGTTTCCCTTTTTATGTCATTTTCAAGAGACAAAGCGCAAAAAGCACAATCAAGAGAATTTGTTACACTACAACCAAAAGAAAGTTTATCTACACTTTCAAAAGCAAAAATTACAATTACCAATTATTTGGGCGGTCAATATTTTTTAACTGTTGATGAAATCAAACTTACCCAAACAAAATTGCTTTTGATTGAAGGAAAGCATAGTAAAAATACAATGCTACCAAGTAAGGGGGATATTAAAGATGGATTATTGAAAATGATTTTATATTCTAATCTTTCAGGCGTTACAGCAAATGGAAAGAAAATAAAGAGTGAAGCAATGCTCAATTTAACATCGCCCAAACTAAAAGGTAAGATTTCTTCATTGAGTTTAAGAAAAGACATAGTCCAATTTTTCTCTAAAAATACCTTTTCTGCTCTGCAAACAAAACTCATTGAAACCATATTTTCAGAAGCAAAGCAAAATAATTTTATCATTCAACTACAACACTCAAAATGATAAAAAGTCCATTAAGATACCCAGGAGGAAAAAGCAGGTCAGTGGATTTGATTTCTACGATCATTCCTGAATTTGATGAATTTAGAGAGCCTTTTTTAGGAGGTGGCTCAATATTTGTATATGCTAAACAACGATTTCCAAACAAAGCATTTTGGATTAACGACCTTTATTACGAACTCTACAAATTTTGGGAAATGACCCAAAAAGATGTAGATACACTTATTGACAAAATTTATGAATGGCGGAATCAATTTCCAGTAGGTAAAGAACTGCATAAGTTTTTAAATGAGAATTTGGCTTCATTTAACGATTTAGAAAGAGGTGCGGCTTTTTTTATTTATAATCGTATTACTTTTTCAGGCACAAGTTTAAGCGGTGGGTATAGTGAACACGCCTTTACAGGACGTTTTACAGAAAGCAGCATTCAACGTTTAAATCAATTTGCAAAAGTTCTTAACGGTTCAACTATTACAAACCTTGACTACGAAGAATTAGTAAAACGCGACGGCGAAAATGTTTTTATTTTTCTTGATCCACCTTATTATTCAGCGACAAAATCAGCATTGTATGGCAAAAATGGAAATATGCACAAATCATTTGACCACGTTAAGTTTGCCGAAAACATGAAAAACTGCAAACATAAATGGCTTATCACCTATGATGACAGCGAATACATAAGAAGTTTATTTTCTTTTGCAAATATTATACCTTGGGAATTAATGTATGGAATGAGAAATGTTACAGAAGGAGCAGACCAAAAAGGGAAAGAATTGTTCATATCAAATTATTTAGAAACATTGCCCGAAAAACAACAATTGACTTTATTTGAACCAACAGAAAAATATGGCTAGTAAAGCATTGCCAAAGCAGCCATTTTGCAAAAGCAGTAGGCTAATTTCGTGCTAAATATCCCTGCTTTCAAAAAGCGGCACGGCATTATACTTTTCTAAAATCCAAAATAAAAAAGAGCATGACAAAAAATAAAAATAAAGTAAAACACAAGCCTAATCTTAGCCCAAAATAGTCTGACAAAAAACCAATTGTCGGTGGGCCTACAAAAAAACCAGTATAACCAATCGTAGTTGCCATAGCAATACCTGTGCTAGGTTCCACACCTTCCATATTGCCAGCAGTGGAGTAAATAATAGGTACAATAGTAGCTAAACCGATGCCAATTAAGAAAAAGCCCAGTAAGGTTGCCCATGTAGAAGCCGCTAGCAAGGCTAAAGAAAGCCCAGCAATAGCAAGTAAGCAATTATATAACATCATCTTTTGCTTACCCAATTTCAAGGTAAAATAATCGCCAAAAATACGCCCCAAAGTCATCGCTGTCGCAAAAGTACCAAAAGCTATTGCACCCATAAATTCCGTATTCCCTACCACCTTGTTCATGAATAAAGCTGACCAATCCGCCATTGAGCCTTCGCCCGTCATGCCACAGAAAGCGATAATGCCCAAAGGTAAAATCGCTTGGGTAGGCAACATGAATGCCTTTTTCTTAGTCGTGCCTTTAGCAGAAAAATTTGGTGCATCATTCACTAAATTTAATCCCGCAAATAATACAATTACAATACTGACTACGGCGCTTAATAAAAGATGAGGAAATAAAGCCCATGATAAATTAGTGAATAAAGCACCCGAAGCCGCCCCCAGCGCCATGCCTATACTAAAAACCGCATGGAAGGAAGACATAATAGGGCGAGCATAAAGCCTTTCCACAAAAACAGCTTGACCGTTCATGGAAACATCTGTGGCACCTGAAGTAGCACCCAACAGAAAAAAGAAAATTCCTGCAATCCAAACATTTTGAAAAAGCACTAATAAAGCTATAATGACACAAAATAAAAAAGCAGCTACTCGTGTGATGTTGATACTGCCAAAGCGAGCCACCAATCCGCCCGCAAAAGGCATGGAGAGCAAAGCTCCAGCCGCATGGACAAACAACAATGTGCCTAGCGATGAGTTAGAAAGCTCAAAAAAAGATTGTAATTCAGGGATTCTTGAAGTCCAGTTACCATACAAAAATCCATTGATAAAAAAGAATGCAGCAACAGATATTCTTTTAATTTGCATATTTTATTTTTTCTTATTTTCGGCTGATTGTCTGGCGAAATTAAATGAATTTACGATATTAGCTTAACAAAATAAAATGTTGACTTAAACGTGTGTTTTTGGTCTTATTACTTTAACGATTCTATATTTGAAGGAAATTACTTGGCAAAACAACATAGCCATAAATTTTGAAAATCAATTTGATACACATTAAATTTATTCACTATCAACTTTAAACAATGAAAAAATTAGCTTTTTTATGTTTCGCTGTACTTCTTTATGCCAGTAGCTACGCACAAGTAAAGTACCCAATTAAAGTACATGAAACCCAACGATTTCTAGCACATACCGATGGAACACCCTTTTTCTGGATGGCAGACACTGCTTGGGAGCTTTTTCATAGAACTAATCGCGAAGAAGCCCAATATTATTTGTCCATCCGAGCTAAACAAGGTTTTAATGTAGTGCAAGCCGTAGCATTAGCCGAAATAGATGGACTGAACGACCCAAACGCTTATGGCGAGAAGCCTTTATCCTCCATCAACCCCTTGATGATGAATGAAAAATACTGGGAACATGTGGATTTTATTATTGATTTAGCGGCTGAAAAAGGAATTTATATCGCCTTATTACCTACTTGGGGAGATAAAGTTTTCAAGGAGAGTTGGGGAGTTGGTCCTGAAATATTTAACCCAGAAAATGCTTTTACTTACGGCGAATGGATTGGCAAGCGTTATGCTAATCGAAAAAATTTAATTTGGGTATTGGGTGGCGACCGCAATCCTAGAAAAAATACTAACGATGTAGAAATTTGGAATGAGATGGCAAGAGGAATTCGCGCTTCAGCACAAAAAGATAACCCCATCCTTATGACTTTTCATCCTCAACCCCATGAGCCTGGAGGGTCTTCGGTTTGGTTTCATCAGGAAAATTGGCTGGATTTCAATATGCACCAAACAGGGCATTGTCCAAATCAACCTACCTACAAAAAAATTATTCACGACTACAATTTAACCCCTACCAAACCCACCCTAGATGGCGAGCCTCTGTATGAAGAGCATCCTAAATGCTTCAATGCTAAAGAATTAGGCTATAGCGAAGCAGACGATATCAGAAGGATTATGTATTGGAATATTTTCGCAGGTGCGGCTGGTCAAACCTATGGCTGCCATGCGGTTTGGCAAATGTTTAAGTTAGATAAGCAGCCTATCAACGCACCTTTAAAACCTTGGAATATTTCCTTGGACTTACCGATGGCTAATCAAGTAAAACACTTGAAAAACTTGATGCTTTCCAAACCTTATTTCAGCAGAATACCCGACCAAAGCATGGTTTTAGATACACAAGCAGAAGACGAACATTTCGTGATTGCAACAAGAGATGCCGCTGGCACTTATGCTTTTATTTATTTTCCAACGGGCAAAACAACAAATATAGACCTCTCAAAATGGACGAAAAAGAAGTTAAAAACTCAATGGTACGACCCAAGAACAGGTGTTTTACTCCCCTATTCATCAGGAAAGTTGGTGCGTGGCAAGAACAATATCGTACCTCCCTCTTCGGGTAGAGGACAAGACTGGGTATTGATTATTGAATAATCTACGATTTGGCAAGTTTAGCAAAATTTGCCAAATTTTACTTTGGTTTGTAAAGCGATAACAACAAAACACCCATAATTACTAGCACAGTACCTATAAGTTGCCACCAACCAAATACCTCTCTGAGAAAAAAATAAGCCAAGGCAATGGTAGAAATCGGACCAATACTGCCCACAATGGCTGCATTATTAGCGCCAATCAAGCGAATACCTTCGGATATCATAAAGGCAGGTAGCACAGTAGCAAAAATAGCCATTGCCAGTGCGTATCCATAAACGGGCCATTCAAAATGAAATAACGCCAACTGGTGTTCTATGGCATGATGCAGCAATACCATACTACTAGCGGCGGTCATCGCAACAATGGTATAGCGACGTGTCCCAACTTTAGGAATTAAACGACCACTTCCTACAATATAAATGGCATAAGTGAATGCCGCTAAAAAAACTAAAGAACTACCCAACCATAGGTCTTCCACTCCATTAATAGCAATGGGATCAAAAAAAGCAATTAAAACACCTAAATAACTAATAATCAACGATATAAATTGCATTTTAGCTATTGCTATTTTAAAGAAAATAGCAGAAATCAGTAAGACCAAAGTTGGATAAATATAAAGAATAAGCCGCTCTATAACAGCAGGTACATATTTCAACCCTATGAAATCAAACAAACTGGCTAAGTAGTACCCCGTGATACCAATGAGGATAACCAGCATCCAATCTTTAAGACTTACTTCTTGAGGCGTTATTTTCTTGAATGAGATTGTGCCAATAAGCCAAAAAATAGGTAACGAAAACAACATTCGCAAAGCCAATAAAGAGGTGCTATCTACTTCATAACGATAAGCTAATTTGACTAATATGGCTTTGCCAGAAAATAGAATAGCTCCAAAGAACACCCACAAGATGCCAGACCAGTAGGCTCTATCTAGCATAGGTTTGAATAATTCGACTAACTTCATCTTTACAAAATTAGGAATTAGTGTTGGAGGTTGGAGATCATATTTTGCAGATTCTATGCCTTGTAAAAATTTAGTAGTAGGCATAAAAAATATTCCTTCAACAAAATAAATCATTGAAGGAATAAATGGCTAGATTTTGGAAAAGGAATTTATGCTTTAACGCCTACTTCTTCTAAGATACTTTTGAACGTATCAGGATAATGAAGTGCTAAATCCGCTAATACTTTTCTGTTAAGATCAATATTATTTTCTTTGAGTGCATGTATCAATCTGGAATAACTGATACCATTAGCCCGAGCTGCTGCATTTATCCTAGCAATCCAAAGTGTTCTGAAAGCTCTTTTCTTGTTTTTTCTATCACGATAAGCATACAAAAGACCTTTTTGTAAGGCATTTTTTGCTACTGTAAAGACTTTACTACGGGCACCGAAGTAACCTCTAGCAGCTTTTAGAATTTTCTTACGTCTCTTTCTTGACGCCACATGATTAACGGAACGAGGCATATAAATTTGATTTTAGTACAATACAGAGAATCGAGATTTTATTCGATTACTTCTCCTGTATTCTCATTAAAAAAAAGAATGATTAATTGATTCCTAGCAAACGCTTTACTCTTTTTTCGTCAGCAGGCCCTACTATGGATGAGCCAGTCAAGCGATTTAAAGCTCTTTTGCTGTCTTTGCGCATTAAGTGACGTTTGCCTGCTTGAAAGCGCTTTACTTTTCCACTACCCGTTAGCGAAAAACGCTTTTTCGCACTAGAGTTTGTTTTAACTTTTGGCATAATCTGTTGATTTTCAAATGGGCAGCAAAGATATAATTATTCATCGGAAAAACAATTTTTCAATGGCATTATTTTAAGCCTCTTGCATAAATTTAAAATCCGCTAAGATTACTTTTTTAATGGGTAGGGAAATACTTACAAAAAGCTGTACCTTCCGCCTAATATTTAAGTCAATAAACGATGAAAATAGCAGTTTTTCCTGGCTCTTTCGACCCAATTACCATAGGCCATGTAGATTTAGTCAAACGAGCATTGCCCTTGTTTGATAAAATTGTGGTTGCCATTGGTATCAATTCTCAAAAGGAGTACCTGTTTTCGCTTGAGCAGCGCATGGAATGGTTGAATGCAGTCTTTGAACAGGAAGAAAAAATAAAAGTAGATAATTTCAAGCGACTAACGGCGCATTATTGTAAATCCATTGGGGCAAAGTTCCTGTTGCGCGGCTTACGCAATGCCTCTGACTTCGATTACGAAAAAACGATTTCGCAGTTGAACAACAATATTGGTGATGGTTTAGAAACAATTTTCTTAATTGCGCAACCTGGCTACTCTCATATTAGTTCTACTATTGTAAGAGAAATTATAAAAGGTGGAGGCAATTCATCGAATTTTCTACCGCCACAAGTAAAATTAGACCACTTAAATTTTGATAAATTTGAGTTAAGTTAATCTTACCTCTTTATTTATTATCAAACAAAATCAAATATACCATATGGCAAATGCAATTTATGCTGTCCCTAGCCCAATTAATGAACCTATCTTTAATTATGCTCCCAACGCCTCCGAGCGCGTGGCGCTACAAGCGGCGCTGCTCGAATTAAAATCATTTCAAAAGGATATTCCCATGACCATCAATGGGCAAGCAGTGAGCACGGGGCAAAAAATCGCTATTCATCCGCCCCACGAACTCAAACATACGCTAGGACACTATCATAAAGGCGGTAAAACACACGTCCAGCAAGCCATTGACGCTGCCCTATCTGCAAAAACAGCTTGGGAAACTATGCCTTGGGAAGAGCGAGCAGCTATTTTTTTGAAAGCCGCTGATTTGATTTCAACGACTTATCGGGCGAAAATGAATGCGGCTACCATGCTTTGCCAATCAAAAAATATTTATCAGGCTGAAATTGATGCAGTAGCGGAACTCGCTGACTTTCTGCGTTTTAATGTTCAATACTTAACCGAAATTTACCAACAGCAACCTATTAGCAGTAGAGGGACCTGGAATCGCTTAGAATATCGCCCTTTGGAAGGGTTTGTGTTTGCTATTACGCCGTTCAATTTCACCGCTATTGCAGGTAATTTGCCTTGCGCACCTGCGCTGTGTGGCAACACCGTCGTTTGGAAACCTGCTGATAGTCAGATTTATTCAGCATCACTATTCATGGAAATCTTACAAGAAGCAGGGCTACCTGATGGTGTCATCAATTTAATTTTTGTAGAAGGACCTGACGCTGGTGAAATTATCTTCAATCATCGTGATTTTGCAGGATTGCATTTTACAGGAAGCACCAAAGTTTTTCAACAACTTTGGAAAACAATCGCTAATAACCTAGATAAATATAAAACTTTTCCAAGAATAGTAGGCGAAACGGGCGGAAAAGATTTTGTGATTGCACATCCTTCTGCACCAGCACAAGCAGTGGTAACGGCTTTAAGTCGTGGCGCATTTGAATTTCAAGGTCAAAAATGCTCGGCAGCTTCGCGCGCTTATTTGCCACAAAGCCTAGTTGATGCTATTATCGAAGGACTACGCAATGATGTTGGCTCATTTAAAATTGGTTCAACAGAAGATTTATCTAATTTTATCAATGCAGTGATTGATGAACGCGCTTTTGATAAAATTGTCCACTATATCGAAACAGCTCGACAAGACACCGATGCGGAAATCATTATTGGCGGAAGGTACAGTAAATCAGAAGGTTATTTCATTGAACCAACTGTTATTCTAGCTAAAACACCATACTACCAAACAATGGTAGAGGAAATTTTTGGTCCAGTACTAACGGTTTATATTTATGAAGATGAACAATACGAAGCCACCCTTGAATTATTGAACAACACCTCCGATTATGCTTTGACAGGAGCTATTTTTGCTAAAGACAGAAGTGCCATTCAACTGGCAATGAAAGTGCTACATCATGCAGCAGGCAATTTCTACATCAACGATAAGCCCACTGGAGCAGTGGTAGGGCAGCAACCTTTTGGAGGTGCACGCTCTTCAGGGACGAACGACAAAGCAGGCTCTATCTTAAACCTCTATCGCTGGCTTTCGCCAAGAACAATTAAAGAAAATTTTGTCCCCCCTACGGATTATCGCTATCCGTTTCTAGGCGAATGAATATAAGTTTTGTCGAGTAGTTAATAGGGGTTAAACTATTAACTACTCAACAGTCCTACCCTGTGTGGGCGAGCAAGATAATAGCCTTAATTTGAGACGAAAGGTAACTTACAAGACTTGCATTCGTGCATTTGACCTAATGTATCAAAAAAAATTAAGCCCATTAGCTTTCCTTTACTTACATTTGTTGGTGTTCATTTGACAATCGCAAATCCCATATCATGCGTATTCATTTCATTTCCATTGGCGGTGCTGTCATGCACAACTTAGCACTTAGTTTACACGAAAGTGGACATCAAGTAACAGGCTCAGATGATGAAATTTACAATCCCTCACGCGACCGACTAGCTAAGCAGGGCTTACTTCCTGCACAAATGGGATGGTTTCCAGACCATATTACGCAAGCCATTGACTTGTGCATCTTAGGTATGCACGCAAGAAAGGATAATCCAGAACTACAGAAAGCATTGGCGTTGAATATTCCAATTTATTCTTACCCTGCCTACATTTATGAACATTCCAAAAATAAAAAGCGCATTGTGGTAGCGGGTAGCCATGGCAAAACGACAACCACTTCAATGATTATGCACGTTTTGCGCTATCATGGAGTTGATTTTGACTATTTAGTTGGCGCACAAATTGAAGGATTTGAGCTTATGGCGCGTCTTTCCAATGCACCCATTATCGTGATGGAAGGCGATGAATATCCTGCTTCGGCTATTGATTTACGCCCTAAAATTCATCATTATCGCCCGCATATTGCCATCATTACAGGTGTAGCTTGGGATCATATTAATGTTTTTCCCACTTTTGAAGAATATGTTTATCAATTTGAGCAATTTATAGATATGGTCGAACCCGATGGACGGTTAATTTACGCCCAAGAAGACCCCCATTTGCAAGCATTGGTAGCGCGAAAATATCATCGAGATACTACGTTCTTACCCTACAAAGCGTTCGATGCCACTATTCAAAAAAATGGACAAACCATTTTGATTGGAGCAAATAAGCAACAAGTGCCCCTCCAGATATTTGGAGCACATAATCTTAGCAACTTGAAAGCTGCTTTTTTAGCTTGTACAGCTGTGGGCATCACAGAGGCGCAATTTCTGGAAGCCATCGGCAGTTTTAAAGGTGCAGCAAAACGCTTGCAGTTGTTGAAAAAAGAAGTACATTTTCTAGCTTATTTGGATTTTGCGCATGCGCCCTCAAAAGTACAGGCTACTGTGAAGGCATTTAAAATGCAATATCCTGAACGTCAATTGATTGCTTGCTTAGAGTTGCATACTTTTAGTAGCTTAAATAAGACCTTTTTGCCTGAATATGCGCATACAATGGACGCTGCGGATGTGGCGATGGTCTTTTTCAGTCCACATACTTTAGAAATGAAACGCTTAGCACCCATTTCTAAAGAAGAAGTCGCTCGATATTTTGAACATCCTAACATTCAAGTATTTACAGATACGCTGGATTTCCAAAAAGCACTAAATAATATAGCGTGGAAAGGCAGCAATCTATTATTGATGAGTTCGGGTACTTTTGGTGGCATGAAATATCAGGAGTTTGCCAATACGTTAACACTTTGAAAAAATCAAGGTTTCTAAATTAAATCTTGAGAAAAATTGTTATAGTTGTTGATGATTATCATTTTTTGAATATTGCTTTAGCCATTACCTTTAGTGAAGTATTATCACTTAGGTTAACCGAAAACTTAATACAATGAATAAATTTTTCATTTTATTGGTATTCCTATTGCTCTTCGTCTTTTCTTGCAAGGAAGAAGTGCTTTCTACAAAGCCACAGTTTAGTGCTATTGTAGAAGCCGTTTATGCTTCCGCCACAGTACAACCTGCCAAATCATATACCGTTTTTGCTGAATCGGGCGGTATGATAGAGCAGAAATTTATTGAAGAAGGGGACACCGTGGTGCAAGGGCAAGTATTGTTTAAGATAAAAAGTATTGCTAGTGACTTGAATGTGGAAAATGCTCAACTTAACTATCAGCTCCTAAGTGATAACTTTCGGGGCGAAGCGAATGTATTGAAAGAACTACAAAAGCAACTAGAAGTAGTTGGGTTAAAACTGCGCAACGATTCCTTGCTCTACGCCAAGCAGTCGCGATTGTGGGAACAGGGCATAGGGGCGCAAAATGATTTACAGAATAGGCAACTTGCCTACGAAATTTCGCAACGGGAGTACAATACTTTACTGAACCAAATCCAGCGTATGCAGGTGGAGTCGAATAATCAACTTAGGATTGCTCAAAATCAAGTTCAGCGAGCCAGTGTTACCAAACAAGATTTTACGATTGCAAGTAAATTGGATGGCGTAGTGTATGAAGTAGCTAAAGAATTGGGGGAGTTGGTGCTTCCACAACAACCTTTGGCAATAATTGGCACTAATGACGATTTTATCATAGAGCTGCTGGTAGATGAACGAGATATAAGCAAAGTTGCTCTCCATCAAAAAGTCCTAATCCGTTTGGATGCTCAAAAAAGTGAGCTATTTGAAGCTACGATTACTAAGATTGCGCCAAAGGTAGAATCAAGAACACAAACTTTTGTTGTAGAAAGTCGCTTTACTAAAGCTCCTACTCGCTTGTATATGGGACTTTCTGGAGAAGCCAATATTGTTATTGCTCAGAAGCAAAAGGCATTAACTATTCCATTGGCTTACTTAACGACTAGCAATACGGTATTAACGGAACAGGGAGAAATCCGTGTAGAAACTGGTTTGCGTAGCCTAGATAAAATAGAAGTGCTTTCAGCACTTGATACGGCTATGGTCATTTTAAAACCTCAATAGTATGAATATCAGTGTATTATTCAATATTGCAAAAACGCATATGGTTTCGCGCATCAAGCAATCTTCCATAGCGGCACTGGGCGTTACGTTCGGGATTGGTACATTCATTACTTTAATGAGTTTTATGACGGGCTTGAATAGCCTTTTGGATGATTTGGTCTTGGACAGAACCCCACATATTCGATTATACAATGAAATAAAAGCCTCTGATGAACAACCAATTGACTTGTATGAATCTGCCAACGATGCCCTAAAAGTAGTACATTCCATCAAGCCACGTCAATCGAAAACAGAAATTAAGGATGCCTTGCCTATATTAGCCACCTTGCGCAAAAATCCTGATGTGTTGGGAGCAGTACCTCAAGTGAGTGCTCAGGCATTTTTTGTAGCAGGTGCTATTGAAATCAACGGTCGGGTGAACGGTATTGACCCACTGGAGGAAGACCGCCTATTCAACTTGGGGAGTTACATTGTTGAGGGGGCAATAGAGGACTTAGCTAATAATGCTAGTGGTATTATCATGGGCATTGGTGCTGCGCAGAAAATGTCCTTACAATTGGGCGACAGAGTGCAATTAGCTACGGCTAGAGGCGATGTTTTTTTCCTAAAAATTGTAGGCATTTTTCAAAGTGGTCTTGCGGATTTGGATAATATACAGAGCTATACCCACCTCAAGACTGCACAAATGCTATTGGGAAGAAATAGTAATTATATTACCGATATCAATATGAAACTACACGACGTTGCGCAAGCAAGTAGTTTAGCCAAGTTATTTGCCCAGCAATATCAAGTATCCGCCATTGATATTAATCAGGCAAATGCTCAATTTGAAGCGGGTTCTTACATCCGAAATTTAATTACTTACGCCGTTTCTATTACTTTACTCATTGTGGCTGGCTTTGGCATCTACAACATATTAAATATGTTGATTTATGAAAAAATGAATGATATTGCTATCCTCAAAGCTACTGGTTTTACAGGTAGCGATGTACGCCATATTTTCATTATGCAGGCTATGCTGATTGGTTTAGTTGGTGGTATAATTGGCTTGATTATTGGGTTTGGCTTTTCGGTCATTATTGACAACACCCCCTTTGAAACGCCCGCCTTACCGACCATCAAAACTTTTCCTGTGAATTTTAACCCATCGTTTTATATCATTGGTATTGTTTTCGCGCTTTTAGCTACTTTCTTTGCAGGCTATTTGCCAGCGAGAAAAGCACAAAAAATTGATCCTGTGGATATTATTCGTGGTCGGTAGTGTTTATTAATCTATACAAAAAAAGCAAAGCATTCATTATGTCAGTCATTTTAGAAGCACGAAAAATCAATAAATACTTTCGCAAGCCTGTCGAATTTCAAGTATTGAAAGGCGTGAATTTTCAAGTACAGCAAGGCGAATTTGTATCCATTATGGGGAAATCAGGTTGCGGCAAATCTACTTTACTTTATATTCTTTCTACGATGGATACGGACTACGAGGGCGAACTTTATTTGAATAATAAGTTATTGACGCATCAACATCCGAACTATTTGGCTAAAGTGCGAAGCGAACATATTGGTTTTGTCTTTCAGTTTCATTATTTGTTACCCGAGTTTACTGTGCTAGAAAATATAATGCTCCCTGCCAAAAAATTAGCTCGAAAATCAAAAGAGGAAATAGAACACGATGCCATAGAGAAGTTGCGTTTGTTGGGTATTGAGCCTTTGGCAAATAAATTATCTTATCGCATTTCGGGTGGAGAAAAGCAGCGGGTAGCTATCGCCAGAGCTTTAATTAATGAACCAAATATTATTATGGGCGACGAACCCACAGGCAACTTAGATAGCAAAAATTCGGAAAATGTATTTGATATATTTCAACAACTCTGTAAAGAGCAACAACTTTCTTTGCTTATCGTAACGCACGATCCAGACTTTGCTGCCAAAACAAACCGTATTATTGAAATGGCAGATGGAGGAATTATCAAGCAATCATCTGAGCATCAAATTTAACCTATTAGCGACTTGCTTTCTTTGATTAATTCACTAATCCACCGGTTAGGCGCACCAATTCCGTTTCTGTTAATTTAAGGTTGAAATAAGCACTCAACCTACTTTGTGAAGCATTAATATACCCCAATTGAATGGTTCGATAATCGAAAGAACTAATCAAGCCTCCTTTGAAACGTTCTTCGGCGATTTCTAAGTTGCGTGCTGCATTTTCAAGTACGCGGTCAGTTAATTCTAGTAGTTGCAACTGATTTTCATAAGTGGCGTAGTTGTTGGCTAATTGCATGGAAAGATTGCGTTTCAAATCTTCCACACCAAGTTGGGCAACAATTTCTTCTACTTTGGCATTGGCAATGTTGCGTTTTCTGATGCCGCCTGTGTAGATTGGATAAACCAAACTAACGTTAGCAAAACCTGTAAATGCGTTGCCGTTGACTGCCCCAAATTGCTCACCTGTTTGCGGATTGATAGCATTCAATCTGGAGAAATTCTCATTATAAGACGCACCAACATCAATGCTTAGAACAGGATATTTTTCGCTTTCTCGAAGTTGGGTATTCCATCTGGCGAGTTCTCTATTGAGGTACAAATTTTGCAAATTGACGTTGCTAGCGAGCATTCGCTGCTCTAAATCATTGAATATGTACCGTTTAGGGGTTTCATCTAATGGCGTAGTAAGCAGGTATTGCTTCGTAAAGTCATCCACGCCCATTGTGCGATTTAGGTTGCGTAGTGTATTCTTTAAATTATTTTGTTGAATCAATAGGGTGGTAGAATCATTGAGGTAGGCATCTTGCGTTTGCAGTAAATCGAAACTCGTGGCTTGTCCGAATTCTTTGCGTACCTCTTGATAGGCAATTCGGTCGCGCGACAGCAACAATACGTCGCTTATCACCTTGAGTTGTTCTTGCTGCACCAACGCTTGATAATAAGCCAAGATAATATCTTCAATTGTCGCTTGTACTGCCAAAGCCGCATTCCCTTTACTGATACGCTCTAGTTCTTCTAGCCGTGCTTTATTCAATTTTACTCTAAACCCATCAAAAACAGTCCATTGTACGTCTATTCTTGCTGTCCAGTCGCTACGTACAGAAGTTAACTCTCGGATGAACGAAGCTGGATTAAACTGGTCGAGGTAGCTATTCCCACCTTGAATGTTAAAGCTCACTGTTGGGTATCTACCTGCGACTTCCCACGAATTGTTTTGTTGAGCAATTTCGATGTTTCGCTCTTCTATTTCAATTTGATAGTTATTGCTCAATCCAATCCGGATGGCATCAGATAGACTAATTGCTTCTTGTGCGGTGAGGGAAAAATGAATTAAAATCAATAAACTAAAGGTGGCAAGTGATTTCATGTATTGATATTGAGTCAAGCGAATCAAAAAAAGATTTTCCATTTCCAAAGTTGCTATAACAACATAGAATGGGTAATATGTTGAAAAAATGATCTTATTTTTTGCAAACTATTGGCAAAATAAGCGTTTTATCTTAGCATTAATTGGTCAACAAAAAATATTCTTTCATTTGAGCAAGAAGAAAAAATCGGTCAAACCACTGGAAGAGGGGGTGGACTTTTACATAGAAAATGGTTTTTATGTTTTCACGGCGCATTACTTGAAACAAAGGGGTTATTGCTGCCAAAATGCTTGTCGTCATTGCCCTTACGGATTTAAAAAACCCTAATCACAAGCATTGGTGTTATTTTGGATAGTCAATGCGTGGATGATAAATACTGCGCAAAGTACTTTTGAAGACTTGGCAACAAATTTCTAGTTCGTTGAAAGAAAGTTGAGAAGCGTTGAGTTGTCCGGTGCTTATTTTGCCTTCTACGATTTTTTCAACAAAAATATCCATTTCTTCCGCCACCGCATTGCGAAGGCTTCTACTTGCCGCCTCTATTGAATCCGCCAACATCAAAATGGTTTCTTCTCGACTAACAGGTAATGGACTATTGTATCGAAAAAGTGATTTATCTATCACTTGATTGGGATAGGCTTCCATGTGCTTTTTTAAAAAATAGGCTGTAAACGTCGTTCCATGATGGGTAGCAATAAAGCGAGTAATTGCTTTGGGCAGACGATATTTTTTTGCCAATTTTAGTCCTTCCTCTACATGGGAAATAATGATTTTTGCGCTTTCTGAAGCTGGCAAGTCGTTGTGTGGATTTATACTATTCTGATTTTCGATAAAATAGTTTGAATTAATTATTTTTCCTATATCATGGTAGAGTGCAGCGACTTTAAGTAGCATGTAATCCGCTTGAATCGCTCTTCCTGCGGCTTCTGCTAAGTTGGCTACTTGCAGGGAATGTTGGAAAGTGCCGGGTGCTGTTGTCGCTAATTGTTTCAGTAAGGGCTGATTCATATCCTCCCATTCTAAAAGTGTACTGGAAGAAGTAAAACCAAAAACACGCCCTAGCAGAGGAATAAGCGGATGCGCTAACAAAATAAGTAACATATTGACAAGAAGTAGGCTGACGACTGTCCAATCAAATTGGTGAATACTGCCTTCTTGAATAAGCGACAACCCAAGAAAGGTAAGGAAGTAGGAGATAAAAATAAAAACGAGTAAATAGATAAATCGAGTAAAATTACGCACATTAACACTACCTAGTATGGCAGTGATACCAGCAATGATTTGCACGAAAGTAAACTCAAAACTGAGGGAAGAAAGAAAACTAGCGATTAAGATAACAACTACGTGAGCAAACAACGCTAAACTACTATTATAAAAATGCTTAACCACAATAGGAACAATACAAAAAGGCAATAAGTAAACCAGTTGAATAGCTATATTTTCTACTAAATAGACCAGATAACTATACACGACTAGCCACATCAACATGAATAAGAATTGATTGAAATACTGAAACTGATCTTTTGCAAATCGTTGAATATAAAGTACAAAAACCCCAATTACTAAACTGGTTAATAGAAAATAGCCTAAGAAAATACCTAAAGGCGAGCGTTGTTTAGTAATTTCTTGTTCGTATGCCATTTTGAACGACATTAGCTTTTCATATATTTCATCTGTAATTATGCCAGAAGCCGTTACCAACAAATCCCCTTTCTTTACGATACCTTTAGTTTCGGGAATAATTTGCTCAAACTGGGCAGTTCGCTCAGCATTATATTGAAGGTTGTAAGTGATGCTTTTTTCCAAAAGCGGCAACAAAAATTCTGGTTCTTTCAAAGGGCTGTATGGCAAACTATCGCTGAGCAAGGTTTTGGCTTCTACGAGGGTCAGCAAGTTGCCTAGTGTTTGGGGTCTTAGCTCGTCGCCACGTAGTACATTCACCACAAAGTCCTTTTTTTTGTTCATGTGCATTGGTTCGAGCAAAATAACCCCTCTGTTATAGATGCGGTCAAGTAGTTGCCAGCTAAATTTGAGATAACGATTAGGTTGCTGAATAGCTTCCTTGAATTGGTCGCGTTCTTTTTCTACTTCCCATTGTGCTTTGAAGGCTTTTTCAAAAAGGTCTTTTTGCGTTCTAGCTACGTCAGTAGCCTGTTCATAAACAGGCGTAACATTATTTTCTCGGGAGGCTTTGTCCGCTTCTAGCTCTTCTTCCAACTTTTTAATCGGAAAATCAAAAGGAGCAGTCAAATCCTCGTACTTCCAAGTGCCGCCTTGTTCAAACTGGTATTTGAAGCGCGCATTGTTTGGAAAAAGTGTACTGATGAAGGCAACAACCAATAGCATAATCAGATATTTCCCTGTGCGCTGTATTCTTTCTATTGTAACTGTTTCCATAAGTAAATCGTAGGACAGAAATAAAATCAAATCTTACAACAAAAATATTGGTACAAAATGTTTTTAGCTGCTTTCTAAAGACATCACGAACAAAATACTCCTTTTTTGCTTTTTGTAGAAAAAATTAGGGTACATGAAAAAATATCTTATTACTTCCACGCTACTTTGTTTTTCCTTTTTAGCTTGGAATCAAAGTAATTTCTTGTTCGATTTCAACCAAACGCGCTTGCAAAAACAGCAAAACGCCATGAAAATTCTTGGCGGCTGGGCAGTTGGCAACATTGCATTAGGTGCTGCTTTAGCTAGCCGAACGGAAGGTGAAGTTAAACATTTTTATCAAATGAATGCCGGTTGGAATATCATAAATTTAGCTATTGCGGGTTTTGGCTGGTATAGCGCCTCCAGAATTGACCCAAGCAGTTTTGATGTCTATACCACGATTCAAGAACAGCACAAATTTCAAAAAATTCTACTCTTCAACGCTGGCTTGGATGTAGGATATATGCTGGGAGGTGCTTATTTGATGGAAAGGGCAAAAAATACGCCAGAGCGTCCAGAACGGCTCAAAGGTTGGGGTAAAGCGATTGTGCTGCAAGGAGGTTTCCTATTTGCCTTTGATGTTATCACTTGCATTGCCATTTCTAGTGACAACAAAAGATTAGAACCACTTCTAAATTCCTTGAGCCTTAGCCCCGATGGAATTGGTGTTTTATGGACGTTTTGAAAGAAAAAGCATTATGCCTCAAAACGAAGCATAGTGCTTTTTTAGCGTTAATGTAAGCCAAATTTCAACCCAAAGAACACTGTTCTAGGTCGGCTAGGTCCATAGATGTAGTTAGCGTCTCTTTCTGCACCGATATCAAAATCATCTTGAAAAGCATTGAATATATTTTGCAAGCCACCAAAAAGTTCTACATGGTAGTTTTCTTCCGTTTCCACTCGATAAGATAATTTCAGATTATGTTCAAAAAAAGTTGGTGTTGTTTTGATAACCGTATATTCGTTGTCAACATCAATCACATGAGGCACATCCATGCTACCTGTGTAAACGCCAGAGTAAGAAATAGACACTTTTTCGTTGGGAGTATAAGTTGCATTCAAGTAGCCATAAGCATTAGGTGTTCTGAGTATTCTGTTGGTTGTTGTTGGCAGCAGCGGGTCATCCTCTTCTTCTGGCGACCAAATGGTTTCCTCTGTGCTGTATAGTGCTGATTGTAGAGTGATTCCCGATTGAATAATCCATTTTCTTGAAAATGCAAAGTTAAATTCTAAGTTAGCCCCTTGCACACTAGCCCCTTCGCCATTGCGTTTGGTGATAACAGCTACGCCACTTGGCAATTCTACTTGATCGGAAAGAATAAATGGATTGTTGAGTTGTGTAAAAAACCCCTCTAGCACCAGACCTAATTGTGTCTTATTTACAATCTTGGTATAATTCAGCGAGGCAGTTAAGTTGTTGGAACGCTCTGTAATCAAATCCGGAGAAAGGCGAACAAATTTAGCTGCACCACCGACTGTTTCAATATGCAAATCTTCTTCAAATGCTTGTGGCGCACGATAGCCCTGCGCAAAAGAAACTCTAGCTTTAATGCCCTCCTGAAAAGCATACATCATAGAAAGACGAGGCACAAATACATTCAAGGTTTTTTGCTCTTCAAATGCTTCTTCTTGTAAATCGTATCGCCCTTTAATATTAACTAAATCGTATCTTCCCCCGCCAAGTAAAGTTATTTTTTCATTGGGTTTCCACTCTATTTGACCATAATTGCCTAATGTACCCACCTGCTGGTCAATTTCTCGACCATAGCCTGGCATTTCATCCAAAACATCATTGTACTGATATTCGCTGCCTAAGGTGAGTAATACTTTTTTGTTCATTTCATAAGCATATTGTAATCCATTCACGAGAGAAACATCATTTGATTTACCATAGGCATTGATAGCCAGTATATCCTCTGGCGTAATTGTGTCTTCTGGTGTAAGCACACGTCCACCACCTCCGTAGTAACTGTCCCGATTCACAAATTGAGCGGAGCTATATAGCGCAAATTTGTGTTTGTAATCTTTGGAGTATTGCTCAAAAGAGAGGTTTGTTCCCAATATACGGTGGTTGAGTTGTTCTGTAATATCGGTTTGATGGGGTGCAAGTTCAAAAGCATTCCCGCCTCTGCGAAATTCATTGACATTGTAAAGTCCTAACTTCAATTTACTTCTGGCCGACGTATTCCAAAAAGCATCTGCGCCAAAAGTTGTGTTATTTAGTTGGGTCATTTCTGAAAAGTCGTCGCCATTGGCATCCCAAGGGTTTCGACTTCGATTGTAGCCGTAAAAACTAATTCCTTTATCTAAATATTCTCCTACAACAGAGCCGTTGAAGGTTAGTGTTCGATCAGAGGCATCAAAATCGGTAAATGCCTGATTTATACCTACTTCAAAGGAATTTTGAACAGGGTCTTTCGTCAAAATATTAATTGTTCCAGCAATTGCATTTCCTCCATATAAAACCGAGCCGCCACCACGAACCACTTCTATCCTATCCACCATATTTGTTGGCAGCATATCCAAGCCATATACCCCTGCTAAGGCAGAAAAAACAGGGCGACTGTTAATAAGAATTTGGGTGTAAGGTCCTTCCAAGCCATTAATTCTGACTTGTGTAAAGCCACAATTTTGACAATTATTTTCCAAACGCAATCCAGGCGAAAAGCTCAATCCTTCAGAAAGGCTCAATGACTGAGTTGACTCAAACATCCTCCGCGAAATGGTACTTACAATAACTGGCGATTGGTAGGTCGGCACTGCGTTTCGAGTACCTGTTACGACAAACTGCCCAAGATTGATCGCATCAGGCTGCATATCAAAATCCTGAAGGTATTGTTCATTTTCTTTAAGCGTAATTTTCTCGCTAATCGTTCGATAGCCTACATAAGTTACATGAAGCGTATATTCGCCAGCAGGCAAATTATTGATAGTATATGTGCCATATCTATCCGACACAGTACCTTTTCCCAAGGAAGGTACAAAAATAGCTACTCCTTCTTGTGGCTTTTCCTCAGCGATTATTTTTCCTGAAATACTGCCCAATTGGGCTAAACCTATAGAAAGGAGGGAAAAGAAAAATGAAATAGTCAAAGTAATTTTTAACATAATTATATTTTTTAGTTAAGTCTAATATTTTATTTTAGGCTTATCTAACAAATGGTTGATATTTTAGTTGATATTATTAATGCAATATAATTGCATTAATAAATAAAAAGTATTTTTAGCACTAAAAATTTGTTAACCTATATGCTTGGAATACTAAAATAACTGCGTTATTTTTCAGATGTTATGGAGATAATCAAATAGTTTATCAAATGAAAATTGAATTATGGGTGATTGGTAAGACCAATTTTGATTATTTAGTAGAAGGAATCGAAATATACGAGAAACGGTTGAAGCATTATTTGAATTTTGAACTCGTAGTATTGCCCGATGTGAAAATAGGTAAAAAAGAAAGTGTTGGTCAAATAAAAAAGAAAGAGGGGGAAGCCCTGCTGAATAAATGCAACGATAGCGATTATCTCATTTTATTAGACGACAAAGGCAAGCAATACGCTTCGGAAGTATTTGCACAGCAAATAGAGCAATATCTGCAAATGAGTGTAAAAAGAATAGTTTTCATCGTTGGTGGTGCTTATGGGTTTTCAGAGGAGATGTATCAACGCGCCAATACGAAAATTTCCCTTTCTGCTATGACTTTTTCGCATCAAATGGTGCGACTAATTTTTGTCGAGCAACTTTATCGCGCCATGACTATTCTTAGGAATGAGCCTTATCATCATCCATAATTTAAGGTCTCGGGTTTTCTCGAGTAGCTGGGATGAAGTTCTTTTGAACCAGGCTACTGAAAATTGAGCAAAACTCAATTTCCAATAGCCTGATAAGCATTAAATTAGTTTAGTTTCTTCTTCCACTCGCGAATAGACTCTTCGTTGTTACGGATATAAGGCTCATAACTCGCTTTTTCCGCCAGTTCTTTAGAAAGCGTTGCTGTTTCAATAGCCGCACGATAGTTGCCCATAGCTGCTAAGATTTCTGCTTCCTTTCTCACCATCCAAAATTTCAAATTGTCTTTGTCTGCATTTGCTTTTCTAATCCAAACCAATGCTTGTGCTAAATCTTTGTTTGCTTCATGGTAGTAACTTGCCGCTGCATGGTATTCATTTTGACCAGGACCAGCCATCGCCTTTTCAATAGAAGCCATTACTCGACTATCTACTTCTACCTGTAGCGGAATGCTGATTAAAAATTCATCCCAAATCAGGTCAATTGTAGCAGATTCATTTGTGATGTTGTTCACATCAATAGTGAAAGTTTCTATCTTTCTACCATTTTTTTGTGCTGCGATAGGTGCTTCCAAAACAGGTGTTTTGCCCGCGTAGTAAGTCCACTGACCTGAATCGTATGGGAAAAATTGAATTTTCCACTGTGTTTTGCCTGGCAATGTAATAATGCTGTAAGCACCTTTAGCTAAATTCTTTCCTGCAATTTTCACATCATCGCTGAACGTAAATTTAGTTGCCGTATTCGCTCCCGTACGCCAAGGCTGATCGTATTTTTCCATAGATTGCTCTCCAGTAACACCAAACAAGGTTCGTTCTTTAAGGCTAGGGCGAGAATATTCTACTGTGATTTTAGTTAGCCCTACTGTTTGAGTTAAGGTACTACTTGGGCTTGCACTTGGTGTTACAATTTGAGCAAAAGCAGCTACAATACTTAGTAGCAAAGCAAAGGTTGAAGTGAAAAAATATTTCATGTTATTTAGTTTTATTATGACTCAATGAAAAAACAAACACAAATTTAAGAAGAAGCTATGATAGTTTAACTTAAGAGATGAATTGATTGATTGAAAGGCAAAAAAAATAACCACTAATGCCTTGTGCTTAGCGGTTATCAAAAAGGTTATCTAAATTAATGCTAGGTCTAAAAATACTTATTCTTCTACTGGGGTGTCCAAAATATTTTTTTAGTTTCTTGCCATGTCTTACTACTCAATTGCACAAAATAAATACCTGCTGGCAACCCATCAAGTGCGATGGAATACGTGTCCGATTGCGCTTGAAAAGTCATTGTTCTCAATACTTGACCATTTACATGGACAATGTTTGCTTTCAAAGGAGCTTCTTGGTTATTTTTTCTATATAATAGTAACTCATTTGCTGTCATTTGCCAGTCTATTTGCTCGTCTTGGGTGGCTTCCTGATGCTCTGTTTGGGCGGTTTCTATTAATGGAAACGACGCTCCATTAGAAAGAATGACTCTCAACTGAAAATCAGTACCGCTATCAGAAGTAAAAAAGAAAGCGGACTTGCCTTTCCAAAAGTTAAAATTCACTTTGTACGAACGGCAAATTTGCCCACTGGTCAATTCCATATTCAACGTTCGGAGTGCAGAGAAATCTTTATAACTCCTTGTTTCTCCTAGCAATACATTACCAAATTGTCTCGTACCATCTATCCAAATATCCAAATCTGGGATACTGGCACTACCATTAGCAAATGAAAGTGCAACAGATGAATCATCCTGCGCATTCAGTTTTGCATTTTCTTGTATGGACAACGTTATGTCAATTTCATCTAACGCAACTCCGTTAAAAAGTAACACATAATTACTATTTTTTTCAACAATTACCCTAAAAGTCTGCACAATATCCTCAGAAGAGGTACTATTGCGAGGCGCAATACCAATTTCCATTTCTTGCTCAGCAGGAAAGTTGATAAATCCAGTTGCTTGCCTAAAAATTAAATTATCCTGCCAAAGTGTTCCATTAAGATAAATATCCAAATTTTCTTTGGCTGCATTATGAATCAATTGTACTTTTGAAAATCCTGTTTCATCTGCCACCTTTATTTCTTCCAGTGGAAACGTTGCTCCATTGGAGAGCGTTACATATGTTCTTAATGCTGGGTAACGACCATCGGCATAACCAGAACTAAAAATAAGTGCCGAGCGTCCTTTCCAAAAAGAAAAATTAAATTTATTTGCAATGTAAACTACATCCGCATTATTGGCTTCAGTTAGCTTTATTTCAAAATCAATAGCAGGGATGCTAATAGCAGCGCCATATTCCCCAAACCGAATATTGCTAAACAAAGGAAATCCTAAGGTCACAAAATCCATACTTGGCACATCAAGTGCACCATTGGCAAACCCAACACCAATGGTGGATTGAGTAACAGCAAAAGGGCTTGCACCAGTATATAGGGATAACTCCGCTTGCTCTGCACTCTTCCCGTTAATCATTGCAATATAGCCTTCCAAATTTGCCAAATTAACGGTAAATGTTTGATACGCATCAGCAGCACTTCGACTGGTACTAGGGGCAATTTTTATCGCCACTTTTCCTGATGTAACAAATAGATAGGTCGTTGCTTGTCTAAAAATTAAGTCGTTCACCACTAATTGGTCTCCAACGTAAATATCAATCGCCTTATCAGGAGCATTATTGATAAATTGCATTTGTGCTATGGATTGGGCAAAAATCCCAAACGCACTAACTAACAAACTAAAGGTTAACAGCAGTTTCTTCATGTTTTAGCGGCACTTATGTTAATAGTCAATTGATAGTAATTTGCACTACTTGTTTTGTTCTGTTACCGCTTGCGTAGTCTTTTTCATTATTTGCAAGAGGTAGGTATGTGATTAGCGTTTATGAGTATGCCTCATTCTGTTGCAAATATATAAATTTATTTAAAATAAGTAAGCATCAAATATGTAATTTCATATAAATGCGTTGATTATACCTAAAAAAGGGGATAAAAAGGATAAAATGAGATGAGAAAAGCCCTACCAAATAATTTTTACATTTGGTAAGACTCTAATATTAACAATTTACTGCACAAACGCCTCACGCCAAGCCAATACGCCACCTATCACATTTCTGACATTGGTATAGCCTGCTCTGCGGAAGAGTTCTTGCGCTACACCACTTCTGGCACCTGAGCGGCAGTGGACAACAATTTCATCTTCTTTGTGGGCTTCAAATTCGTTGATGCGCACTGGAATTTCACCTAGCGAAATAAGTTGCGCGCCAATGTTGAATTCTGCGTATTCGTGTGCCTCTCGCACATCAATAAAAATAAATTTTTCGCCATTGTCTAACTTTTGCTTTAGCTCCTGTACTGTAATATCCATAGGGCAATTTTTATTTTTAATAGAATAAAAAAAACATGACTACTTTACATCTCAACAACAATAAAGTTGATGGCTAGGAAAAATAGATACTATTTAGCAAAAGAAATAGTCAACTATCAGCACTGAAAGTATTGTTTTTAGAAAATGTATGAATTTTCAACAACTTCAAAGAGGGAGGAGCTAAAAAGCCACTACCCCAGTATGAACTTAAAAAGCAATCTCGCTTGAGTATAAAACTAAATTATTTTTCAATAGCTGCGTGTTAATGTGGTCTTAATAGCCTTGCAAGCTACAAATAATAACCCTATCTTTCGCATTCATTTGAACACCGATGAATATGAAGTTAAGTTTACTACTTTTTACGCTACTGTTAAGTTGGT
>DAITMC010000003.1:0-47697 GCA_036835365.1 Saprospiraceae bacterium
TGCTAACAGTAAAAAATAGGGTTGCATTTAGTAACGACGTTAGTCAGCTTGTTCAGGTATTAAAAGTTTCCAATCGCTTACGCCGCATAAAATAAGCTATGCCAAAGCAAAAGCCTTAGCATAGCAAAAAAAATTATTTTCCAATTGGAATCATTACACCAGCACTAAGCGCAACGCCCTTATTCTTAATACTATCCTCTATTTGTGGAATATCATACAATTCGGTAAAACCATGTTGGTAGCGAACATCTGCAAAAATCTGAAATAAGTTCAAATCAATATTCAAACCAGCCCCTACAACACCACTAACTTCGAATCGCTCATAATCAATACTTTCTAAATTAATATCAGTATCTGATACTTTAATATCTACTAATGCTTTTATTCTAGTTTCTAGTACTCCACTCAATGCATAACCGAATGATGGACCAGCTAATATATACAACTGTACTGCATCGCTGCCAAATTTAGCTTTCGCTAAGAGCGGAACATCTAAGTAATGAAAGCGAGAATTTGCTTGCGCACCCACAGATAAAGGGGTATTGAAGATATTAAATTCAGAATTGGCAGTTAATCCAAATCCTTTAACTGTGTAGTTCAGCTCTGGCTGAAAATACAGATTGGAAGATATGGGCAGTTCTACTACCGCTCCTAATGTGTAGTTATCAAGTGCTTTAAAATCTGGAGCAAGATTGCTTAAACCCTCTGTGGCTTGGATATTGGAGCGATAAGCACCACCGCGCACACCAAAAGACATTTGAGCTGTAGCTGTTTGAATAATTAATCCGAAAGCCATAAACGCAATAAACAAACGCAATGATTTCATGTAATTTTTGATTTTGTGAATAAAAAATGCTCTCTTGTCAAAAGGACATACCTATCAACAAAATTGCTGCCACAAGATTGAGGATTTTTTTAGTTAATGAATGTTATAATGGTGTTATTGCTGCATTAAAGTGAAGTGGGCAGCGTAAATAACTGTTAAAAACAGTCAAATTGTCAGGTTACCCTGCTTAATGTTCAATTTTTGTATTCTTGCTTCTGTACTGCTGTATCAAATTGATTAATTCTTGGTGCGATTTCAGCAAGTTGTGGGTAACTTCATGTAACTGCTCAAAATGGCTAATCAAAACTTGTACATTTTTATCTTGGCTATCAATGCTTTTCAGCTTGAAACAATGGCAGTGATACAAGCTACTCACCACTGTTTGTAGTTCTTCCGCTTTCAAAATATGTTGCTCAATTTCTTTATTATCTGGCGAAGCAATAATGGCGTAACCATTAGGACGATCATTACTAGCGACATAATGACCATTCAGTGCGCTTAAATCTTTTTCAATTAAATCAATGAGGGGCACTTGAAATATATAGGCTATTTTCAGCAAATTACAAGTTTTTGGTTCTGCTGTACCATTTTCATAGGAAGCAATGTTGCCTCTTTTTAGTCCTGATTTAGCCGCTAATTCTTCTTGACTAAACTCCATCTTTTTCCTCAAGTACCTTATGTTTTGAGGCAAATAACTCAGTGTTTCTTTGACTTCCATACTTAATTTTTTCGACGAGTCCTCTTTTTTAAAAGACGAACCAACCTTTTTTTCTGATAATCAACTCTTTTACAACATCATCATTTAGATAATGGTTTTTACGGCGTTCATTTTTTATCTGTCAGATATACGTCATTCTGTAAAAAAAATCATCATTGCTATGTAATATCGAAAATTTTGTTTGTTTTTTTTACGTTTATCTTGTATGTTTGTAAAAAATATTGACAAACAGTCATTTTAAAAAAAACTTTGGAACGGTTTTTGACCGTATTTAAAATAAAAAAATAAAGAGGATATGATAACATTAGCATTGCAAGGTCAAATATATGAGCAACTTGATAACATTAGTCAGTCATTGAGAGCATTTTCTTTGAAATTGACTGGTAATAGCGTGGATGCAGAAGATTTGTATCAGGATACTGCTTTGAGGATTATCAATAATGCAGATAAATACAGGCCTAATACAAACTTTAAGGCATGGGCAGTAACCATCATGCGAAATATTTTTATCAATAACTATCGCAAACGCGTGCGTAGAGGGGTGTTATTGGATCAAACGCCAAACAATTATTATATCAACTCGGGAGAGTCAGTGGTAGATAACGACGGTGAACATGATGTTTCTTTTAATGAGTTAATGAAAATGGTTGATAGCTTGCCCGACGATTTTAAAATACCTTTTTGGATGGCTTATGAAGGATACAAATACGATGAAATTGCTGAGGAGTTAGGGGCACCATTAGGAACAATTAAATCGAGAATATTTTTTGCCAGAAAGAAACTGCAAAGAATGTACACAGATATGTATCAGGAAAGAGCGTAATTTTTGTTAATTTAATAATTTGTTTTGAAGGCTACTTCCATTTGGGAGTAGCTTTTGCATTTATGTCATGCTGCTTTTTTTATTCGGTTTACTGGTTTATTATACGTTGCATAGTCTTTTGGCTTCCAATAGCGTCAAAGCGTGGCTTATAAAAAAAATACTTCTTGAGTCTCATTATCGGTTGGTTTACAATGCTTTAGCAATTGTACTGTTGCTGCCTATAGTTTTACAATACCTTCAACTGGATAAGTCGTTGCTCTTTATATTGCCGCTGTGGCTACGTATTTCGGGAAATATACTACTTATTGTAGGCATCCTACTGCTTTATCTTGCCCTTCGAGGCTATGCTCTTTCTGAGTTTTTAGGTATCTATCAATACCGTCATAAAAAAGAAATGCCTGTGGAGGAATTACGTACCTCTGGACTGAACCAGTATGTCCGGCATCCGCTTTATTTTGCTACTTTATTGATAGTTTGGGGAGCGTTTCTCGCTAATTCGCATTACCCTATGCTCGCTATTGCTAGTATTACTACTCTTTACTTATTCATTGGTACAAAACTGGAAGAGAAAAAATTGATTCATGTTTTCGGTAAAAAGTACCAGCAATACCAAGAAAAAGTGCCTATGCTACTGCCTGCGTTTTTTGCAAAGCGCAAATAATATTTATTAGATGATAAAATGACTGCTTCGTTCGCCTAACGGAATATCTTGCCAAGTTCCGCCAAGAAAAATGCGCTGTTCCTTGAATCCTATCTGCATTAGGCGAGCGGCTACTTCTTCAAAAGCCGTCTTTACGTGCATAGGTTCGTGGGTATCGCCAGAAAGATGGATAGGCACTTTTCTATCGAGCAACATTGCTAATATCCAATAACTAGGGTCTGGGTCGGTGGTATAATTTTTGTAATAACTTTTTGTGTTGACCTCAACAATGACGTTTGTTTTAGCAATCACATCCACCGTTTCTTCTATGGCTGCTTGATACCAACTTTCTTTTTCAGAAAAAAAAGTGGCGTTACTGTTATTTTTCTTGATTCTATCTAAGTGTCCCAGCACATCAGGCGGCGCAGTGAGCAGCATTTGTCGAGTCAGAGCGTAATAATATTCTACCATAGTGCGGGTGTCGCCACCATGAATACGTTCAATGCCTTTCATTAAGCCCTTTGCAGAGTTATCAATCGAAAAAATTTTGATTTTCCCTTCCTCATTAGGGGCAAAAAATCCAGCATGATGCACCGAACAAATCGTGTAATCAAAACCTGCTTCTTGGATGACTGCCTTATGCACATCCATATGGTCGGGGATGTAGTCCACCTCAACGCTGCAATAAAGTTCAATCTGTTCGCTGTATTTAGCTTTTAAATCGTTGATTGTCTTTACATAATTTTTCACTTCTTCTATCTTCAAATTGGCATTGCCACTAAAAGGATGTGGCCCATGATCAGAAATGCCATAGGCGCGAAGTCCTTGAGCAATCGCTGCTTCAATAAACGCTTCGGGCGTTCCTTTTCCGTCGCTAAAGTGAGTATGGGAGTGATAATTTGTCCAAATCATGTTTTTTGTTTGTTTGCAACAAAAAAGCAAAAAAAATAAGTATTAGTTCCAATAATTAATAATATTTAAGCATTTGTTAGCAATAAATTAACTTGATAATAATGTTCTCATCATATAGAAGATGAAAAACATAATGACTATTTAAAAATGTGGATAACTTTTAGGCTGATAATGAACTCTTTACCACAAAATATCATTATGTTTGTCCAACATTTGTCAATATAATATGAAGTAATCAGCATGGGAGTGTTTGAAAAAATAAAAGAACGATTAGTTGAAGCTAGTAGAACCAATAATGGGGATATTCATGTCATTCCAACAGAAGGAAAATGGGCAGTAAGAAAGGAAGGGGCTGCGAAAAGTTCTAAACCAATTATAAGTAAAGAAAAGGCGATAAAAAAAGCGGCGGGCTTAATAGTAGATCATAGTACATCTAAGGTAATTGTACATAACTACGATGGTACTATTGATAAATCATATCAATAGTTAAACTACATATAGCAAGCATCTAACCCAATACAAAATTCATGGAAGAACCTAATTCCTTTGAAAAAAGTATTTTCATAAATTGTCCTTTCGATGATGAATATAAGCCTCTACTAAGGGTTATTATATTTACCTGTGCTTATTGTGATTTTATCCCTAAAGTCGCAGAAACAAAGGATTCAGCTACTACAAGGATAAGTAGTATCATTGCTTTACTTAAAGCATCACAATATTCTATTCATGATTTTTGTAGAATGGAAAGTAAAAAAGAAGGAGAGCTAGCTCGATTTAATATGCCATTTGAATTAGGAATAGAATATGGAATTAGGCAGTGCGATTCAGTGCAAGCAAAAGCGAAAAAAGCAATGATAATTGATATTGACCCTCATCGTTATAGAAAAGCTATATCAGATATAGCAGGTTCAGATATTCATTCCTATGGAGATAACCCTACAATGCAACCCCAAGAGTTAAATAAGATAATTAGGGACTGGTTGTGGACTATCTTAAACCCGAGGCGACCGCATCAATATCAAGTAATATGGGGGCAGTTCACTGAATTTTTGGCAGATTTAGAGCGCTCATTAGAGACAGAATTAAATGGAGAAAAGGCGGACATAAATGGATTACCCATCTCAGAGTTTATAGAATTGACTATCAGTTGGGTAAGAGCTAGGCCATTTAAGCGATTTTTGAAATAAATGTTTTATCTCTCCCTTTCACATCGCCAAAAAATTCTTTAAAATCTGTTCGCCAATTTTGCCTGATTTTTCAGGGTGAAACTGAGTGGCAAAGAAATTATCCTTCCGCAAGCCTGCGCTGAATGGATGCACGTAGTCCGCCAAAGCTATGGTGTGTGCACCTACTTCTACGTAGTAGCTATGAACAAAGTAAACATAAGAATCCTCAGGAAGTGATTTAAAAAGTTCCCCTTCAACACCATAGATATTGTTCCAACCGATTTGTGGTATTTTTTCGCCACTTGTCGGCTGAAAAAGTTTCACGCGCTGCGGGATAATGCCTAAGCAAGGCGTGTCGTTTTCTTCAGAATAATCGCAAAGCAACTGTTGCCCAATGCAAATGGCAAGTACCGGTTGGGTTAAACTTTTGATGGTTTCATCCAATCGGTGCGCTCGCAAATGTGCCATAGCCGAGTTAGCTTCTCCAACACCGGGAAAAATGACTTTATCTGCTGCTTTTATCTCGTTGTGGTCGGCTGTTAATTTGGCGTTCACCCCTAAGCGTTCCAGTGCAAATAGCACAGAGCGAACATTGCCTGCGTTGTAATTGATGACTGCAATCATAGTTTGACGATGAGTTGGTTGGGTTGTTGGGTATTAGGTGTTGTATTTATTTTTGAGGCACATAAACAGACCGTTTTTTGTAAATCCGTTTTACACCCAAAACCTAATACCCAGTACCCGAGACCTAGTATCTGTAATACTCTGGCTTAAATGGCCCTTCCACTGCTACACCAATGTAGTCGGCTTGGTCTTCTCTCAATACGTCTAATTCTGCACCAATTTTAGCCAAGTGCAAGCGTGCTACTTCCTCGTCCAAATGTTTTGGAAGGGTATAGACTTTATTTTCGTATTGGTCTGTGTTTGTCCACAATTCGATTTGTGCCAAAGTTTGATTGGTAAATGAATTGGACATCACAAAAGAGGGGTGTCCTGTGGCGCAACCCAAATTGACCAAACGACCTTCCGCAAGTAGCAAAATATCCTTACCCTCAATGGTGTATTTATCTACTTGAGGCTTAATGTTTGTTTTTTCTGCATTTTTGTTTAACCATGCTACATCTATTTCATTGTCGAAATGCCCAATATTGCAAAGAATAGCCTTATCCTTCATCATTCGGAAATGACGCTCTGTAATAATATTTTTGTTGCCCGTAGCGGTTACTACAATATCTACCAACGGAATAGCATTGTCCATTTTTAGCACCTGATAGCCATCCATTGCAGCTTGTAAAGCACAAATAGGGTCAATTTCAGTTATAATAACTCGGCAACCAGAGCCACTCAGAGAAGCCGCTGAACCTTTACCTACATCACCGTAACCCGCTACTACGGCTACTTTTCCTGCCATCATAATGTCCGTTGCTCTTCTAATAGCATCTACACACGATTCTTTACAACCATATTTGTTGTCAAATTTGGATTTAGTTACAGAATCGTTCACATTAATTGCTGGCATAGGTAAAGTACCTTTTTTCATGCGCTCGTACAAGCGGTGTACTCCAGTGGTTGTTTCCTCGCTCAATCCTTTTATCTCGGCTACCAATTCTGGATAGCGATCTAGCACCATATTGGTTAAATCCCCACCATCATCCAGAATCATATTCAATGGTTGACCACCTTCAAAGGCAAATAAAGTTTGCTCAATTGCCCAGTCAAACTCTTCTTCTGTCATTCCTTTCCAAGCAAAAACAGGAATACCTGCTGCTGCAATGGCTGCCGCCGCATGGTCTTGTGTGGAAAAAATATTACAAGACGACCAAGTCACCTCAGCGCCCAATTCAATTAAAGTTTCTATAAGTACTGCCGTTTGGATTGTCATATGCAAACAACCTGCGATACGTGCACCAGCTAAGGGCTTTGTTTGACCATATTTTTCACGCAATGCCATCAAACCAGGCATCTCGGCTTCCGCCAACTCAATTTCTTTTCTTCCCCACTCCGCAAGGTTAATATCTTTTACCTTGTGAGCCAATGTTTTTATTGCATCCATAATCTAGTATAACATTTGAATTAAGCCACAAAGATATTGATAATTTTTAGCAAAAAGTGAAATGAGCGTCATAAAGTATGCCTAAGATTGGGATTCCCCTATTGGGAGAGCAACATAAAGTGCAAATAATTCTATAAGTTCGGTGCTATACTTATGAAATATAGTTAAGACAAAATAAAAAAGTCCTAAAATAATGTTAATATTATGGGAACTTTGTTTAAGTATAAGACACCTATTAGTATTATGAGCCAAAGAAAATACGCTGATGAACAACTGGTAATGATGATTCAAGGAGATGAGCCCAACCAGCGCAATCTCGCATTACAACAGTTATACATGGATAGTGGGATTACCTACAAAGTAAAGGAACTTATTCTCTCATATGGCAATAGTAAGCACGACCCTGACGATATTTTGCAGGAGGGGATTATTTTGCTCAATGAATTGATAAGAAGTGGAAAATTTCAAGAGCGAAGTAAAGTGCGTACTTTTTTGATTGGTATATGCAAAAATTTATTGCGCAACGAAGTCCGAAAAGGAAGTAAAATTGTGTTGAAAGAGGAAATTATGGATTATGAACAAAAAGAATTTAGCAATACACCAGAAGATGTCATAGAGCTGCAAGAAATAACAGATGCACAACTAAAACGAGATGAATTATTAAGACAATTACTAAATCGTTTAACCGTCAATTGTCAGGAAGTACTTAGACTTTACTATTTCCATGCAATGAACATGACGCAGATAGCTACGGCAAGGGGGTTGAAAAACGCTAATCAGGCCAAAAAAGCAGCCAGCAGATGCCGACAACAGTTGAGGGATTTAATTACAGATGAACCAGCATTAGCAAATTTTTTAAAGCAAACTTTATGAGTACAGAAAAACAATTTGACAAAGCGGAGGCGTATGTATTGGGTACGCTCCCACCCGAAGAACGAATCGCCTTTGAACAAGCGCTTGCCACAAATAAGCATTTAGCGGCTGAAGTGCAGTTGTTACAATTGGAATATGATGCCATGCGTATTTTAGAACAAGATAGTTTACGACAGCAAATGGCAACTTGGTCTATTCAGAAAAAGGAAATAGAAGCTAGTAGTGTTAAGGTGATGCCTATGCAAAAGCGTCGCTTTTCCATCCAATCATTGGCGGTAGCTGCGTCTTTTTTAGTGTTGCTCGTAGCAGGATGGAGCATTATTCAGTACAATTATGGAAGTGCTGCTTTGGGTAATGATTTTATGCTCACCACTACACTTTCTGATAGAAGCAATATTGCGCCATCCAATCCATTGATTGAGGCTTTAGATGCCATGGAAAATAAGGACTACAAAAATGCTATCCGCATTTTAGATGAACTTAGTAGCACGACTTATGCTGAAAGAGCTTTGTTATTGAAAGCAGAAGTTTACGTAGTCAATAAAGATTGGGAAAAAGCCATTTCAACTTATGAACAAATTATTCGTAATGGCTCAAACCTTTCTATTGTTCAGAATGCAGAACGCAATCTAGCCGCCACCTATCTTCAAATGGGCAACCAAACAGCCGCCAAGCAACTATTGGGTAAAATAGCAGACAATTCACAGCATTTACATCAAGCCGACGCGCTACAATTACTCAAAAAGTACAACAGTTGGATGGGGCGTTTAGCCCAATAAGGACTTAACGAACCTTAAAACTCAATTTTATATAAAAAATTTACATCTATTCAGATTAATGCTGACCAATAGTCGTAGTCGCTTCAATAAGTGTTGCAAATAAATTTTCTACCTGTTCGCCTGTTTTAGCACTGGTGAAAAAATCAATAGGGTACTGATGAGCAAGTCGTGATTTCCTTTGCGAAGAAAGTAAATCTGATTTGTTAGCTGCTACTTTAATAATTGCGTTGGGCAGAATACTACGAATAAATTGTACATCAGAAGCAATATTGTCTAGCGTACTTGGGCGCGTCGCATCCACAACATACACCACTGCATTGACCTCAGCCCAATATTTTACAGGTAATTTTCTAGCATCAACCTCTCCGGCGGTGTCTATAATACAAAGCGCTACTTTATCAGTATTCGTATTAATCCATTTTGTTACCGAGTGCTTAGCCATTGTGGTGAGGTATTGTTCGCTAAATTCATTTTTGGTAAACTGATATAGTAGAGAGGATTTTCCTACCCCGAGACTACCTGCAAATAATATTTTCTTTGTTACCATTTAATGTTAGATTTTAGTGATTTGACTTATTCTTGTGATAAATATCCAGCGAATATTCGCTTTTGTTGTTTTGCGATTAGGACGCATCTTATCGTCTGAGGACACTTTTTTAAGGAAAGAATTTACGATGGGCGAATAATAGCATAGTTTAATGATTATCATTTTCCTATTACTCGTAAAGACCGAAAATTTGGTTCTTTTGAAGCCAAACCACCATTGGAAATACTTAATATTTCCATTAGAAAAATAAAATTTTGATTTTCTTCTAAAAAAATTTTGATTTTTTAACCCACATTTACAAACCAAATTCTCATTACTCTGTTTAGGCTTTATCATTTAACAATCCTTTAACTTAACATCGTTATTAAATGGAAGCATTACAATTATTTAGCGACGTGCTTTTAGCACAATTAAAAGAAGGTGATTACGTAGGTTTCACATTCTTTATTGGTTCAATGGCTATGGCTGCTGCAACTGTATTCTTTTTCTTTGAGATGCGCAACGTAGAAGGAAAATGGAGAACTTCTTTGTTGGTATCTGGTATTATTACTTTTATCGCTGCTGTTCACTATTTCTATATGAGAGATTTCTGGGCAACCAACGGTACTTCTCCAACTTCTTTCCGCTACATTGACTGGATTCTTACAGTGCCTTTGATGTGCGTAGAGTTCTACTTGATTTTGAGAGCATTCGGAGCTAAGCAAGGCTTACTTTGGAGAATGATTTTCTGGTCAGTATGGATGTTAGTGGCAGGTTACCTAGGTGAAACAGTGTTCAGAAGCCAATCTGCACTTTGGGGTGCCATCTCTACTATTGGTTATGTAGCTATCCTTTATGATGTATGGTTGGGTGGTGCTAAGAAATTGGCAAACAACTCTAACGACCCTAAGCTACAAGCAGCATTCAAAACTTTAGGTTGGTTCCTATTAGTAGGTTGGGCAATCTATCCAATTGGTTACATGGCTATCGAAGGTGGTTTGTTAAGCGGCGTGCTTTCTGTAGAAAGCATGGACTTAATCTACAACATCGGTGATGCTATCAACAAAATTGGATTTGGTCTTGTAATTTACTCTTTAGCAGTATCTAAAACAGATGCAAAAGTTGCAACAGCTTAATTTTTGTTAGCTAAAAAAACTAAAATGCGCTAGTGGGGAAACTCGCTAGTGCATTTTTTTATGCCCATCTTCGCTACCTACGTTCTAGCAATCTAATATTCCTATCACTTCGATTTTTACTAGAGTAGTCAACATTTATGATTTATGATTGTCATCAACAAATTTTGATGGATTCAATAGTCTAGCGTTTGGGCAGTCGCAAGTAGTCGTTGATAAAAGTGAGTTCGGCATCTATGTTTTTCTGGCTTTTGTTACCAAATGGAAATTTTGCGCCAACAGTGCTTTACATTAGAAATCCGACTTGAGAAATGGTGTTATGCTTACCATTTTGCTCATGTGCAGGGCTGTTCTGTATTTGTGTTGCTTGCCTTGATCTGTTTGTCCAACAGTCTCTTTTAAACGGCCGAACGCTTCCAATAAAATTATGATACGCATATTTTTTTGTAGTTTTGCTTTTCCTAACTAAGGATTTTGGGTTTCTTTTGGTTTTCGATATATAAATATACTCAAAAATTTAGCAATTCTTTTTGATTTACAAATACCTATATCTTTGATTGCCCATAATTTGCGTTACATATGAAAACAAAACATTTTTTGCAAAATGGGGTGCTGTATCTTTTGATGATTTGGACAAGTAGTAGCCTGCAAGCACAAGTTCTTAATGATGAAATTAGCTTTCATGTAGCAAGCTATGAATGGCGAAGCACTTATGATGGCGATGGCCGGGTAGATAATAGTGGCTTTCCTTTTTATATTATAACAGATTTATTTGAAGAAGAAAATACCGTTAATATCTGGTTTCGGGCTGGGGGAGTTGATTTAACCCCTAAAGTCTGCTTTTTTTGGGACGCTAAAAATTTCAACATAGAAGAACGCAACTCCACACAAAGTAATCATAGTAACGTAAGTTTAGGAGAGGTATTCAATACGCCACACAATGGATTTTATACCCTCGTTGATTACTGGGAAGATGACTTCGGAGATAGATGTACTTATTTCTATGCTCTCTTTAATGCAGGAGACGACGGTTATACCCCTAACGCTACCTTGAAACATTTTACCTATGATAATAACACTAGTCCCTTTAACGCCGGAGCAGACTACTGGTATGATGTGCGAGGGCAGGCGCAAGGAACTTGGTATTATCACCCTGTTGCAGGAGCAGCTGTTCTTCCCGACCCGTATAATCCAAATTTTAATGAAGGTTCTGTGGAAATAAAACTAAAAACTACTTGGAATTTAGCACACGGGAATACCTTATCCGACCCTTTGAATTTGGGCATTTTTTCGGCTAATACAGCGCGAGAACACATCAATAATACGAAAACGATACCCGCAACAAGCGGTGTCCCTACTTCAGCCATATCCTACACTTCTACTTACGGCAATAGCACCAATGATGTTGTGTATCGCTTCGAACTAACCGAAGCCGTATCTCATCTTACCATTAGAACCGATTTTTTTTCAATAAATCCACTACCGAATTGGGGCACACAGATAGACACACGGCTTATTTTATTAGATGAAAGTTTCAGCATACTTGCCGATGTAGATGACCCGGGCGGCTTCCTACCTGAAATGGCAAGATTGACGATGACCGATTTATGTGCTGGTGTGTATTATTTTGTGGTAGAAGGCGGTAACTCAAATAGTAGTTCGCCCAAAGAAGGGCAGATATACATTCGAGTAGAGTCGGGCAATGCACTGCCACCAACATTGCCCGAAAATATTTTTGGGGATAGCTTGTGGAACGTTTATGTGTATCGTGACTACAACTTACAGTATTATGCTAGCAGTTTCACACAAAATAGCCTCAATATTGATTTGGCAACCTCAATGGGAGGAGTTTTCAATGGGCCCAATTCTATTGCAGCCAATCAAGGCTGTGCTGTCGGCGTAGATAACTTTGGCGTTAAATATATGCGTACCAACTGGGATTGCGGCGAATATGATTTTCACCTTACCGATGCCGATGATTTAGTATTCGTGCATATTGATTATGACGGTGACGGGACTACAGATGCGAGCTTTAGCAAATATTGGTCGCCGACACCGCCAGACGAGCATCACTACTTTCGCTTAAGTTATAACTCAACAGTAACGGTTACGGTGCAAGAAGGCAGCGGCGGGGCAAATGTAGCCTTAGCGATTACAAAACTTAACAATGGATTAACTGCAGGCACAGCACAAGGTAACGAAACCTTTTATAGCTGCAAAAATCCCGATGCTATAAGTGTAATAGGTGATTTCGCAACGCCTAATGTTTTGTATCAATGGCAAAGCAGCACCGATAACACAAATTTTAGCGATATTTCAGGAGCGACCGCAGCGACCTATGCGCCGCCGATTTTATCCCAAACGACTTATTTCAGACGTAAAGCGACCGATGTTTGTGGCAATTCAGTAACGACCAGTGCTGTCACCAAAACAGTTCAAACCCTACCGACCGAAGGTGCTTTTAGCAGTAACGAATGGAGTGCCTACGCCTATAACGGTACTTTTTTTAATACTTATTATGGAAAATTTACGGTCGCTAATCAAAGCCTTGATTTAGCCGCAATATTAGGCAGCAACTTAGGTAATCCGTCCGCCGTAAGCGGTTATGTGGGCTGTGATTTAGAAAATGATTATTGGAGTACAACTTTCAAGCGAACGGGCTGGGACTGTGGCGAATATCATTTTAACCTTACGCAATGGGACGATGATGTCCAAATTAGGTTTGATTATGACGGGGACGGGGTCTGGGACTTATCGTCCATCATATATATTTGTTGCAATAGTGCAGGCAACGAAAACTGGTGGGTTCGCCTCAATCCACAATCAAGAGTAGAAGTAATATTTAGAGAAGCTACTGGCTTCGCTAATTTAGTTTTGAATGTTGCAAAAGTAAATAACGGCTTGGTCGCAGGCACGGCAAACGGCAATGAAACCCTTTATAACTGCCAAACACCCAGCGAAATGACCGTGACGGGCGACCTTGCCAGCTCAACCGTCACTTATCAATGGCAGAGTAGCAGTAATAATATCCATTTTGGTAGTATTCCAGGGGCAACCGCTGCAACCTATGTGCCGCCTACTTCTTTATTGCAGACGAGTTATTTTATACGTTATGCGACCGATGTTTGTGGCAATGTGGCAACGACTAATTCCGTCATCAAAACTATTCAAGCCCTACCGACCGAAACTTTCGGTAATAACGAGTGGAATATTTACACCTATAATGGTTACGGATTATACGATTATTACGGGTACACCACACAGAACTCGCAAAGTATTGATTTAGTAACGGCGATGGGCAGCAGCACCGCTAACCCTACCTCAATGGCAGGTTATACGGGGTGCAATTTGCCTGACGACCACTTCGGGCTGCGATACTTGCGAACTGGCTGGGATTGCGGTTCTTACCTTTTTAACCTCGCTCAATGGGACGATGAAGTGCAAATTAGGTTTGACTATGAAGGAGACGGCATCTGGGACTTGACCTCTACTTTTTATACTTGTTGTAATAACACAGCTAATGAAAACTGGTTGGTGTATCTAAGCCCTCAATCACGGGTAGAAGTTCGGTACAGCGAACTGACTGCAAGCGCCCATTTGTTATTGAATGTTAGCAAACTCAATAACAACTTAGTCGCAGGCACCGCAAATGGAAACGAAACGGTTTATTTCTGCCAAAGCCCCAACGAAATAACCGTAACAGGCGACGCCGTGAGTTCAACCCTTGCTTATCAGTGGCAAAGTAGCACTGATAACACAAATTTCAGCGACATTTCAGGAGCCACCGCCGCGACTTACACGCCCCCCACATTGCCCCAAACGACTTATTTCAGACGCAAAGCGACTGGTCCTTATGCTTGTGGTAGTTTCACCACGACCAACGCCGTCACCAAAACGGTTCAAACCCTACCGACTGAAGGCGCTTTTAGCAGTAACGAATGGAGTGCCTACGCCTATAACGGTACTTTTTTTAATACTTATTATGGAAAATTTACGGTCGCTAATCAAAGCCTTGATTTAGCCGCAATATTAGGTAGCAACCTGAGCAATCCGTCCGCCGTAAGCGGTTATGTGGGCTGTGATTTAGGAGATGATTCCTGGAGTACTGCCTTCAAGCGAACTGGCTGGGACTGCGGCGAATACCACTTCAACCTCACACAATGGGACGATGAGGTGCAAATTAGTTTTGACTATGACGGGGACGGTGTCTGGGACTTGTCTTCTGCCGTATATGCTTGTTGCAATGGTGCAGGCAACGAAAATTGGTGGGTTCGCCTCAATCCACAATCAAGGGTAGAAGTAATATTCAAAGAAGCTACTGGCTTCGCTAATTTAGTTTTGAATGTAACAAAAGTTAATGACGGCTTAGTCGCAGGCATCGCAAACGGCAACGAAACAGTTTACAACTGCCAAATCCCAAGCGAAATGACCGTAACGGGCGACCTTGCCAGCTCAACCGTCACTTATCAATGGCAGAGTAGCAGTAATAATATCCATTTTGGTAATATTCCGGGAGCAACCGCTGCAACCTATGTGCCACCTGCTTTGTCGCAGACGAGTTATTTTATACGTCAGGCGACCGATGTTTGTGGCAATGTGGCAACAACGACAAGTGTGCAAAAAACGGTTATAACAACAGGCGTTCAAAACGTTTTTGGTGTAAACGAATGGAAGATATACGCTTACGATGGTTATGCTTTTAACACACACAAGGGGACTACCTCACAAACTGACATCAACCTTCACTTAGCAACAGCGATGACCGATGCCTTTTCTAATCCAAGCACCATTACAGGTTATCAAGGTTGTAGCTTACCCAACGATAATTTTAGCCTTCGTTATTTACGGACAGGTTGGGACTGCGGTGAATACGACTTTCATCTCACCGATGCTGACGATGAAATCCACGTTTATATAGATTATGACGGTGATGGCACGACTGACGCAAGTTTCAGCAAATATTGGTCATCAACACCACCCGATGAGCATCATTATTTTTATTTAAACTCTAATTCAAAAGTAACCGTTACGGTACAAGAAGGTAGCGGTGAGGCGAATATAGTTTTGACCATTACCAAATTAAATAACGGCTTAATAGCCGGCACACCGAGTAGCGATGAAACTGAATTAGTCTGCAATAACATATCTTTTAGTACAATGGTCGTATCCGGTGATGCGGCAGGTATTGGCTCTATTTATCAATGGCAAAGCAGCCCAAACGGAGTTAATTTCACGGATATTTCAGGGGCAAATATGGCTACCTATTTACCGCCAAACTTAATACAAACTACTTATTTTAGACGGAAAACCAGTGACTTATGCGGAAACGAAGTTACGACCGCAAATATCAAACGCACCGTCATCGGTTTAGCTTCTGAAAATGATTTTGGTGATAATCAATGGAATATTTATGTGTATAATGGCGACTTTAATACGTATTTTGGAACTATCACAGCCAGCGGCACAGACCTTAACGTTGTCAGTTTGTTAAATAACAACAGCCTTTCTAACCCTTCGGTACTTGGCAATTATACAGGATGCCCGCTATCAAGTAATGATAATTGGAGTGCAAGTTTCAAACGCAAAAATTGGGATTGTGGCGAGTACGACTTTCATTTAACACAATGGAATGACGAGGTGCAACTTCGCTTTGATTATGATGGCAATGGTACGTGGGACTTCACCTCCCCCAGCTATACTTGTTGTAATAATGCAGGTAATATACACCTGTCGGCACGTCTCAATCCGCAATCGCGTGTAGAGGTGCGTTTCAAGGATTTAGGAGGCGAAGCTCGTTTAACACTAAACATCACCAAATTAAATAACGGTTTAGTAGCAGGTACGCCAAGCCCTGACCAAAATGTCCTTAATTGTCAAATTCCAAGAGCTGTTAATATTACGGGGAGTTTAGCAAGTTCTTGGCTTGCCTATCAGTGGCAGAGTAGCACTGGCGGCGCTTTTACTGATATTTTGGGCGCAACGGCAGCTTCTTATTCACCTTCTTCTCTATCCCAGACGACTTCTTTTAGACGTGTAGCTACCGACGTCTGTGGTAACAGCATTACAACTGCCGCAACTACAAAAAACGTAGTATCTAACCTACCTACATTAGGAATAGCAGGAAACAATGCGTGGAATGTTTATACTTACGATGCTAATTCGGGTATATATAATGGTTTTTATGATGTGGGAATGTTAGATTTTAGTTTCACAGCACAGGGTATTCCGAACAATAGCTATACCGCCAGCCCTTCGCAAGTGCCTAATTTTCTGGGTTGCTCATTCGATGCAAATAACTATTACATAGAAGGAATACGTACAGGATTTATACCTGGTCTGTACACTATTCAACTGAATGCCTTTAATAATACCGATTATACCTTTGCGGCTATAGAAATTGACACCGATGGAAACGGCACTATTGAAAATAGTATAACGCTGAGCACATTCGGTGATGTTTGGTCGGGAAATCTATCGCTTAACGCCACAATCAAAATATTTTATGCAAAATTTGGTATTCCAGACGCTTCTTCTCTTGAGTTGACATTCAACTCGACCGCCCTTCCCGTTGAGCTACTGCACTTCACCGCCGAAAAGGCAGCCCAAAATAGCCGCCTAAACTGGGCAACGGCAACTGAAGAAAATACAGAAGTGTTCGAGGTGCAGCGAAGTGCGGACGGGCGAGTATTTGAAAAAATCGGCGAAGTCGCTGCCGTAGGTTTTTCGGTGGAGAGGGTCGATTATGAATTTCTGGACGAGCAACCGCTTTCGGGCGACAATTATTACCGCCTAAAAATAGTGGATTTCGATGCTACTTTTGAGTATTCTAATGTGGCAGTCGTGCGGCACGAGGTTTCTGAAAACACGATTGTTTCCGTGTTCCCGAACCCTACTCGCAATGTTTTATTTCTAAATATCAAGACAACCGCCGTAGGCGATGTAGCCTTAGAAGTTTTTGATGCTTTGGGGCATTCCGTGCTTTCGCAACAAGAACCACTCAAGGGCGGCAGCCAAACGCTCGATTTGCCGACCGACCGTTTGCCGAAAGGCACTTATTTTATAAAAATAACATTGCCACAAGGCAAAATTTTGACAGAACGGTTTATGAAGTTTTAAAGAAAAAGTACCCCAAAAAACGATGTTTTGTTTACTTTTATAAAGGTGAGATGCGAAAGTGCTGCACCTTTTTTTGTGGGTTGCTTGGAAGCTAACCTACGTAAATTTGGATAGGCTATAAACACACTACTACAAATAGTCCAGTTTGATATGCCTTTTCGTTTAAATCTAAAGTGCGTAGCATGTACGTTGTTTATAATTAGCCACAGATTTAGCACTACTCGTTTTTTACTCTAATGTAAATTATGGATAACTAAAAGTTATAACTGTTTGTGAATCAATTAGAATAGCTAATACGCTTATAATAGAGAGTATCTTGATTGTTTGTACAGATGTAGAGGCGACTTTATTTGCTTCAACATTCAACAGAAATGTTACTTTTTTGCGCACCAATTTTGAGTTCTGCAGCAATAGTTACTTCAGAAACAAAACAATTTTCTATTCCTACAAATGCTATTTTTTCATTTATTCGCTATCTACCTGTTAGTAAGAAAATGATTGTATTAGTGTCAAAAAGGTATTGCTTCATAAGTGTTCAAGGATTCGAGTAGATTGGCTCATCCTATAAATATCTTCTATAATTTCTTCGGCACTTCGATTATTATCACACCACGTACCATTCAAAGGGAAATATTGAGATAGCCATTACACGAACGGCTATCTCATACTTATCATTTACTGTTTAGAAAACACCCTGTTCTTTTTCTTGGGAGTATCTTCTTCAATATCTGGGTTGGTAAAGACCTTACTAAATTCTACAATGGGATTGTATTCCTCCGTTGTTTCTAGTTCTCCATGTTCTAATACTCTGATGTTTTTTGATTTTGCCCTTTGCTTGAAATCCTCAATAATTTCTATGATGTCAGGATGGACATAGACTGCTCTGGAGGCATCAATCATTACACTACAACCATCGGGTAGGCTATCTAATGTTTTTTGAATACTGGCTTTGTTTAAAAAACTCACATCTTCTGAAAGCTCAATTTTTATCGGCTTGCCAGCAGTATAATCTTCCAAATTAAAATGATAAGGTATTTTATAATTGTTTCTAAGGATGTAAAAAATAGCCACTGCCATTCCCATTCCAATACCAATTAGTAAATCTGTTGCGACAATACCTATGATAGTAACCATGAAAGGAATGAACTCTGACCAGCCGTTGGCATACATTTTTTTAATTAAAGATGGTTTTGCTAATTTAAAACCGACCATAATTAAAATAGCAGCCAAACTTGCTAATGGAATCAAATTTAAAATTCGAGGAATAGACATAACACACAATAGCAATAACAAACCATGGATAACTGCTGATGCTTTTGTCCTACCTCCTGATTGAATATTGGCAGAACTTCTTACAATTACTTGTGTTACGGGAATCCCTCCTATCAAACCCACAATAATGTTACCTACTCCCTGTGCCTTGAGTTCCATATCGGTGGGCGTTACGCGCTTGAAAGGATCTAATTTATCGGTAGCCTCGACACTTAGTAGTGTCTCTAAACTCGCCACCACTGCTAAAGTGCCTGCAATAATATATACTTGCGGATTGTTCCATTGACTAAAATCGGGTAGTGTAAATTGCCCCAAAAAGCTGGCTATGGAATCTGCCACAGGCACATCTACCAAATGTTTAGGGTCTAAAGCAAATCCTAGAATAGTTTGAAAAACTAGGTTCGATAGAATACCTAATACTACGACCACTAAAGGACCCTGAATAGTATTGGTAAAAGACATACGCTTCATAAAGGGTCTATCCCACAGGATAAGAATAGCTATTGAAACAACGGCTATCGTCAAAGCGTTTATATGAGCACCATTTAACATATAGCTCAATTTTTCTAAGTAATTGCCCTATGGAACTGCTTTTTTGATTACGCCCATTGCGTAAGGAATTTGCTTTAAAATAATGAGGATACCAATAGCCGCTAGCATTCCCTTGATAACTGAACCTGGAAAATAATAGCCAATAACGCCTGCTCTAGCAAAACCTAGAATAAGCTGGATTAAGCCTGATAATACAACGGCAAACAAAAATACCTCAAAGCTACCTAACTCGTTGATAGCAGAGAGGACGATTACTGCCAAACCCGCTGCCGGACCACTAACGCCTAGGTTAGAGCCGCTAAGTAAACCAACCACTACACCGCCAACCACTCCAGCAATAACGCCAGAAAAAAGAGGTGCGCCAGAGGCTAAAGCAATACCTAAGCACAAAGGCAATGCGACTAGAAAAACAATGATACTAGCGGGAAAGTCATATCTTAAATTAGCAAAGAAACCTTGCTTTGATTGTATGTTCATTTTGTAATGTTAAATTTAATTAAGGTAAGGATTGAATTCTTCTATAAATTCAAATGAGTTAGTTGTTTATAGTTCTAAAAATTTCAGCATGATTTACTAGCCTACACTTTATTAGTATCTAGTTTAGGAGGTGGTAGTAGTAAATCGGCGTAGGGGTTGTTCCATTTGGAATCAGATACCATGGTAATATCACCACTATTGTAGTGATGAAAGAAATTATCTTTAATTTTATAGTAAAAGTATTCTATATCAAAACAAGAAGCATCTCCAGAAGATAATTTTCCAAAAGCCCCTTCTTCACTAATGGAAAGTTCTGCTTCTATCTCAATATTATCTAGTTGTATGAATGTTAACACAAAAAGAAATGACGTTACTGTCAAAATGATTGAAAATAGCAAGGAAAAAGACAGTAGCGCCGTATATTTATGTCTAAGTACATTCATTGAAGACTATTATTACCACTGGATTTTAAAACGATAAATTTAGCACTATTTTACTAGCTTAGCAAGTAATTTAAAATTGCGCTTTTGCGCCACCCTTGCCCTGCCTATTAGCAATATGATGTATCCTATCTATTTGTTTCATAGAGGAGTTAATTTTTTTACAGCCAATGTATGATAACGTCCAACAGAAAAGATTTTGAGGACATAGTTGATTTTGCCTGTGATAGAAAGGTAGCCAAAGCGGATTACTTGTTGGGACTCAAAAAGTTAAAGGCGGCTTTCACTCGTTCAACGTAAGTGAAAGCCGTTTTTAACAAGACATTGAAGCCATTTATCTGAAGGCAGGTAAGAGGAGTTCGCTGCCTTGCGAAGGACTAAAAAAAGTTTCTAAGTAATCTATCATTTGTTGTCTAGTTTCTTTAGTCAGGTGTTTGCAAGATTTAATAATGCTGTACAGCGCATCTTTCTTACTAGCAATTTGCTGTTTAGCTGCCTTTAATTGTAATTCATCTTCGTTGATACCCAAGAAAGCTCGTTGCTTGATGCTAGTCAATCCCAAATCGGGGTTTGGTATGGCATAAGGGGCATCTATTAAACCTGCAAAGTCGAAATCGTAAGGAATAACCAAAATTTTAGTACCATCATTAGGTTGAATAAATTTAACATTTCTAGCCATTGTAATACTCCAATCACTATTAGCAATCATGTAATTAAAGGTAGAAGCTAAGGCTTCTTGTGCTATATCTACTTTTGAAGTATCCAAATTCAACACTTCTATTTCTTTGCTCTTTAATCGCTTTGCCATTTCGTCAATATCTTCAATCAAAAAGCCAAAATGCTTCACCTTCGTTTTGGATGCGGTATCCACATAGGTAATTCTCGCCAATTGCACCCTGAGACTGTAAGGCGTAAGTTCATTATATAGTTTATAAGTTAAATATTCCTTGAGGATGGTTTCTTTTGAACTGATGTCGTCAATGCAATAGGTTACCAACTTCATCTCATCAGATTTGCGCAACCCCTCTGCTTGCAGTTCTTCCTTGTCAAAGGAGAGTTTAATCGGCGGCATTTCACATATTCTACGGCGATATTTTCCCCTTTGTCGCAGTTCGATGTGATACACTTTTTTTTGACCTTTACTATTCTTGTACTCAAAAGTAGCTACTTGGTAATTCTCATTCGTTTTATTGCTTTTTATAGCTTGAAAATCGCTAGTTAGTATCACATCAATCACTTCTTGCTCTTGAAAAATATCAAAAAGACTCGACTTTTGCGATTGTGCAACGGCGCAACTACCAACTATAAAATAGGATAGGAGGCTTAGATATTTTATATTATGAATTGTCATAAGTAGTAGAAATTAATAAAAATAATATTGACAACAATTAAACGCTCTGAAATACTTTTTTGGCTATGAAGTATATTAAATCAAAATTAAATTTCTTGAAAAGAATATTAAAAATTTAATTCAAAATATAATTTGGATTGAAAAATCTTAAATTAACACTTGTTTTACATTTATATAAAAAATGGCTATCTTAGTGGGCTGAAATTAATTTTGCTCAATGTTAAAATCATTTTTCGTGAAATCCACAATACATTTAGCTGCTTTTTTTATCATCATCTACGGATGTAAGACCTCAGAAACCACAAGTGAAGTTACTAACACTTTTCCTGATAATCAATATCCTAAGAATATTATTCTAATGATTGGCGATGGTATGGGGTTAACGCAAATTACGGCGGCGATGTACACCTCCAAACGCCCATTAAACATAGAGCGGTTTCCCGTGATAGGATTTCATAAAACGCACTCTGCCAGTGATTTAAAGACAGATTCTGCCGCTGGCGCAACAGCATTTGCCTGTGGCATAAAAACTTTCAATGGTGCTATCGGTGTAAATAATGACACTCTACCTTGCAAAACAATTTTGGAAGAAGCTAAGGAGCAAGGATTTGCAGTAGGGCTAGTGGCTACGGCCTCCATCACACACGCCACGCCGGCTGCTTTTGTTGCGCACCAAACTATGCGTGTCATGTACGAGCCAATTGCCAACGATTTTATGAAAACAGACATCGACTTAATTATTGGCGGTGGACAACGCTATTTTGATTACCGAGAGACAGATGGGCAAGATTTGTTGGCGGTGATGCGTAGAAATGGATACGTTATCCGCTCTTATATAGATGGCGATTTAGGAAATTTTAAATTGGATTATAGTAAAAAATTTGCTTATTTCTCTAGCAATAGAGAGCCACTTTCGGTAGCAATGGGCAGAACGTATTTGCCTTATGCTAGCAAAATAGCACCCGCCTTTCTGAGCCAGCGCAGCGAAGAAGGCTTCTTCCTGATGATAGAAGGTTCTCAAATTGATTGGGCAGGGCACGCTAATGAAGGCAACTTGCTGGTACAAGAAATTTTAGATTTTGATCAGGCAATTAAGGAAGTGCTTACTTTTGCCATCCAAGATAAGCAAACCCTTGTCATTGTTACGGCTGACCATGAAACAGGTGGGCTAAGCCTCAACGGAAAACCTAAATCAAAAAATTTAGAAATGGTCTTTACCACCAATGATCATACCGCTGCCATGGTGCCCGTGTTTGCCTATGGTCCTAAAGCAGAGCTGTTTGCTGGCATTTATGATAATACGGCTATTTACGAAAAAATGAGAACCGCCTTAAGACTTCAAGGAAAAAAGTCCAGTACCAAAACGGCCTCTACCAAACCCTAGTAAATAGCAATCAGGATATTCGACTTGTTCCTACGAGTGGCAAAACGGCTCACAGCTCATTGCTTAGACTCTAAATGAATTAAATTACGACCTCTAACTATCAAAATTTAGTAATATTCAAGCTCAATTATAGGCTAATCGTCAACATTTTAACGACTACTTCGTTTTAATTTTATTTACGACTTTAAATTGAACGCTTATGGAGGTCATGTCATTAGATAATTTAACACTTATCCAGCAAAGTGCTAGTGATTTTGCCAGTTTATATATTCACCCCAATGTGATGGAATGGGACGAAGCACAGCATTTTCCTGTAGATTTGTTTCATAAGATGGGAGAGTTAGGGTTTATGGGGGTTTTAGTTCCTGAAATATATGGTGGTAGCGGATTAGGCTATCAAGAATACATTACCGTTATTGAAGAAATTGCAAAAGTTTGTGGCGCTATTGGGCTTTCTGTTGCAGCACACAATTCTTTGTGTACCAATCATATACTTATGTTTGGCAATGAAGAACAAAAGGCGCATTACTTGCCGAAATTAGCCAGTGGCGAATGGATTGGTGCTTGGGGGCTAACAGAACCCAACACAGGTAGCGATGCTATGCGCATGAAATGCGTAGCTGAAAAAGATGGCGATTATTACATCCTCAATGGAACTAAAAACTGGATTACGCATGGCAAATCCGGTAATGTTGCTGTGGTACTGGTGCGTACAGGCGAGCTACTGGATAGCCGTGGCATCACCGCTTTCATCATTGAGCATGGAACACCAGGATTTAAGTCGGGCAAAAAAGAAAATAAGTTAGGAATGCGTGCTTCAGAAACAGCAGAATTAATTTTTGACAACTGTCGGATACATAAAAGCCAAATTCTTGGACAAGTCGGAGAAGGATTTATTCAAGCTATGAAAATATTGGATGGAGGTAGAATTTCTATTGCTGCCCTTTCACTTGGTATTGCCAAAGGTGCTTACGAAGCGGCTGTAAAATATGCTCAAGAAAGAGAACAATTCGGTAAACCAATCGCTCATTTTCAAGCGATTAGCTTCAAATTAGCCGATATGGCAACTAAAATTGAGGCAGCGGAATTATTGACTCGCCAAGCCGGAGAAATGAAAGATAACAACCAAAAAGTGACCAAACAATCGGCGATGGCTAAATACTATGCTTCCGAAATTGCGGTGCAAATTGCTACCGATGCGATTCAAATTTTTGGTGGCTACGGTTATACCAAAGACTATCCAGTAGAAAAGTATTATCGCGATGCTAAACTTTGTACGATTGGCGAAGGAACATCAGAGATACAAAAATTGGTGATTTCGAGAGAAATTTTGAGAGAATCAAAGTAGAATTTAATCGTTGGCTTTAGTCAGGGTTTCGCTCCAAGCGAAACCCTGACTAAAGCCCAAAAATTTGTTTCGTTCGCTCCAAGCGAAACCCTGACTAAGGTTGAAAATTTAACTTCGATTGATAGTCAGCATATTACCTGACAGGCTATTTGAAAAACTTCTAAGTGGTCGGTTAGCAGGTCCATTAACGACTTCACCACTTGTAGTAAACCTAGAACTGTGGCAAGTACACTCAAATTGATTGTTGGTAAAAGTCCAATTTCTATCGCAGCCCGAATGCGTGCAAACAGAGGTTAATGCGCTAAATCCATTACCTGTATTTACTACAAGCATTTGCGCCGAGACAATCAGCACCCATCCTCCTGAAGTATTAAGTCCTGTTGTTTTATTGAGATCAATCACCACAGCATCATTACTAACAGTGATACCTTCATTAGATGCTGGTGGAGTAACAGGGTTTTCTGGCTCAACAACATCTTCGTCTGTCGAACAAGCAGTGAAGAAACCTATTCCAAACATAGACATGACCGCCATTGTACCCGATTTTTTAATAAAATCTCTTCTTTCTGCCGAGAGTATTCCCGATTTGATATTCGCTTGATTTTTCATAAATCTGAATGTTAAAGCACGATTAAATCAATAACGGAGCAACAAAGCATCATATGAAATGTTCAAATTGAAATAGAAGGCATTAATCCAACCGACGACTATTACGATGATGCTTCATTAATTGATGGTTTTAGCTACTTTGAAGTTACATTTTAAAGCAGTTAAGGGCAAAAGTATCAAAAAAATAAGAGATTAATCTCTTGCGTAACATTCACTATATCCGTCTTTTAGGGTTTTAGTACGCCAAATATGGGGATAATCCGTCAAAGCAGTCCTCAAAGAGTGCGCTAGCTAAGATGGCAGCAAACATCAAGAAACGCTGTAAGGTAAGTTCGTCAAAGCGCCTACATAAAATACCCATCAAATAGTAAGTGGTATCCATTATGTTGCCCATTGGTATGTAAGGAATTTAATTTTTTTTCACTATAAATATTTTGTATGATTATTATAAATGTAAAAGAAGGAGAATCTATTGATAGAGCATTGAAACGCTATAAGCGAAAACACCGTAATATCAAGTTGAGGGATGAATTGAGAGAACGTAAATACTTTACTAAAAAATCGGTGAAAAGGCGAAATGAAATTCAGAATATGATATACCGAGAGGAGAAGTACGGAGCATAAGGAAACAAGTTGAAATAGTGGGTTCGTTCAATGGCTCAGTGGTATAAAATACTCATCAACAGATAAGCAATTTGAATTTATCTACAATTTTACTATAACCCACGAATCAATTCGTGGGTTATAGTAGCTTGTACTCTATTTTTATCCTTTGTAAAATGTCCATTTTACAATTTCCTTCAAGCTATTTTTCTTGCCGTAAAGTAAAATGCCAACGCGATAAATTCTGGCAGAAAGCCAAACAAAAAAGATAGCACTAATAATGAGTAGCGCCAACGATAGGATAATTTCCCAAATTGGTGGATTAAATGCCATGCGCGCTGGCATGACAATAGGCGAAAAGAGCGGAAACATAGAGGACCAAAAGGAGACACTGCTATCGGGTGAACGCACTACAATAAAAATAGTAATGTAAAATGCCAGAACAACAGGCAACATAATGGGTAAGGTTAAGGTTTGACTTTCGCCCAAATCATCACCTATGGCAGAACCCACAGCAGCAAAAAGTGCGGCGTACATAAAATAACCTCCTAAGAAGAAAATAATAAGCGAAGGAATAATCATTCCCCAGTTTTGAGCCTGTATTTCCATCATTACTTTTTGAGCCGTAGCTAGAGTTTCAGGATTGCTTAGTTCCGCCATAGTGCCTGCCGAGCCTGGTAAGTTGATGTTGCTTGGCATACTGCCACCCAACCCAAAGGCAAAAGTCAATACCAACAAAACCAAGGGAATAAAAATTGCCCAAATGAGAATTTGTGTTAATCCAACAAGCCCAACGGCAATAATTTTACCCAACATCAAATGAAAGGGCTTTACAGAAGAAATCATGACTTCTACAATACGGTTCATTTTTTCTTCCATCACACTGCGCATGACCATGCCGCCATAGAGGGTAATGACAAAAAACATAAGCATCCCCATCACAACGGCAATCATGGCGGCTACCTCAGAACTAACGCTGCTTCCGGGTTTGTCCTTCTCTTCGTTTTGCAATGATTTCGATTCGATGGCAATTTTTGTTTTCAAGGCGGCAAGTTTTTTACTATCTAATGCTAAAGCCTCCATTTTGTAATCAGAAACTTGCTTTTCCAACCAATTTTCGATTTTGGATTTTATTTCCAAAGACGGTGATTTGTTGGCATAATAGTCTAGCACTAACTTGGAATGGTAAAGGTCATTGATAGGAGGTATGCGCACAATGCCATTGTACCCCTTCTCTACCAAATTATTTTTTAGTACATCAAAACTGGCAGTTTCTTTTTGAAATAAAATATTGCTGGCACTGTCGCGCTCCAATTGAAGTACGTTTCCCTCATCAATAACCGCTATTTTCATGTAGTCATCTCCTTGATACATCACCATAAGAATGACAATGCCGTAGAACAAAGCAATGCCAATGGGAGTAAGTAAAGTAGTTAAAATAAACGACTTTTTGCGCACACGCACAAGGTATTCTCTTTGTATGACAAGTGATAAATTATTCATAGCTTACTTGATTAACGCTTTTGATGAAAATTTCATTTAGTGATGGTAATATTTCGTTAAAGGCTTGAATACGAATATTTTGGTTGAGAAAATGGCGTAATAATTCGTTAGAATCCTTATCGTGCTCCAGTTGAACCGTAATATTGTTTTCCTGTTGCTGTTTAACGTTGATATGGCTAGGCAACTCAGGTAAAACTCCCTCAAAATGAATTTGAAATAAGTTATCCTTGTAATTGTTTTTGATGTTTTTGACGCTTCCTTCTAATACTTTTTTTCCATGATTAATCAGAACAATATTTTCACAAATGGCTTCTACTTGCTCCATACGGTGGGTAGAAAAAATAATACTAATACCTTTATGATGCAATTCATCAATTTCAGCCTTAATCAAATTGGTATTGATGGGGTCTAAGCCAGAAAATGGTTCATCCAAAATCAGTAATTTTGGTTCATGCACCACCGTAGCGATAAACTGAACCTTTTGCTGCATTCCTTTAGATAGTTCCTCAATTTTTTTGCTCCACCAGTCCTTGATATCAAATTTCTCAAACCAATACGTCAACTTTTTTTTTGCTTCTGTACTAGACATCCCCTTGAGCTGTGCCAAATACATCAAATGTTCGCCTACTTTCATTTTTTTATAAAGCCCTCTTTCTTCTGGCATATAACCAATATCAGCGGGGTGTTTGGCATTTAATTTTTCCCCATCAATGAAAATATTGCCCTCATCTGCACCAATGATGGTAGTGATAATACGAATAATCGTAGTTTTGCCTGCACCGTTTGGACCGAGTAGCCCAAATATTTTACCTCGTGGTACATCAAAACTAACATGGTCCACTGCTCGCTTTTTTTCATATATTTTGACGACCTCTTTTAATTCTAAAATTGGATTCATTAGCTCATTTTTGATTTAGTGCATTAATATAGTTCGATTTAGAAAAAAAACAGCAACTTTACGCCTATACTTAGACGAATATTAACACTATTTCGACAAAAACAAAATAAAGTTAATTCAACTCGTGATTTGGCGTAAAAAAGATGATTCAGCTAAAGCAACAACTTACTGGCGTATTATTCGCCAAAGGTTTCTTCAGCACCGCTTAGCCAAGTGGTCGTTACGAATCCTTTACGTCCTTATCTTTGTAGCCATTTTTGGAGATTTTCTTGCCAATGAACGCCCAATTGTATGTAAATTAGATGGTAGCTGGCAAACGCCCGTTCTAAAATGGTATGCTATCCAATTTGGTTTAACCGATTGGACGGCGGATTTCAGAACAAAAGATTGGTTAAAAGCACCCTATGAATTTAAGATATTGCCACCCATTCCATACTCGGCTACCTATCAAGACCGGAAAAATAGAAATTTGGTAAGCCCTTTTGCTGAACAAAACATCCCTAGCTGGCGATTTAGGCATTGGTTAGGAACAGATAGACTAGGTCGAGATGTTGCCGCAGGTATGATTGCTGGCACAAGAACGGCAATGTTAGTTGGCTTGATTTCCATGTTCATTGCCACCTCTATTGGTGTTGTGTTAGGTGCAATTGCTGGCTTTTTTGGTGACGACCGCCTAAAAGTCCCGATGCTTAGTCTATTTTTGATGCCTATTGGCTTTTTTTTAGGTATTTTCTATGCTTTCATTGTGCGGGCATTTACCATTCAAGAAAGTGAGCATCTATTTGCTGAATTGCTAAAAAGTGGTGTAATTTTTCTTGCCATATTTAGCGTTTTTATTGGGTTCGGATATTTATTGCAAAAACTTAATTTCCTGACCAAATCAGTAACGCTACCCTTAGACTTAATTATTATGCGATTAATTGAAGTCTTTAACAGCATCCCCGCATTACTATTAATTCTGGCTTTCGTAGCCGTCATTAAAAAACCTTCCGTTATCTATGTAATGCTTATTATTGGTTTCATTCGCTGGACAGGAATCGCTCGATTTATACGAGCAGAAATACTGAAAATCAAACAGTTAGGATATGTTGAAGCTGCACACGCATTAGGATTTTCTAATTGGCGTATTCTATTCAGGCACGTTGTGCCTAATGCACTAACGCCAGTGCTTACTACGATTGCTTTTGGTATTGCGGGTGCTATCCTTACGGAATCGGCACTGTCCTTTTTAGGTATTGGCGTTGACCCGAATGCAGTAACATGGGGTAGTTTACTACGCAATGCTCGCTCCGATTTTAATGCTTGGTGGTTGGCTATCTTTCCTGGAATCGCTATTTTTATATCGGTTAGTATTTTTAATCTAATCGGTGAAGGATTGTCAGAAGCCATTGGGGGGATGAAAAAATAGCTAGAAATGATAACAGAGCGTTAAATTCTTCCTTATCCCGTTAAATATTAGTTAATCCAAGGTTCGTTTATGCAACTTGTACCCTATCTTAGTAGTCTAAATAGACAAATGAAAGAGCAGACATTCATTCAAGCTCAATCATTAGGGAAGTTCAGAAGTATTTTTAACTTTAAAATCAGTAATAATGACAACAAATAGGATGAAAACTTTGGTCTTAGCAATGACCTTCGCAACGGTATGCAGTTTCCAAGTAACAGCACAAAAAATTGCAGTCGTTGATATTACGGTAGTGCTAGAAAGTATTTCCGATTATCAAAGTGCACAAGATGCTTTGGATAAACAAGCCGCAAAATGGCGACAAGATATTGCGGAAGAATACGACCGAATAAAAGGAATGTACAACAAATATCAAGCCGAACAAGTGTTATTGAGCGAGGATGCACGTCGCCAACGTGAGGACGAAATTATGAATCTCGAAACACAAGTGCGTGATTTACAACGTCGTAAGTTTGGCCCTGAAGGTGAATTGTTCCAAAAAAGACAGGAGTTGGTACAGCCTATTCAAGAAAAAGTATATCGCTCCATTGAGCGTTTTGCATTGGATCGTGGCTATGATTTTATCTTTGATAAATCAGGGAGTGCCGGCTTAATTTTCAGTAATCCAAGTTTCGACGTCACAGAAGAAGTAATCAGACGTGTGCGTTAGTTATTTTCTTTAGCAGTACAGTCTAATTTTTTTGATAGACCGACAAACAGAGCAATGGAATTGTCAAAGAACAAGTTATCTTTGCGCTAAATTTTGACATTAATTCTTTAAATTCATTCAATAAAAATGAAGCATATATTAAGTATTGTTTTTTCTTTAGCTCTAATGCTAGGCACTCTTTCCCTTCAAGGACAAAAATTTGGATATGTTAATTCCGGCGAAATCCTTGCAGCATTACCTGAGGTCAAGCAAGCAGAGGCTAACATTGAAGCGTTGAGGAAACAACTGGAAAAAAAGTTTCAACAAGATTTACAATCATTACAAACGGCCTATCAAGCGGCACAACAAAAAGTGGCAGATGGTTTGCTTTCTCCAAAACAACAGGAGGAAGAAGCCAATAAATTGAAGGTCAAAGAAGATGAGTTGCGAAAATACGAAGCAGATAGTCAACAAAAGTTGGCGGCGAAGCAGCAAGAGTTGGTGCAACCCATTTTAGACAAAGTAAATAAAGCCATCCAAGATGTAGCCAAAGAAAATGGCTATCAATTTATCTTCGATGAAGCGGTGTTGCTTTATCGCGATCCCAGTATGGATGTTGATAAATTAGTAAGAGCCAAACTAGGTATTCAGTAGCCCCTAGATTGTATTATTGAAAATAGGACTTACTACATGAACTGTGGTAAGTCCTATTTTTTGATAGGTAGTCCTTAATTATATCGCCAATTTTGGTCCAGCCTGAGCGATAGCGGGGTCAACACCCTGCTCAAATTGCTTGAAATTTTCTTGAAATAGTAATACCAATTTTTGTTTTACGGCATCGTATTTCTCTTTGTTTGCCCAAGTATTTCGAGGCATCAAGAGTTCAGAAGGCACTCCTGGACAAATAGTAGGTATTTCAATACCAAACTCAGGGTCAACCACCATTACCGCATTATCAAAAGCATGGTTATGAATAGCGTCAATCATAGCTCTAGTGTAGCGCAATTTAATCCTTGACCCCACACCGTAAGAGCCACCCGTCCAGCCGGTGTTAATCATCCATGCTTGAGCATTACATTCTTTAATCTTTTTAGCCAATAAAGTAGCATATTTATTAGGATGCCAAATCATAAAGGCAGCACCAAAGCAAGCGGAAAAAGTAGCTTCGGGATCAACGATGCCCATTTCTGTTCCTGCTACTTTAGCCGTATAACCGGAGATGAAGTGATAGCTAGCTTGCTCAGGTGTAAGTCGGCTAATAGGAGGCAATACACCAAAAGCATCTAACGTAAGAAAAATAATATTTTGTGGTAAGCCTGCTACACAGGGAATTTGAGTATTATTAATGAACTGGATAGGATAACAAGCCCGAGTATTCTCTGTAATTGAAATATTAGTGTAGTCCACTATTCTGGTTTGTTCATCATATACTACATTCTCTAGTACGGCACCATAGCGGATGGCGTTGAAAATATCAGGTTCATTTTCGGCGGAAAGATTGATGGCTTTGGCATAGCAACCCCCTTCAATATTGAAAACACCATCATCTGTCCAACAATGCTCATCATCGCCTATTAGTTTTCGCTTAGGGTCGGCACTTAAAGTTGTTTTTCCTGTCCCTGAAAGTCCAAATAAAACGGTTACATCATTCTTCTCACCGACATTGGCGGAGCAGTGCATCGGCAACACATCTTGAAGCGGCATTAAATAGTTCATCACTGAAAAAATACCTTTTTTCATCTCTCCGGCATAATTTGTCCCTAATATTACAATCTCTTGCTTTTCCAAATTAAGGTCAATACTTGTTTTAGAGGTCATACCTGAAGTTTGTCTATTGGCAGGGAACGTGCCACTATTAAAAACGACATAGTCGGGTTCGCCAAATTTTTCTAGCTGGTCTCTTGTAGGCATAATGAGCATATTCTGCATGAAAAGGGCGTGGTAAGCCTTTGTGCAGATAATACGTACTTTAATGCGGTATTTTTCGTCCCAACCAGCGTAGGCATCTACAACAAAAATACGTTCTCTAGTATTCAGATAATCTGTGGCACGCTCTCGATTAACCATAAAAGTATGCTCATTAACTGCAATATTCACATTGCCCCAATCCACATTCCTCTCTGACTGTGGACTTCTCACAATGTGCCGATCTTTGGGGCTACGTCCTGTTTTTTCGCCAGAATAGACCAATAATGCACCTGTGTTGTTCATTGCGGTACCCTTCTCTAAACTTAGTCCTATTTCGTATAGTTTAGGAACGCTGATATTGCGATAAATTTCTTTTACACGAATGCCATATTGCAAAAGGTTAAATGCCATAATGATATGTTTTTAAATGGATAAATGTGATTAGGTAAATGAATTCATCTTCAAAGTTAACAGAAAAAGAGGTTAAATAAATTTGATTTCCTGATAAATATAAAGATGATATTTGTCATTTCCCGAAATGATAATCTCGATAAGAGCAAATAAGTTCTATTTTTGAGGTAGCTTAAAAATTAATATTAAAATTTTATTTTATGAAAAAAATATTTGCAATCAGTTTCTTTTGTATGAGTTTAGCTCATGCTGCTTACACTCAAATGCAAGCTATTATTCCAGAGGCTGAAGTTGCCCTTGAAATGGATTTGGCGGCAACAATTACTGCGGAAGGACTGCGCGAAATACTCACCATTTTAGCCTCAGATGAATATGAAGGGCGTGAAACAGGCACAGCAGGGCAGCGCAAAGCAGCAGACTATATCGCTAATAAATTCAAGGCGCTTGGGTTGCCCACTATCGGTGAAAATGAATCTTATTTTCAGCAAATTATCTTCACTTCTGAGAGTTGGGAAAAAGTAGAAATGACCATTAATGGCACAAGCTATCGGCACCTTTGGGATTTTTATGCCTACCCTACACGCAATGGCGATTTGCCAGAGGCGACCTTCAGCGAGGTCACTTTTTTAGGGTATGGTATTGATGCACCAAATTATAGTGATTACAAGAATAAAAATATTGCAGGAAAAGCGATTTTAATTTACGACGGCGAACCCACTGATGCCAAAGGAAATTCTTTGCTATCAGGCACTTCAGCACTATCGGATTGGTCAACCGATTGGACAAAAAAGTTGAGAACGGCTAAGGAAAAAGGAGCTGCTATGGTATTTATCATTGACCCTAAACTCAAGGAAAATATTCAAGAAAACCGACGTTTTTTGCTAGGCTCAAGAATGAGTATTGGAGCAGGAGAAAATCCTGAAGAAAATTTTGCTAATCATTTGTACATCTCCTCCACAATGGCAAAAGATATGGTGGGCAAATTTTTCAAAAAAGTGGTGAAAGCTAGAGGAAATATTCTGAAAAAAGGAAAATTAAAATCCGTTGATATTCCTGTGGCAGTAAATGTAATACAGCGCAAATTGAAAAATCAACTCGTTGGCTCAAACGTGTTAGGCTTCATTGAGGGGATTGACCCTAAATTGAAAAACGAAGTCGTTGTTATCACTGCGCATTATGATCATTTGGGCAAAAAAGGTGAAAGTGTTTTCAATGGCGCTGATGATAATGGCTCTGGCTCTTCTTCGGTATTGAAGGTCGCAGAAGCCTTTGTAAAAGCGAAGGCACAGGGAGCAGGTCCTCGTCGAAGTGTGTTGGTGATGCTGGTTTCGGGAGAAGAAAAAGGATTATTAGGCTCTCAATACTATGCGGAAAATCCAATTTTTCCGATAGAAAATACAGTAGTCAATATTAATGTGGATATGGTAGGGCGAGTGGATGAAAAATACAAAGATAATCCAAACTACATTTATGTAATTGGCTCCGATAGGTTAAGTACTGAGTTACACGAAATTAACGAAACTGCTAATGCCACATTCACCAATTTAATTTTGGATTATACTTACAATGACGACAAAGACCCCAATCGTTTCTATTATCGTTCTGACCATTACAATTTTGCAAAAAAAGGCATTCCTGCTATATTTTATTTCAATGGTACACACCCCGATTATCACCGCCCCTCTGATACTGTGGAGAAAATTAACTTTGAAAAAATGGAAAAGATAGCACGTTTAGTGTTTCATACTGCTTGGGAACTTGCCAACCGTGATAAACGCATTGAAGTGAACGTGGTTGGGAGGAACTAAGGTACAGCAACATTTATGCCTGAAATGAATAAGCGGAGTAAAAAATGGTAAGCACTATTTTTACTCCGCTTCGAGTTGCTTGGTGCGTTATACTGTTTTTTCAGAAGTGAATACCGAAGTCAAATATTCTCTGTTTAATCGAGCAATATTATTGACGGAGATTTCTTTTGGACACTCTGCTTCACAAGCCGTTACGTTGGAGCATCTTCCGAAACCTTCCATATCCATTGTTTTCACCATGGCTTGAGCACGTTTTTTAGCTTCGACTTTTCCTTGTGGCAACATCGCTAAATGAGATACTTTTGCTGAAACAAATAGCATGGCAGACGCATTAGGACAAGCGGCTACGCAAGCTCCACATCCGATGCAAGCTGCTGCATCAAATGCCATAGAAGCAGTATCCTTATCCACAGGAATAGCGTTGGCATCCTGCGCTTGACCTGTATTCACAGAAACATAGCCTCCCGATTGAATGATGCGGTCAAATGCCGAGCGATCCACCACTAAATCTTTGATTACAGGGAACGCTCTTGCGCGGAAGGGTTCAATATAAATCGTATCGCCATCCTTGAACGAGCGCATATGCAACTGGCAAGTCGTCGTTGCCTTTTGTGGACCATGAGGTTGACCATTGATGACCATACTGCAAGTACCACAAATCCCTTCGCGGCAGTCATGCTCGAAAGCAACGGGCTGTTCCTTTTTCTGTACCAAACTTTCATTCAACACATCCATCATCTCTAAGAAAGACATTTCTTCCTTCACCTCATCCAGTTTATATTCTACGAACTGCCCTTTATACTTTCCACCCTGTCTCCAAACTTTAAGTGTTATTTTCATTTTGTAATTATTTTATGATTGTACCTGTTCCCTTATTTCTACAACTGTATTTGCCCAGTTTAGGCTAGATTCTCTTACATTTTGATTTAAAAGTTATGATGCCCTTTGCCTCCTCTATTGATTAATTAAAAACCTAGTTGTGGAAAATCAAATGACTTTACTTAGCCCTATGTTTCAACATAAGGCATAAGTAAAATGCGTCTTGTTTACTTATAACTTCTTGTAATCAACTTCACATTTTCAAACACTAATTCTTCTTTGTGCAATACTGGTTCACTTGGGTTGTTACCAAATTCCCAAGCAGCCACGTAAGCGTAATCCTCATCGTTTCTCAACGCTTCGCCCTCCTCTGTTTGATGTTCTTCACGGAAGTGTCCGCCACAGGATTCCTCTCTATTCAAGGCATCCATACACATCAGTTCCCCTAGTTCCATGAAATCAGCAACACGAAGCGCTTTTTCTAGTTCTGGATTGTATTCTTCATTTGTACCTGGCACAAAAGCATCGCGATAAAATTCTTCGCGCAGTTCCTTAATCATCCTCATTGCTTTTTTCAAGCCATCTGCATTGCGTGACATCCCGCAATAGTCCCACATAATTAAGCCCAAACGACGGTGAAAACTCTCTACCGATTGGTTGCCATTTGCAGCTAATAAATGATTAATTCTATCTCGTACTTCTTTTTCTGCTGCCTCAAATTCTGGAAGGTCGGTGTCTATTTTTGGCGTTCTGATTTCTTTTGCCAAAAAGTTACCAATAGTGTAAGGAATCACAAAATAACCATCTGCCAAACCTTGCATCAATGCTGAAGCACCTAAACGATTAGCACCATGATCTGAGAAATTAGCCTCGCCTAGTGCAAAACATCCTGAAACAGTAGTCTCCAAATTGTAATCCACCCAAAGCCCGCCCATGGTGTAGTGTACGGCTGGATAGATGCGCATAGGCACTTTGTAAGGATTTTCTCCTGTTATTTTTTCGTAAATTTCAAATAAGTTTCCATAGCGCGCACTAATGACATCTTTGCCTAAACGCTTGATAGCGTCAGCGAAATCCAAGTAAACAGACAATCCTGTTTCGCCCAAGCCTCGTCCTTCATCGCATACATATTTGGCTGCACGCGAAGCCACATCTCTTGGCACTAAATTACCAAAAGACGGATAAATACGCTCTAAGTAATAATCTCTTTGCTCCTCCGATAAATCTAAAGGCGATTTTTTGCCCTCTCTTATAGCTTTTGCATCTTCTTGCGATTTAGGCACCCACACTCGACCGTCATTCCTTAATGATTCTGACATCAACGTCAATTTAGATTGGTAGCTACCAGAAACTGGAATGCAAGTAGGGTGGATTTGCGTGAAGCAAGGATTGGCAAAGAAAGCACCTCGCTTGTGAGCACGCCAAGCCGCAGAAGTATTGGAATTCATAGCATTAGTGGAAAGGTAGAATACATTGCCATAACCACCTGTTGCTAACACAACACAATGAGCAGCGTGTCTTTCCAATTCACCAGTCAATAAATTGCGTGCAATAATACCTCTAGCTTTACCATCCACTAGCACTAAATCTAGCATTTCGTGGCGATTGTACATTTTGACACCACCTGTTGAAATTTGTCTGGAAAGGGACTGATAAGCGCCAAGCAGTAGCTGCTGCCCCGTCTGACCACGCGCATAGAAGGTACGGCTTACTTGTACGCCACCAAAAGAGCGATTCTCTAATAATCCACCGTACTCGCGAGCAAAAGGCACACCTTGTGCCACACATTGGTCAATAATGCTTGTACTGACTTCTGCTAAGCGATGAACATTCGCTTCTCTTGAACGATAATCACCCCCTTTTATCGTATCGTAGAACAAACGATGAACACTATCTCCATCGTTTTGATAGTTTTTTGCTGCATTTATTCCTCCTTGTGCTGCAATGGAATGCGCACGACGTGGACTATCATGGAAGGTGAATACTTTTACACTGTAGCCTAGTTCTGCTAAAGTGGAAGCACAAGAAGCACCTGCCAAGCCCGTACCTACTACAATAACTTCTAAACGTCTTTTGTTATTTGGAGCAACCAAACTAACGGAAGACTTGTATTGCTGCCATTTTGCGGATAACGTTCCCTCGGGTATCTTTGCATCTAATTTTTTCATATGCTGTAATTTGTTTGTATTGATAGTTAACTCACCAATTATTTTCCTATATAAAATGTTTTATGCAATTAATTGTTTGTCAGTTTAATGCAAGAAGCTATTCAATGGATAAATATTCAAGTACATTAAAATAGGAATAATGGCAAAAAGTAGAGGCACCACAATAGCATACAACCAACCTAGCCCTTTTATGACAGGCGTATATTTTTGGTGCGTTAGTCCTAATGTTTGGAAAGCACTTTGAAAACCGTGTAATAAATGGTAGCCAATCACTATCATACTGAGCACATAAATAGTAACATACATAGGATTACTATAGGCTTCAACAACAAGCACATAGAGGTTTTTCACTTGTTCGCCATTGTACTCTGCCATCGGGACTTTACCTAATTTCATTTGCAACCAAAATTGATATAAATGAAGCCCTATAAAAACTAAAATAATGATGCCCAACCAAGCCATGTTGTTAGCAGCAAAAGAGTTTGTCCCTACTGCTTTAGTTACTTTTTTCGCATATCCTTGTCCACCTCGTGCACTTTTATTTCTACGCCAAAGTACAATACCTTGAATAGCGTGAAGCAATATAGAGGCATAAAGCAAGTAAGAAGTTGCTTTAATAATTGGATTAGTGGTCATGAATTTGGCATAAATGTTGAATTGCTCCCCTTCATCGTTGATGAGTAATTGTAGATTGCCGGTTAGATGCACTGCCAAAAAAGTGATTAAAAATAAGCCTGTGAGACTCATAATTACTTTTTGCCCTATCGAAGAACCTAAAAAGTTAATAAACCAATTCATATTGCTATTTTCTGTTTGTTTAAGTTTAGCAAATATACTCAAATAACATTTTTACAGCCAAAAGCATCCAGTAGTAATGATTCTTTTTACATTATTTAGAACATGTCTAAACATAAACTTCTAAATGAGATGTGGAAAACTCAATTTTGTTAACACTGCAATATGTTCATATACACCATAACATCTTACATCCACACTTTACAAACATACGTCCCTTGTTATTGATTCTGTAAAATATATGATAGGCAAAATTTTAGAAGGCGAAGTTGGCTTAAATACTGATAACAATATATTTTCTACTTGAATTACCGACAAGCTAATGTTGGAGGTGTGGATAAGCTGTGAATTATTCACAATTTATCCACATCGCTATGTTTGAAAAAAAATAGGAATATTGTTTTATGTAGTTTTGTGAACGCAAAATAAGTTTAATAAATTGATTATCAATTATTTAAGATATAAATATTAACATATAATTACTGATAATCAGTCACTTATGTTTAATAATTTTGAAAAAAAATTGCTGAATTAAATTTTTATTCAGATATTTGCATTCCAACTTTTTAAGAAGATTTGATGCAAGTTATAGAGGTAAGAAATTGAATTAAAGGAACAATAGGCTTTGATTAGATTTCTTGAGTGTTTAGGTATGATTTTTCTTGCAGGAAAATGTATCTTTTGAAGCTTGCTGCCATTACTGTTTTAAACACTACCAAAAATCTGAAACCGATTTAATTATAGGCACTTATCAACATGAGTTGTATGAAGACTTCATCGTTTGCATTAAACGAAAAAGCGACACATACAAGCCAGCGTTGTCTGCCCACGCAAAGTTGTATAAACAATTATCAATATCATATTAACAGTAGCAACAATGAATTTTAAAGTTATTATCTCAGGCAGGTTAGCATTCAAAAATGAGCGCAGCATACAAAAAGCGATGGAGGTATATGTGCATAAATGCGAGGTGCTGTACAAGTATTTTTTACTGTTTAAAGTAGAAGATATTTTTGATGAAGCGTCGCTTAGCTTATCTATACCTCGATTTGTGAAAGAGGGCGTAGAACTAAAAACATGGAACAATACCATGACTTTACTCCAAGAGATGGCTGATTTTGCCATGGCAGGCAACATGAGTGGTTGGAGAATCAATGCTGGTGAAGTATTGGAGCAATCAACATTAGAGCCTTCTAGCGATAAAAGCCCTATACAGTCTTTTTTACAAGGCAAGCACATTATTGCTATTGATGGTAATTTGGAAGAAGCTGCTAAGTATTTTACTAAAGCTATTCAAAAGTTCGATCGACACGATACGGCATATGAAAGAAGAGGTTATGTCCATTTTTTGACCAATAATCATAAGCAGGCAATTGAAGATTATACACAAAGCATTGCCATTAATGATAGAAATGCAGAATCTTATTTCGGTAGGGCTATTGTGTACCTTAATCAAGGGAATCATAAAATGGCGATTGAGGATTTGACCCGTGCTGTTCAATATTCTATTGCATTGCAAGACTTGCACTGGAGGGCACGTTGTTTGAAAGGACGCTGTCATTTACAGTTGGGCGAATATGAAAAAGCAACAACAGAGTTTAACTTTTTCACCAGTCGTAGATTCAAAGAAAACGATCCAAATATTCAATCTTTAAAAGATGCTTACTTTGATTTTGGCAAGGCATTGCTAAAGGTAGGCAAGCCTTCTAAAGCATTGGAAGTTATCAATAAAGCGGCACGTTTAAAAGATGGGGTTGGTAGCTATTCGTCTGAGGAATGGAAAAAATACCATCAAATTGCCTCAAATGCGGCAGCGGGAGGAGCAGTTGTAAACGCTTGATTATACTTACTGCACCTTGATTTTAGTGCGAAAAAAGAGATTGTTCTGATGCTACTGTTGAACAATCTCTTTTTTATGCCTATCTCCAAAAGCAATTTACACTTTATCAATCGCAATAAACATAGCTACTGCAGTCTTACCACTTTGTAGCTCTGCTTCAAAATCAATGGTTCTAGCACCTGCGTTAAAACTTACTTTGTCCAAAAGTCTACTTTTTAAAGCTGCTGTTACCTTACTAGCATATACAGTGCCACTTTGTTGATTAATCAGTGTGTTCAACGCATTAAAATCCAATGCCTCTTTACTAACAACAATGGCAATCCAATCCGTTGAGCCTACCTCATCGGCTACCATAGAATAGTCGCGAGGAAAAATGCGCGTTCCGTTAATACCACAGTAAGCTGAATGCTTTTCTGTATAAGGAAAAAGTACATAACTTGTCCCATCCGCTTCCATGCCAAACACATAAGTATAACACTCCAGAGAGTTGGTTACTTCCACCTTAAATGGGTCTCCTTTCTTGATGGGGCGCACTGTTTTAAAGACATTATTGGCAGCTTTTTGCAGTTGAATATTGTTCTGTGTTTTGTTGTCTATCAAGCCAAATTTTACAGCGAGTTTATTGCTTTGTTTTTCTGTCTCTGCTGCATTGCCCATTGGATAAATGCCATAAGCCTCTTTGACAAAATATTCAAAGTTTTTGTAGCCGACCCAAGCATTACCATTTTCGCCCCAATCGCTTCCCCAGCTATTCATAATATGAAAAGCACCTTCGCCATTTAGGGCAGTATCATCGTAGCCAATCACACACATGGCATGTCCACCCAATCGGCTTGAGCCACTCAAGTCAGCGCGTGAGGGCTGCCACAAGTTTTTATTTTTCATGGAGTAAGTAAAACTCTCACCCACCATCATTCCAATTACTACTGGTGCACCCGATGCCAGATGTTGACGAATAGCGTTGATGTCCACTTTATAATTGTTGTGATTGACAGAAAGTCGCTCATAGCCTTTAATTTTAAATTGTTGTGCTTCACGTACCTCTTGCGACGAAGGTTTTAAACGACAAGAGCCTTCGTTGTATTCAAATTCTGAAAAGGGCAAAGCTCCATTTTTGAGCATTGTTTCCATCGCATAATGAAGGTATGTTCCTTGACAGCCTTCAAAAGCAATTTGATTATAGACATAAGAAGGACTAAATGCCGTATTGCGTGGATTTTGACCTGTTTGTCGAGCATGTAGAATCGTGCGTGCAGCATAGGCACTTGCCCAGCCTACGCATGAACCTTGTCGCCCTTGATTGAGGCGCGGCGGTGCATACTCTAATAAAGATACCTTAGCAGGCAATTCATTTCTACCCTCAGCTAAGGCTGCAAAGACTAAACGTTTATCATATTCCTCTTGATTTTCGGTGAAGCCCAGCGAAAATTCGGTAGGGTCGTTGCTAGTAGGACTAACGGGTAAAAATTGGTTAAAAAAGTCGCTTCCTAGATAAAGATAAGCCAATCCTCCAATAACAAGAATAGGCAAGATTAATTTGGGGCGCTGCAACAAAAGAGGAATCAACAGTAGAAGCCATTTTAGGTTTCCTCCTCCGCCAGGCTGTGGGCGAGGGTTGTTATTGTTATCCTGTGGATTAGGATCGTCCTTTTGCATTCTAATAGCCATAACTGAGTTGTTTATTGAGTTAGAAAATAATAGTTTTTTTTGCGCTAGTGCATTGCTACATCCCGATTTGTAATCGAGACTACTGCCATTTTTCTATTTCACCTTTTAAGGTTTTATTTATTTTTATACGGTCAATTACTCACAAATATACACTTTTGTAAAACTAAATCTAATACGTTGAAATAACCTTATTTTTGTAAAAAAGTCTATATTCACTAACGAAACGAAACGAACCATGAAATACTTCTTTCTTGCACTTTTCTTAGCTATGCTTTGTGTGGAAGGGCATTATCGCCAAAAAGACCCTAAGCCTCGACTTCAAGTTGTACAACTAGGTAAAGAGGATCGTCCTTTCAAGGTTTTACAAAAAACTTTTCAAGCTAACAATAAGGGGTATCATCTTCATTTTTTTTCACAAGCGAACCGCTTGAAGAGCAGTTCGTCCAACAGAATTGCGTTCGTGCAACGTGGCGGTGGCACTGCTCAACTAAACGGGGCTACTTCTAAAGTGGCAGTTGGCGATATTTTACTTATCCCCGCTAAGCAAACTGTGAATGTGGATAGCCTACTGGATATGTTGGTGTTTACTGTGCCAGAGGCTTTCCCCGCTAATCTTCCACTATTTATTCGACCTGATTGGGATGAACATATCACGGATACGCCCGGTGGATGTGCCACAGAAACAGGGGCATATCGTCGTATTTTGCTGACTTGGTTAGGGCGTGTCGGACCTTATTTGTATCATTCCCTCAATGCACATAGGGTGCGCATCATGGATTCTTTTACCCATTATCATCCAAAACAAGGTGGTTTTGATGAGTTTTATCTAGTACAGATGGCGATGCCGGGTGCAAAAATTATTACGGGCGAACGCTTGGATTTGGTAGAAAACTATGAGTATTTAAGCAGAGAACAAACTAAAGGCTTACTCACAGAAACACCACTTCACGTTGGCGATTTGGTGTATTTGCCAAGAGGCGTGATTCATCGCGGTTTAGGGGGAGCTTTGGTGCAAGTCATTACAGTGCCTGGCTTCATTCCAAAGTCAGAAATTGGGGTGGATTACTATCTGCGAAAAATCAATGAACGCTTTGAGCTCAAAGAAGATGAAGCGCTGCCTTACAATAAGGCAGCATCTGATAGTGTTGTCATCAAATAAGCGTTATGCTTCGGTCGCTAAAATAGCTTTGCGTACTCCACCATATTTTAAGAGTAAATCCTTAGCGGTGTCGTAGTCAATATTTAGCTCTGCCATCAACATTTTAGTTCCTCGATCCACTAATTTGTTGTTAGTCAGTTGCATATCTAGCATTTTATTGTCTTTCACTCGACCGAGTTGAATCATGACGCTAGTGCTGATCATGTTCAATACTAATTTTTGGGCTGTTCCCGATTTCATGCGCGTACTGCCTGTCACAAACTCAGGTCCTACAATCACTTCCACAGGATAGTTGGCATACTTTGCCACTGGCGAGTCAGGATTGCAGGTAATACTCCCAGTAACAATGCCATTTTCTTGGCATTTTCTCAAGCCGTGTACTACATAAGGCGTTGTACCTGATGCGGCTATGCCAATAACAACATCGCCCTGATTGACCAAGTACTGTTGCAAATCTTTCCAGGCTTGTTCTTGACTATCTTCAGCGTTTTCTTTTGATTTTCGGATAGCTTCATCCCCCCCAGCCATGATACCAATTACCCAATCATGAGGTACGCCAAAAGTGGGTGGGCATTCAGAGGCATCTACAATACCCAAGCGTCCACTAGTACCAGCACCGATATAAAACAAACGTCCTCCTTCTTTCATTTTGGCGGCGATTGTACTTACCAACGGTGCTATCATAGGGATAGCTTTTTCTACCGCATGAGGTACTGTTTTATCTTCGTTATTGATGTTGGTGAGTAACTCTTGCACACTCATCTTTTCCAAATGGCGATAGTTAGATGGCTGTTCTGTGAATTTTTGCATCTTTTTATATTTATTGATTTGATTTCGTAATCATGACGAACAATTAGTGCTGGTCAGGATTTATACTTTAATAAATATTTTCTTCCAATAAAGTACCCAAGCTAAAGCTAAGAAAAACAGTACATTAGCAATAGCATATGCCAAAGAAGCATTCATAGGATGTGTTATCCATGAAGTGAAACCATGTTGATAAATCCAATTACCTAACGAGATAGTTTGTTCATTGGAGGATAATTTAATGGTGTAAAGCAGCTTAGCGACAATTCCTGACATGACGAATACAAATAAAGCGTTTGTACCATATACCACAAAAGGTTTAGTCCATTTTTGATATTGCAATACATCCACTAGCCAATAGATAGTTCCTAATGTTAGCAAAGCAATACCACTGGTGTAAGCAACGTAGGAACTTGTCCAAAGTGCCTTATTGATAGGAAAAGCCAGATTCCATACTAATCCTAATAAAATAGCTAGTGTTCCGATACCAAAAATACCTGTGAGTTTTTCGTAATGCCCTTTAGGTTGTTGAATCCATAAGCCTGTCAACACACCACTAATGCCAGAAACAACAGCAGGTAGGGTACTCAATAGCCCTTCTGGATCCCAGACTTTGGATTGCGACCAAAGATGCCCTGGCATGAGCATATAATCCAGCCAAGCCCCAAGATTGGTTTCAGGCTCAAGGTTAGGTGGATAGCCGCTAGGGACAGGCACTAATGTCATTAACGCCCAATAAACCAACAGCAAGCCGACTCCCACCCACGCCTGAGTTTTCCAGTTCGTTTTCAGAAAGAGCATTGCAGTTACGCCATACACTAGGGCAATGCGCTGCAATACACCAGGTATGCGCACGGTAGAAAAATTAAATTTCGGAAATAGGCTTAAAAACAAGCCAATTCCAAATATAAGCAATACGCGTCGAATTATTTTGAGCACAATGCCTCGATGTTCGTAGCCGAGTGCTTTGCGTTTGCCTAATGCCAACGGAATGGAGACACCAACGATGAAAAGAAAAAAGGGAAATACCAAATCGGTTGGTGTGCAGCCGTGCCACTTGGCGTGTAACAGCGGTGCATACACATTGCCCCAATCGCCAGGATTATTCACCAGTATCATGCCTGCAATAGTCATTCCCCTAAAGACATCGAGGGAAAGTAATCGTTGTTTTATCTGCATAAAGTGTTTATCATTTTGTTTGTGTCAAAGTATTTACTTTTGTTTTTGCAGCGTTTCTAGTATTTCTTGGTCGTCCTTACCCAAATTTTGCAACAAAAATTGAGCGTCATCCGCAAAAGCACTTTTAGGATACTGCTCCAAGAACAACTTATATTTTTTTTGAGCGCCTTCTATATCTTTTAGGTCGTTATCGAGTATAAATGCCGACAAAAAGAGGGCTAGTTCTGCTTCGGGTTGGTCGCTGTACGCCTCTAAAATCCAATTATTGAGCATTAGAGCGCGCTCAAAATCTTGATTTGATTTTGCTACTTCAGCAGCTCTTTTCAAATAAAGCGGAGCTTTTTCTGCCTTTGGCAGGAGTAAAGCATAGATTTCAGCACTTTCTAAAAATTGTGTTGCCATTTGAGGGTCAACCCCTTGAAGGGTATTAGTGAAAATTGCTTGGTAAAGCGAATCCATACTTTTAGTAGCATCTAGTTGATTAGTGCGTATTTTCAGACAAGCAGGATGATTGCTATAATTAGGGTAGGCTTGTTCAAAGATTTGAAATGCCATACTTGCGATTTCAGGGGCAATGTTTTCATAAGCACTTGCTAACTGAAAAGCAGTTTCGGCGTTGAGATTTTTGTTAACGCTTGTTTTGATAAGTGCAATCGCTTTTTCTTCTTGACTGTTTTCTAATAAAAGAGAGATTAATTTTGGGACACTCATCTCGGAGGAGTCCATTTCATAAACTGCCATCAACTGTTTTAGATTTTCTGGCGTTGGCTCTTTTTTATACTTGGCTTCTAATGCTGGAATGGAAATACGATTATCTTCAAGCGTAGTATTGGGTTTACAACTAAAGAAAAGTACGGCAGCAGTTAAAATAACAATTTTATTCATAGGCTTTTTTTTTAACGTTCTTCAAAAGTAAGGTATTTCAAAATGGTATCCACAAACAAATTTAGTGGAATCGTGTTTTGCTCACAAATTTATAGATTTCAATATATAAACGCTTGAAAGATGAAAATAAATTGTTTTTGGTTCAGAAGGGATTTGCGTTTAGAGGACAATGCAGGTTTGCATCAAGCATTGAGTGCAGGGCTGCCCGTGTTGTGTATTTTCATCTTTGATCGCAATATTTTGGACCATTTGCCGCAAAAGGACGCTAGAGTAGCCTTCATTCATAGCGTTATACATCAGCTCAATGAGCAGTTGCAAGCATTAGGGAGTAGTATATATGTCGTTCATGGTAAGCCCGATGAAGTATGGGAAAAAATAACACAAACCTTTGATATTCAAACCGTTTTTACTAATAGAGACTATGAACCTTATGCCTTAGCGCGCGACAGCGCAATAGAAAAATTGTTACATAATAAAGGTGTGGCATTTAAAACATTTAAAGATCATTTGATTTTTGAAAAAGACGAGGTGCTCAAGCAGGACGGAACGCCTTACACCGTTTTTACACCATATAGCCGCACTTGGAAAAAGATGTTGGATAGCAAACAAGTAGAAGTTGATGGTAAAAGGATGTCCTACTACTTTCAGTCTTATCCGACAGAAAAGTATGTCCAGCATTTTTACAAAACTAAAACATTTTCTATACCTAGTCTTGAGGATATGGGATTTATGCCGACGAATATTGCTATTCCTTCCAAACAAGTAAAGCAGGGTATTATTAAACAATACGATCAAATGCGTAATTTTCCGGCCGTCGAGGGGACTTCGCGTTTAGGTATCCATTTTAGATTTGGCACTATTAGTATTCGGCAGAAAGCACAAAAAGCCATGCAACTCAATGAAACTTTTTTGAATGAACTTATCTGGCGAGAATTTTACGCTATGATTTTAGCCCATTTTCCGCATGTAGTAAAAAATGCTTTTCGAGAAAAATATGACCATATCAAGTGGCGCAATGATGAAAAAGATTTTAAAAAATGGTGTGAGGGAAAAACCGGCTATCCTATCGTGGATGCGGGAATGCGCGAATTGAATACCACAGGCTACATGCACAACCGAGTACGCATGATAACGGCTAGCTTTCTGACGAAACATCTGCTCATTGACTGGCGTTGGGGAGAGGCTTACTTTGCCGAAAAACTGTTGGATTTTGAACTCGCTAGCAACAATGGTGGCTGGCAATGGGCAGCAGGCAGTGGAACAGATGCAGCACCGTATTTTAGAATATTTAATCCCGACGCTCAGCAGGCAAAATTCGATAAGGAGATGCGCTACATCAAAACTTGGGTGCCAGAGTATGGCACACCAAAGTATTCACCACCAATGGTGGAGCATAAAATGGCAAGGGAAAGATGCTTAGCTACTTATAAATCAGGATTAGAGCAAGTTTAAGCACGTTTTGCTTTTTCCCAAATCACCGATTGACCGCCTGAAAGATATCTAAAAAAGCCTCTAAATATCGCATAGTTCATCATGCAAAAATAGTAAGGAACGAAGAGTACTTTGACCTTTAGCTTTCTTTGCTCTAGTAAATAGCCCCCTAATGCCAACGTATAAAATAGGCATTGTCCAAGCAAAATCAGTCGAAACCATTCAACATTATAGTAAGCTAAGTAACTATTAGTCAGCAACAATACAATTAATCCAAGTGGAGCAAGTGTCCACCTGAGTACACGGTGCGAAACATACTGAAAAGTAAGTACACCATATTTGAATACATTCAATAAAGGTAGTAAGCGAATAATAGATTGAAAACCGCCAGCAGCAATCCTTATTTTGCGTTTTAGTTCTTCAGCGACAGAAGCAGAGGCTGTTTCGGCAGCATAAGCGTTAGGTTCGTAAGCTACTTTGTAGCCTCTGGCAGCAATGCGCATAGTCATATAAAAGTCCTCTACGATAGAATCCTTTGGAGGGGCTTCGTACAAATTAGTACGAATGGAGAAAAGTTCGCCTGCTGCGCCCACCACAGAGTGTAAGTCGGAATCCCATTTTTTTAATGTGGACTCATATTTCCAGTACAGACCTTCGCCTGCACTACTTGCACCTTCTTGTGCTTCCAGATGAATGCGCTTTTCTCCAGCGACTGCACCTACTT
>DAITMC010000004.1:0-46998 GCA_036835365.1 Saprospiraceae bacterium
CGCGAAGCATCCAACCCATTGAAGAAACAATACGTGGGTCTTTGAATTTACCAAAGACATTGGCTTGTATTGCCTCACCTATTTGTTCCGTAATGTCTTCAAAGGGTGCCAGCAGTCTGCCCTCAATCAAATTATCTAGGCGTTCACTGATGAATAGAATACTGCCCAAGTCCACTATTGGCGAGGGGTCGGCAGTGAAACGAACCCCTGTGGTCAATTCTACATCCAAAGTCCCTTTTCTTCCGAAAGTAACAATAGGCTCGTCTCCTAGTAACATTTTTTTAGTATGCAAGTAAAGGTCAAGATCATAGCGTTTTCTAAAAAATGGAGTCACAATTTTACTATCTTCGAGGGCTAAATTGGCAATATGTTTGGATAGTTCTTCCACTTCTCCATTCATAGATAATCGTAAAGAGCGTAGTTGATTATTCCATTTTTTGGAGGGCAATGGCTCGGAGAGACGTGGCTCAGAAATACCAAAACTAGCCCCTATGAAATAGCATCGAGCAAAAAATCGGATACTATTGTTGTTTCTATGGAGTTGTTTTGCTATTTCTTGGTCAATCTCAATACGGATGCCTGGAAACAAATCTCGAATCCAACGCGGAGTAACGAGGTTGATGTTAGCCAATGCTGAATCTACTTGCCCTCTAGTGATTTCTAATTCTGTAAACCCCGCTATGTCACTCAAGTTTCCCTTGAAAGTAGAGTAGCTTCCCCCGAATGCCGTTTCTACACCAAACTCAATTTTTTGTGCGCCCATAAGTATTGGTAACAGGGAAAATAGGCAGTTGATAACTATTTTTCTTTTCAATGCGATAGTGTTATTAATCCTTTAAATTGTTTTCTGACTTCATTGCCGAAGCGCACCACTCCTTGATAAACATAGTTCCCAATGGGCATTATCTGATTTCCATTACTGCCATCCCAAGCAACTTGAACATTATTGAGCGGTATTTCAATCGCTTCAAAAATCAAATTTCCCCAACGATCAAAAATACGCAGTTCCTCAATCATCTCTCCTGACTGTCCATCACTAAAAAAGGTGAAGACATCGTTTACCCCATCTCCATTTGGGGAAAAAATATCTGGAATAAAAATGTCACCCAGTTCAATGGTTAATTTTACAGTCGCTACTGCTTTACAATTTCGCTCATCTTGTACAATAAGGCGAATGTCCATATCTCGACTAGCGACAAAACGGGTAGTTGCACTTTCAGAATCAATTTCGTTGGGTAGCCATTGATAGCTTTGCGCATTGCCCTGTACCACAGCAGAAAGCGATATTTCCGTGAATGGACGAACATCAAGTGGTTGATTAGCAATAACTTGTACTGAAAGCGGCGCCGGCGATTCAATTTCTACATTTAATATTTCTTGGCAACCCTTGTTATTAAGGGCAATAAGCTCATAAATACCTGGCACTAAATCGTGAAATCGTTCTGCAATCGTGTAAGTTTTTCCGTTGTCAATAGAATAAAGTGTAGGCACGGTATTATCAATAGGCACAATTTCGATACTACCTCCAACATCATTGGGGCAAGTAGGTGAGGTTACGTTAACGGTATAACTACTTTCCGTTGTTTCTGGCACAAGTACGGCAATTTGTGATTGGCAGTTATTTTCGTCCGTTACTAAAACTTCATAAGTAGCTGATGCTAAGCTCATAAAGCGACTACCAACAAAACCGTTGTTCCATTCGTAAAGGTAGTTGCTAGGCAATAAAGTGATAGTAAAAGTATCACAACTGCTTTGAATATCTATGAAAACATCTTGCGATGGCTTAGCGAACAAACCAAATTCAAATGATATTTGACAACCAGAGGTATCTGTTGCCAATAACTGGTAGTTGCCTGCTTGAGCAAGAGAAAAATTATTAATTATTGGCGCTATTGGGTCATTAGCAGGGTTGAACCATTCGTAACGACTGAATGCTGCTTGATTGACTAATGCCAGTTGAATGGTATCGCCAAAACAAACGTTCTCAGCAATATCTAATGTCGGAGCAGTTGGTGCATTCACTGTGATCACTATAGTATCGGTAGCCACACAGCCTTCTGCACTGAGTACGGTAAGTAGGTAAGCTCCACTTTGAGTAGTTTGGACTTCATTTATGCTGACATTAAGCTCGTCGTAAAAATTGCCATCTGGAGATTGCCAATATTTTCCAATTTCTTGAAAATCAATTGGTACAGTGGCTCCCAGCAAAAGCGTACTGCCTTCGCAAAGCACTTGATTATCGCCCGCATTGACCGCAAAATTTGACGCTACGAAAACGGAATCTGTGAAAGTGCAGCAAGATTCCGCAATGTCCAAATAATACCATCCATTATTACCAGCCAATGGCAAAGAGGCATTTCTACCTTCGAACGACCAACCTTGTTCATTATACCATCTAAATTGAGCTTCCGCACCGTAACAACCATCAGGTACATTAGCGCGTAGCACAATCAAATCGTCCTGACAATTTACTTCTGCTTGCAATGCGACAGTACAATTTTGAACAACTTGTGGACAGAGAATTTGTGTTGCAAATTGTGTTGTTGCATTGTTAGGATTTCGGGCGACTTTGTAGGTAACCTCCATGCCAATGGCACAGAGTGGCAATGCTCCGCTGATGCGTCCCGCACCTACTAGTGTTTGAAGATTGCCTGTCAATGTGAATGATGGCTGTGAAAAGGCATTGAGCCAAAATTCCAATTCATTTCGATTGTTAATGTTGCTTACTTCTATTTCACCATCCACCACCATAGCAAATCCTGTTGTGCAATCTGAGCAAGCACCAAAAGCCAGTGCGCCTATTGCTTTTCGGCTACTGTCAGGTAAAATAGCATAAGCATAAGCTTTATCTACCTCTTGCCCCGCAAAAGCATTGATGTCTATGAAATAATTTCTTTTTTGCTGAAAATCTTGAAAAAAAATTTGATAAACAAAACTATCACTTTGGCTAACATTTTGAGGATCGGTATAAACAACACCACACTGCTCCAATGAAAATTGCGCATGAAGCCAATGAAAACTGGGCAATCCTATCAATAGCAGCAAAAGGCACTTCATTTTCATATGGGTAAGGACGTGTTTGATAGAAAAGTATTTTGTACGAAATTGATTTATACGAATAATAAATTTGTAAAAATGTCGCATTTGAGCATTAATTTTCAGATTATTTGCAACACTCCCCCCTAGATGTAGGTTATATGTAGGTAATGTTGGGTTGTTCTAAATAGCTCAATGCTAACTAATCAACGCTGTATGAAAAAATTAATTACATTCGTCGTATGTTCAATTTTGGTCGCTAATGCTTTCGCACAATTGACTTTTCAGCCGCGTAAGCTATCGAACACTAATAAAGGTATTGTTTATGACCGGGAATTTGTTACTGAATTTAGGTTGCAAACTAATGGTTGGGGTGTTGGTGCACAATGGGGCAATATCAGAACTTACTATTCTACACGTTTCTATTACGTGGGGCTAGGAGAGTTAAAGCATACTAGAGAAGTTAGATCAACCACAGCAGGCTTTGGCACACGTTCCTACATTTTTGGGAAGCAAAATAGCTTTTTCCAAATTAAAGGAGGCATAGGCGAAAAGCGTTACTTTTCTGAACGAGCAGAGAAAAAAGGACTGGCCGTAGGAATAAGTTATCGCATAGGACCCACTTTGGGTTTATTAAAGCCCTATCAATTAGACATTAATTCCTCAGAAGGGTCTTCACTACTAGGTTTCCAAACTCGCTCTATTCGATATACCCCACAAAATGCAAATGATTTTCTGGATAAAAATCGAATTTCAGGTGCTTCAGGCATCAGTAGTGGCTTAGAGAATATTTCACCTGTCATCGGAGGTAATGCTATGGTGGCACTACATTTAGATTTTGGTGCTTTTGAAGAGTTTGTGAGAGCCGTAGATGCGGGTATTATGGTGGATTTCTTTTTACAACCAGTTCCTATTATGGTAGAAGCCGCTCAGTTCAACAATATTAAAAACAGTCCTTTTTTCTTGAATATATTTCTAAACTTTCAATTTGGTAAGCGTTCTTAGGGACGTAAAGTAGTCTGTAAGCTAACTTTAATTAGCTTGAGATTACTGGAGTAGCTCTTTTAAATGTTGCAGATTATATTGATTGGCTTTGGTTTCAATCGCTTTAAGGATGTCATACCGTTCTTTTTCTGTCAAATGAAACGTCATGGAAGCTTCTTCGTTGCGCGTGGTAGGCTCATAGGTAAACCAAAGCATTTGCAATTTTTCCTTTCCTAATAATTGATGTAAAAAGCTAATGTCTTTATCTTGTTCAAAATCTTGAAGGGCAATGATTTTCCCCGCAATGCCCAAAGGGTCAACTAATGATTTGATGATACCATCGTAGTCATTTGCCTGTATATTTCTGATATTGCGAGGGATACCTCTTGCCGCAATAATAATGACACCACTGGTATTTTCCTCAATCCAATCTTTAAAAACAGTAATAAATCGAGTAGCTGATTCTATGCCGAAATTGTCCCGATATCCTGCATCCATGACTTCAATATTAGGTTTTGTCGGTAAGGTTACACTGGGCAAAATGTATGGATAAGTTGCATTCATACGAAGCGCAGAAAGCATTCTTACATTTTTAGCTTGTTGGTGTTCAAATAAGCGTTGAAAATCAATGGCATCTATATCTATTGTTGTACTTGCGCCACTTGGCATTGGTGATGTAGTCATATAAGCGACCCTATGCGGCGAAATCACCATTCTTCGCGCATCGTTCACAATATAAGGGGTAATAAATAACATCGGAATTTGAGCGAGCTGCTCTGGTATTTTGTAAGCATCAAGCGATTTATCCAATACCCCTTGCGTATTCTCATTGAGCTGATGTTCAAAGATATAGCCTCTATCTTTTACATATTGTTGTGTACCTATCTTGAACTTGCCTTTGGGCATAAACAAGTCATTTGTTACAATAGTAAAAGCAATAGGGTTGAGCAAATCCTTAGATATATTATAAATATGTTGAATGTTGTATGGTTGCACTTTTGCGCTGAATTGGCTTCGCCAGTACAATTCTCGGAAATAAGCCATTCCAATCATACCACCAGAAGCACCAGACATGAGTACGGTATGGCGCATTAAATTGCCTGCCGTCAAACTATCCGCAGTGCGGATAACCTGCATCGCCCAAGTTGCTGATTTTAGCCCACCACCGCTTACACACATAAACACCATTTTAGGTTTTTTCTCGCCAGTGCGCGTTTTCCAGCGTTCCAATATCTGAATCGTATTGCGTTTATCTTCTTCTATGGCACTAATATTGAACAAGTTAGAAAGCGTATCAAAATGGTAATGCGGACGTTCTTTGGTATAATCTAGCCCATAGGCTTTGTTTTTATGGCTCAATACGCCCTGTTTTGCAAAGAAATTCAGAATGAGAAATAAGACAACCAATACCGTAAAACTCCAGTGATGAAACCAGTAGATAATCGCACCAATAAGCGCAACCACAATACTCATAAATAAAAAAACGCTTGCCCCTGCCGGTATTCTCACATTAGGGTTTTCAATAGAAACCCCAAGTAATACCAAAATCACTAAACTTAGTAGTTGTACCACTAAGGCATTGGTATGGTTTTGTTTGAATACGCCCATTAGTGTATCTAAACTATAATGAGCAATACTGCGTACAGGTCTTGGAAGAAGCGATTCTGTCAAGTAACTTTCCACACGCCAACTTTTTGCTTCAGAACGAATTTCGTCCAAATCTACAACTTTACCTGGTGTAATAGATTGTAGGAAACTGCTTGGCGTTCCTGCTGCACTTTTGGTGTAGCTTAGAATATCTTTATTCGTATAAATAAAATATATCAGCAAAAAGAGAACCAAGCTAAAAACACCAAAAATAAAACCAGCACAATTATATATGGCGCGTTCCCAAGTAAACAATCCTTCGTGAAGTTCAAATTGAACGTGGTAGTATAAAATAAGGATTATAAAAACGGTGGGAATAATGAAATTATTGATACAATATTTTGTAAAAGGACGTTTCAGGGTGGCTAAAAATGGGAAATGATGTGCAGAAAGCATGTAAGTGCTTAAATTCCAAGTCATTGAAAAACTAGCGAAGCAAAAACCTAAAAAAAAGAAGCTCCAAAAATTAACCTCGCCTAGATATTCAGGCGACCAAAAGAGGTATTTAGCACCAAATAAATTGGCGATAGTCCCAGTAATTAAAGCCCCAAGCAATACCCAAATGCAAGTCAACAAAACATGACTACGCAAATGCAACAGCACCAGTTGAATAGCAAAGGAGTAATAGATTTTACCTATCCAAGACCTTGCAATATATTTTCTGATATTTTCCAAGGCAACTACATTTAATTTTAAGCAATTCAGGTACGCTTTTCAGTCATACCCAATTAATGTTTATTTAAACGATTAAAAGTAAAAAAAATGGGTAAAACTAGCAGTATAAACTCAACTAATAGTCAACAAATGAACGATTTAAATGTCTTCAATAGATAAAAAACTAAAATTATGAAGCAGATATTTTCCCTTTTTCTTATCCTATCGCTGATCGTTCAAGTTCATGCACAAACGGACAATGTATTGGAATACTTGAATTTTTTCAATAGTCATCATATTGCTGTTAATAATGTGTCTATGGATTATCTTCAATATTCTGTTCACAAAGAAGATATTAACGAAATTGATGGAAAACGACAAGAAGTGGTTGCTCAATTGACGACTAGTATTGACCAAATCAAGCAAGCACCTGCTTTTGGTGAGGATAACAGCCTGAAAGAGGACGCGCTTAAAGTATATCAACTTTTGCTCAAATCATTTAGTGGCGACTTCACAGAATTGTTTCAGCTAAAACTGCAAAGTCAGACTTCTTTTGAAGCGATGGAGAAATATTTTGCAGCAAGAAAAGCAACAGAAAAACAGGTAGAAGAGGCTTCTAAAAAATACTTGAATGCGCAAATCAATTTTGCCAAAAAGTATAATATTGAATTGATAGAAGCCGAACAAAACAATGATGTTGAAGTGTTGAATCGCTTGAATAATTACCATCAGTCAGTCTTCTTGCGCTATTTCAAAGTGAATATTCTTAATAATGATTTTATGGATGCCCTCAACACGCAAGATACTGAAAAAGCAACCCAAGTGCTGGTAAAACTTAAATCGGTAAGTGCGGCGGAACTAAAGTTGCTGGAAGCGATGCCTGCCTTTGATGGAGATGATAGTTACAAAAATGCGGCAATAGCATTGGTAAAAGACATCAAAGAATTATCCGCCGAAAGTTATCCTACCCTGCTCAATATCTTGAAAAAGCCACAATCAGAACTTACACAAGAAGATGTAGAACAATTTAATAGCATTATTGCTACTGCACAAGGTGAGCTGCCCACTTTAAACAATAATGTTAATATGGCTGGCAATAACTTACTTAAAAAGTTTGTTCCAGCGCCCAGAGTTGGACAGCGTTTGTAGGGCGCAAAAAATTTAAGAAAACCCCGCCATATGTTAACAAATGCTATTTTTTTTGTTAAAGTGTCCTTTCCTTTCACAAGGGGAAAGGCACTTTTTCGTTTTGCTTACATAGAACAAATTTCCTGTTTTGGAAAAGCCCATCAAATTTTCCTATCTTTCGCCCTGCATTGAGCGTACAGCTAGAGTTCGGTATTTTATAAAACTAAAATTGTCGGTATTTGAATCATCTTGTTATTGATATTGGCAACACAAGAACTAAAATAGCTCGCTTTGAGCAGTCCATTTTAAAGGAAAAGTGGACTTTAGAAGTGCTATCTGTTCCTGCTATTCAGGACATCTTAACCAACCATTCTGTAGAAAGAATCATCTATTCTACGGTGGCAGGTATGGACAAAGCCGTAAAAGCCTATTTAATGGCGCATTCTTTTTGCTTGGAGTTGACACACAAATTACAGTTTCCATTCAAAAACGAGTACGAAACGCCACACACACTAGGCAAAGATCGTTTAGCAGGTATGGTTGGTGCATTGACCCTATACCCCAATAAAAACTGCCTTGTCATTGATGCAGGTACCTGTATTACTTATGACTTCCTAAAAGCAGGAAGCATTTTTTTAGGTGGAAATATTTCTCCTGGTTTGAGGATGCGTTTTCAAGCCATGCACCATTTTACTGAAGCACTACCATTAGTCCGTATTGACGCTTTTCAAGCGACAACTAGCATTGGTAAAAGCACTGAGGATGCTTTACTGCAAGGCGGCGCAAAAGGAGCAATATTTGAAATGGAAGGTATAATTCAGTGGGCACATCACAACTTTTATGACCTTAATGTCATTTTAACAGGCGGTGATGTTGATTTTTTTGCAAGTTATTTAAAAAACAAGATATTTGTACAACCTAATTTGGTCTTAATAGGACTAAATAAAATATTAGAATATAATGTTCGGCTGTTGGAATAGATTATTAGTGGGATGTGTAGCATTCTTATGGATGAATGCAGTTGAGGTGGGAATAGCGCAAAATGTACCTGAACCTACAGCTAACTTCCCTTACTCAAGACTGGGTTTAGGAGATTTTTTAGACCCTTTTTATGCAGCTAATGCAGGTATGGCTGGTTTGACCGCCACCATTCATGACCCTTTTCATTTGAATACACTTAACCCAGCGGCACATGGTTGGTTACGTACCACTTCTTTTGAGACTGGTATTTACACCAAATATGCCCAATTGAATAGTCAAGGGCAATCCAATGGCGTTTGGGACGGTAATTTGAGCTACATGGCATTGGGATTTCCATTGATCAATCCTATTAATGAATCCTTGGATAGAAAAGAGTCTAATTTTGGTTGGGGAACAGCCATTTCACTTGCTCCATATAGCCTAGTCAATTATGACATTGAACTAAGAACTCCATTGTCAGATTCGTTGGCAAGCATTGGCACTTTCAGAGGAACAGGCGGCACCTACAAATTTAATCTAGGTAATGGCTTTCGATACAAAACATTTTCCGCTGGTTTCAATGTCGCCTATTTCTTTGGACGCATCAACAATACGCGCCTAGTTCGTTTGGAAGACCAACTTACTTACTTCGCCAACGACTTTTCTGATGCCATCAATGTGAATGGCATAGCCTGGAATATTGGTTTGGCTTATGATGTTTTCCTAAAAAAGACCAATTCTTCTAATGAGCGAGTTTACAACGGTAAAAGATTATCCTTTGGATTTTATGGCAATGCCAATAGCCGTTTCATCACTAAAAGTGACCGCTTGTATAAAAGAGTATATGCTTTAGGTTCATCGAATTTGCCTTCAGGTTTAAGAAATGATACGATTGTTAGTGTTTTAGATTTGAGAGAAGAAGGCACATTACCTGCTGCTTTTGGATTAGGTGTGATGTATGAAACAGGAGATAAATTTAAAATAGGCTTGGAATATGGCGCTACTTTTTGGAATAATTACGTCAACAAAGCACAGAACGATCAATTGTCCAATAGCTATCGGATTGCGTTAGGCGGAGAATATATCCCAGACTATGCGTCGTTTAATAGTTATTTGAAACGAGTTCGTTACCGATTTGGTATTTTTTATGAAACAGACCCTAGGAGTTTTGATGGCACACAACTTGAGCGTTTTGCCTTTACTACTGGTTTAGGATTGCCTGTCATCCTACCTCGTCAACAAACATCATTTGTCAACTTAGCGTTTGAGCTAGGACAATTTGGTGTAACAGAAGGAATATTAGAAAGATATGTAAAGTGTACACTAGGTTTTACCCTTAATGATAATACTTGGTTTTTTAAACGTAAATTTAATTAAATTATGAAGAAAATAGGATTCTTAGCCATTTTAGTAATGGCATTTACGGCAGAGGCACTAGCTCAGTGCGCTAACTGGAACTCATTGTCTAACAAGTCAGAAATAGAAGAAGCACATGTACTGTACAGGGACTTCTTTAAAGCTAAGAATTACAAAGAAGCATTGGTTTACTGGCAAAAAGCCTATGATGCAGCACCCGCTGCTGATGGAAAGCGCGATTGGCATTTCTCTAATGGTATTGATATGCACCTTGAACTATTTAAAGTAGAAACTGATGCCGCAAAAAAAGAAGCATACAAAAACACTATTCTCAAACTTTACGATGAATGGGTAAAGTGTATTGAAGCAGGCTCCATCGAAATTACTGGATATACCAATAAAGAATATGCGGGCTATATTCGTGGTCGCGAGGCTTTTAATATGTACTACTTTCTGAATATGCCCTACGAGGATGATATCAGGATGTTAGAAGCTTCCTTAGACCGAGCTGGCAACAGAACAGAATATATCGTTTTCGATCCCTATGCTAGAATCGTTGTTTATGAATTTCAGAACAATCAAATGGATAAAGAAACGGCACGCAGGGTACATAAGCGTTTAAATGACATTGCTGACTATAATATTGCTAATAATAAGGAATTGGGAACTTATTATGGTACGGCAAAAGAAGCTATGAACGCAGTTTTTGCAGAAATTGAAAATGAGATTTTCGACTGCGATTATTTTATGGAAAAATTAGTGCCAGAGTACAAAGAGGCACCTAATGATGGCGAGTTAGTAAAAAGAGTGTATGTAACGCTATTACAGAAAGGTTGTAATGCTGAAGACCCAATTATGGTAGAGATGAATCAGCGTTATGTAGCTTATGCAGATTCAGTAAATGCAGTGCTACAAGCCGAGTTTTATAGTAAAAACCCAGGCGCACACGCCAGAGATTTATACAAGAACGAAAAATACGATGAGGCTATTAGCAAATGGGAAGAAGCCATCAGGCAAGCAGAGAACGAAGACAAAGCAGCAGAATACAATTATTGGATTGGATATACCAAATTCCACAAAAAGCAAGAAACTTCAGGTGCATTGTCCAGTGCAAGAAAAGGATTGAACTCCAATGAATATAGAGGGAAAGCCCTAATGCTTATTGGCGATGCCTATGCTCGATTGAGCAGAGGTTGTGGTGATGCTGCTTGGGAGCAACGCTTAGCTGTAATTGCAGTAATTGATAAATATCAAGCAGCAAAAGCAGCAGATCCAAGTATTGCAGAGGAAGCCAACAGAAAAATTGGCATTTATAGTGGTTCACTGCCTGAAAGGCAAGCAGGTTTTATGCGTAAAGTGGGAGAGGGAGAAACAGTTAATCTCTCTTGCTTAGGTGAATCGGTAAGAGTGCGTTATGTAGATTAGAAGGCATTTGAAGAACAGAAAAGAGAAAGCTATTCTTTTATAAAGGAATGGCTTTCTCTTTTCTGTTCTTCTACTGATTTTTTAGTGGAAGAAGTAAATTTTTCCAGTCATCCTTTTTTAACGCAATAATACCCCAAATCAGCACTGGAAGAATAAAAATATTGGCATTGTTCAATACCTCTCCTATGGAATAATAATAGCGCAACTGCTGTTCGGTGAGGGAATAAATGCCAATATCAGCACTCGAAATTCTTTGAATGGCAAATACATATAGTAAAATACTGGTTAATAAGTAAAGGAAAAATCCGCCTAAGAGCAGACTTACCACTTTTCTTTTCCAGCTAATCGGCGTAATCATAAGTAAACTAAAGAAAAAGAAAAGTGGCATTAAAAATGCGTTATCTACCTCATAATAAAGCAGTCTGGCATCCATATTCACTACCCTATTTTGCTTCATGGCTGCTGTTATTACTGCTTTATTGGCGTAAGCTAGAGTAATCTGTGAATCCTTTTCTGGATGACCAATGCGTTTAGGGTCGCTGATAAAGATGGCATCGGGCAGAAGCAGCGTTAATACCTTGCCAGTCTGCGTTCTTGCGATATGTTTAATATTTGTCCTGACTGGAGGAATATAACTAATCCCTAGCAAGACAGAATAGCTGAAGATAAAAGGAAAAACATATCGAAGAAGAATAGATTTAACTGACAGCATGTTTTTTTTCTTGATGTAGAGCCCAGTTGCCCCAAATAAGCAAAACGATTAATGCAAAAAACATAAATAAAACCAAACCGCCATGTAGATGAAAAAACTCAAAAGCACTTCTCCAATGTATCCCTACCATGAATAAGCCAACTATTCTGATGATATTAGCAATAAATAATACACCAAAACCTAATAAGATGCCAGGTACTTTCAACCTAAAAGCAGTTGGAAAAGCCAAAACAGCAGATAGGAATATAGCTGTTGCCTCTAGTCCATCGCAACCATTTTTAATAGACATACTGAAATTAGCATTGCTAATAATTTCTTTTTGAATATTCACACCATATCCTAAAATATTGAGTATGCCGCCTCCAAGTTTGGCTTGAAAAGAAAGCAGCCCTTCTCTCATTTGCGTTTCATACCAGTCTGAATAATAAAATAGATAAAATAGTACAATGCCTAATATAAAAACAGCAAAAAATTTCACTATTGGAAGCCTTCCCTTCATACCAAAAGATGGGCTGACTTTTGCTGGTTGGATTAACTTTTGCTGTTTCTTTTTTTTCATTAACGGTTATCATTTAAACAAACGAACGATATGGATTAAATAAGCCAATAGCGGAATGCTCAAACTCATTCCAATAAAATCGTCAACAATAATTTCTCCCCAAAATAAATAGATAAGAATGAATCCTGCTAATCCAGTGATGAAAGCCATCCAAAGGGAAGATATAAATATTTTTTTATCAAAAGGTATCATTTTCTTTCAGTTGAACAACTATACACAAATAAGAATAGCTATTAAATTATTTAAAACACTAAAAATCAATTAATTGTATATTGTTGGGTATTGCCTAATTTACGCTTTTGTCCTCTCAAACACATCCTAAGCAACATCATTACAATAAACATATTAAAACAAAACTAGCATAAATTTTCACTATTACTACATAATATTATGAATTAAATTTATTTGTTGTATTTATTTTTCAATACCTTCGCAAGGTGAAATTTTATTGCGTATTGGCTTTACATATATTAAAGAAATAAGGTAAATATTTCACAAATATAGCTATTTGAGCTGCTGTTTTACTAAACGTTTTCTTAATCAACAAGTCATCATGAAAAATTTATTCTACCTATTAGCCTTCGTAGGAAGTGCGTCGTTAGCAGTTTGGGCTGCTACTACCTTTTCCAATGATACGCCTCTATCTGCGCTATCATCAGAAATGTCATAATTTTGTAAAAAAGAGGTGAAACACCTTGGCATAGAAGCAGAAACAGCTTCTGCTATTTTGCTAACTATTGAAAACATAGATGCAATGTCTATGCGGGTAACCATAGAATCTGCCAATAATGATGCAGTAGATTTTCTATTAGTTAACGACATCACGGGTTCACCTCAAATATCTCCTGTGGATAAGTCTGTTGCAGGAAAGTTAAGCGTTATGCTAACTTGGGATATTGTATCGCCTACCGATGTAGCCATGAATGTCCTTTGGAGTAAAGCCTCATTTGGTGGAAACTGGCAATTAGCACAAGGGGTTATCACTGTTCCTTTTGCTGCAACTTGCGGTGATGGCGGCGGCGATAATGAAACAGTAGCGAACATCATTGCTTTCCCTATTGATTTTGAATGTGCGTTCACAGCGTATAGCTTTACAGAGTTTGGTGGTGCGCCAACCACAGTAGAGGATAATCCTGATGCTTCGGGCATTAACACTTCTAGCAAGGTGGCTAAAATGACAAAAGTAAATGATGCTGCAACTTTTGCGGGTGCTATTTTGACTTTAGAAAATCCTATTGATTTTAATATCAGTGCAGTATTCAAAATGAAAGTTTGGTCACCAAAGGTAGGTGCTATTGTCAAACTGAAGTTAGAAAACTTAACTGATGGTGCCATTGCTAATGAAATTGATGCGCCTACCACAGTTGCAGAAAGCTGGGAAGAACTAACTTTTGATTTTTCTAATACAGATGCCAACACGAAAAGCCTTCAAAAACTAGTCCTATTTTTTGACTTCGGCAATGCAGGTGATGGTTCGGTGTATTACTTTGATGATATCATTCAACAAGGCAATACGGCAGTTGTTCTTTGCCAAGACCCTAACAACAGCGGCGGTGGCGATGAAACAGCAGCGAACATCATTGCTTTCCCTATTGATTTTGAATGTGCGTTCACAGCGTATAGCTTTACAGAGTTTGGTGGTGCGCCAACCACAGTAGAGGATAATCCTGATGCTTCGGGCATTAACACTTCTAGCAAGGTGGCTAAAATGACAAAAGTAAATGATGCTGCAACTTTTGCGGGTGCTATTTTGACTTTAGAAAATCCTATTGATTTTAATATCAGTGCAGTATTCAAAATGAAAGTTTGGTCACCAAAGGTAGGTGCTATTGTCAAACTGAAGTTAGAAAACTTAACTGATGGTGCCATTGCTAATGAAATTGATGCGCCTACCACAGTTGCAGAAAGCTGGGAAGAACTAACTTTTGATTTTTCTAATACAGATGCCAACACGAAAAGCCTTCAAAAACTAGTCCTATTTTTTGACTTCGGCAATGCAGGTGATGGTTCGGTGTATTACTTTGATGATATCATTCAACAAGGCAATACGGCAGTTGTTCTTTGCCAAGAGCCAATGGCAGCAACAATGCCAACTAATGCACCACTTCCTCCAAAGGTTTGTGACAATGTCATTTCTTTGTTTAGTGATGCTTATGGCGAAAATCAATCAATAGTAGTAGATACATGGAAAACAGGTTGGTCTCCTGCTCAAACAGTGGCAGAAGAAGTAATTATTGCTGACAACCCAACTAGATTCTATGATAATCTAAGTTTCGTTGGTGTAGAAATGTTTGAAAATCCGGTGGATGCAATAAATATGACGAATTTTCATGTGGATTTTTGGACACCTAATATGACCAGCTTTAAAATTAAACTGGTTCATTTTGGAGAAGAAGGCAATCCTGAAGGAGAATTTGTCGTCGAAAACCCTGCGCAACGGGAGTGGGTATCCTTAGATATTCCAATGTCAATTTTTGCAGATTTAGGGCTGTCAGAAGTAAGCAACATTACTCAACTTATCTTCTCTGGAGATTCACCAGAGGGTGGAACGGTTTATTTAGACAATATTTATTTTTCTGGCACTTGTAACGTTATTCAACCCTGTCCAACAGAGCCTATCTGGGCGGATGAATTTAATGGTAATACGCTGAATTTAACTGACTGGACACCACTAATAGGTGATGGTTGCGATATCAATCTTTGTGGTTGGGGGAATAATGAATTGCAGTGGTATCAAGCTGAAAATGCGGTGGTTTCTGATGGTACACTAAAAATTATAGCAAAACGAGAATCCGTAGGCGGTCGGGATTTCACTTCTGCCCGTATTGTAACGGAAAACAAGCAAGAATTTACTTATGGTCGTTTTGAGGCTTCCATCAAGCTACCAACGGGAGCAGGAACTTGGCCCGCATTCTGGTTATTGCATACCCGTCCGGGAGTCTATGGCGTATGGCCTCAAAGTGGTGAGTTGGATGTGATGGAGTTTGTTGGTCAGACACCGAAAGAGATTTTAGGTACAGCGCACTTTGGTAATTTGAATGGTGGATACCGATTCTTGCCCGGTAAGATTGAAAAACTAAGCGGCACTTACGACGATGGTGAATTTTACGAGTTTGCTATGGAGTGGGAAGAAAATGAAGTTCGCTGGTTTGTTGACGATTATTTGTACTACACTGTAACGCGTGCAGATGTGGAGGCAGATGGCTTTTTCTGGCCCTTCGATCAGCCTTTCCATATCCTACTCAATGTCGCAATGGGTGGTAACTTAGGCGGTGCTGTTGATCCTGCGTTCCAAGAATCAGCGATGGAAGTAGAATACGTGAGAGTGTATAAGGCGAATTTCCCTTATTTGACAGGTAATCAAAAAGTTCCTTTTGCCGCAGAAGGTGAAATGTACAGTGTAGAAAATGGAGGTGAAGGCACAACTTACAATTGGACGGTACAAGGTGGTACGATTACACAAGGACAAGGCACAAATAAAATCTCTGTAAATTGGAATGATGACAAAACAGAAGGAGAAGTAAGCGTTAGCTTCGATGATGCTTGCGAGGAAGGAATGACAACGATTGACTTGGAGGTAGAAATAGATGTAAAAAGAGTTGCCGTTTTAGAATGTGTATTAGAAGATTTTGACAATCAGGGCTTAATAGCTTTCTTTAGCCAAACAGGAACTTTTGAGGACAATGCTGCTGACCCAACCAATGCAGCAAATTTGGTGGGAAAGTATGTCAGAAATACCAATGAAACCTTCGATAATCTCCAATTCAACACTAGTGCTATCCCTAACGCTGCTAAGTTTGACGAAGGTAGCAGCACCTTCTTTATGGATGTTTACACAGATGCACCTGAGGGAACAGTTATTTTGTTGCAATTAGAAAGTTCGGAAACGTCTATACCAACTAACTTCCCGACAGGAAGACATAGTGTATATCAAGCGATCACAGGTGCGCCAAATACATGGAATACATTGGAGTTCAAATTCAATGGTAAACCAGATGGCGAAAACACCGCAGATACAGATGTGGATAGAATTGTGTTCTTATTTGCTTCCAACTCCAATAATGGCAGTACGTTTTATTTTGATAATTTGGAAAGAAAATGTACCGACACTGAAGCAAATTGTGCAACTGCTGCCTTTAACTGTAATCCTGTCATCAATAACATTGTAAACAATCGAGATGATGAATTTATGGTTGTTGACCCATGTAGCTGCACCGACCCACTCAACGTAACCGTTGGAGGACAGTTTCTATTCCATGATGTATTGACGGTAACGGCGACTCCTGGGCAGTTAATTCAAGTGGTTGCTAATGACGGCGAATTTAGAGATGCAACGGATACTCCAATTACAGTACCTGTTACTGTACCAGAGGTGGTAGGGATGCCGGGTGTTTATCAGCTTGATTTTTATCACCGTTCAGGATTAGCTACCACCATTACCGTTCAAGCCAATAGCAATCCAGCGACTAACCAGTCATTTACGAGTAGCCTTTGCGATGTAGCTACTTGTGCGCCAGTAGTCGCTGTGCCTACGATGAGCGAATGGGGATTGCTTATCTTTACGTTGTTCTTATTGAATGTAGTATTGGTGTTCTTGTATAATAAGGAGAGAGGCGCAATTAATGTGCAGCAATAGTAGAATCGGTAAGAGTGCGTTATGTAGATTAATACATTCTTAAAGTCATATGACTAGACCTTCATGTTTTTAAGGATGAAGGTCTAGTTTTTTAAAGTTCCAGCTTCAAAAAACGACCAGTATGGCTGGCTTTGCACTTGGCTACTTTCTCGGGAGTTCCTTCTACCACCACTGTTCCACCATGCTGCCCTCCTTCAGGTCCGATGTCAATAAGGTAATCTGCCACCTTTATTACATCCATATTATGCTCAATTACTAGCACAGTATTGCCTTTATCCACTAAGCGATTTAACACGTTCAATAGCTGCTGAATATCCTGAAAATGCAACCCAGTGGTAGGTTCATCCAAGATGTAAAACGTGTTGCCGGTATCTTTTTTAGAAAGTTCTTCTGCGAGTTTTACGCGTTGCGCTTCTCCACCGGAAAGGGTCGTGGCTTGTTGCCCCAACGTAATGTAGGTCAGTCCCACATCCTGCAAGGTCTTTAGCTTACGGTATATTTTGGGTATATGTTCAAAAAAGCTAGTTGCTTCCTCTACCGTCATATCGAGTACATCGCTAATGGATTTTCCTTTGTAAAGGATTTCTAAAGTTTCTCTATTGTAACGCCTGCCGAGGCAAGTTTCGCAAGGTACTTGCACATCGGGCAGAAAGTTCATTTCTATCGTACGCACCCCTGCCCCTTGACAAGTCTCACATCGCCCACCTTTTACATTAAAGCTAAAACGTCCTGGCTTGTAGCCTCTTATTTTTGCTTCGGGAAGATTGGTAAACAAAGTGCGAATTTCGCTAAACACTCCAGTGTAAGTAGCTGGGTTAGAGCGCGGTGTCCTCCCAATAGGTGATTGATCTATTTCAATCACTTTATCTAAATGTTCTAAGCCCTCAACGGCTTCGTAAGCCAGTGGCTTTTTTAAGCTACTGTAAAAATGCTTTCGAAGAATAGGATACAATGTTTCGTTGATAAGCGTTGATTTACCACTACCAGATACCCCTGTAATACCAATAAAACATCCCAAAGGGAAGGTAACACTTACATTTTTCAGATTATTGCCTGTTGCGCCTTTTAGTGCCAACGACTTTCCGTTTCCCTTCCTACGTTTTTTAGGGCATTCGATTTTGACTTCGTTACTGAGGTACTTTGCTGTGATGGTATTGTTTCGTAAAAAATTATCGGGTGTTCCTTCTCCAACGATAGTACCCCCTAATTTACCTGCGCCAGGACCAAGGTCAATCACATAGTCAGAAGCCAGCATAATGTCTTTATCATGTTCTACCACAAGAACGGTGTTCCCAATATCCGTTAAATTGCGCAAGGCATCTATCAAGCGTTGATTGTCTCTCTGGTGCAACCCGATGCTAGGTTCATCCAGAATGTAGGTAATGCCTGTAAGTTGCGAGCCTATTTGTGTGGCTAGACGAATGCGTTGTGCCTCGCCGCCAGAAAGCGTGCGCGAAGGCCGATTGAGGGTTAAGTAATCCAACCCTACATTGAGCAAAAATCCTAGTCGCAACCGAATTTCTTTTAGCACTTCTTTGGCAATTGCCTTTTGACGGTCTGTTAATTGCGTTTCAATTGAACTACTCCATTCTTGTAGGGCGGATAAATCCATATTGGCAAGTTGGGCAATATTTCTATCGCCTATCTTGAAATGCAGTGATTCCTGTTTTAAACGGTCACCGTGGCAAGTGCCGCAAGTATCAATGGTCATATATTCTTCGGCTACTTGCCTTACCTTCTCAGAAGTGGCATCGTTGTACCACCGTTCGAGTATGACGCTCAATCCTTCAAAAGCTACTTGATACGTCTGGTTGCCGTAAGTAACTTTGAATTCTTTTTCTTTACTACCATAAAGAATGGCATTCAAACCTTCTTCGGGTATTTTACTAATTGGTGTAGAGAAGCTAAACTTGTAATATTTTGCCATTTCCCGAAGTTGCTTGAACGTCCAGTTGTCGCGAACTTCCCCCAATGGCGCAATTCCTTGTTCATTAATATTTTTGGAATAGTCTGGAATGACTTTTTCTAAATCTATTTTATTGATGTAGCCTAACCCACTACAAGTAGGACACATGCCGTAGGGCGAGTTAAAAGAAAAGGAGTTCGGAGAAGGCTCTTCATAAGAAAGTCCAGTTTCGGCATCCATCAAGTTTTTGCTAAAAGGCATCATTTGATTGGTTTCCATGTCTTGAATGAAAACTAATCCGTTACCCATTTTTAAAGCAGTTGCTAGAGAGGCTTCAAGGCGATTACTTTGACTACTGGATACTTTGAGTTTATCAATGACGACTTCGATATCGTGAACTTTGTAGCGATCGAGTTGCATATTGAGTTGAATATCCATGATCACGCCATCCACACGCACCGTAGGATAGCCTTGTTTTCGGATTTGCTCGAACAATTCTCGATAGTGTCCTTTCCTTCCTCGAATGAATGGAGCAAGCAAAATAATTTTTTTACCATTAAAATATTCATATAGTTGTTCTATGATTTGCTCCTCTGTGTAGCGCATCATTTTTTTGCCTGTATTCATAGAATAGGCTTCCCCGATGCGTGCAAAGAGTAATCGCAAAAAATCATAAACTTCCGTAATCGTCCCTACGGTGGAGCGTGGGTTGCGACCTGTAGTTTTTTGTTCTATACTAATAACGGGGCTAAGTCCTGTGATGAGTTCTACTTCTGGTCGTTCCATTGTGCCGACGAACTGGCGTGCGTAGGAAGAAAAAGTTTCCATGTAGCGCCGCTGTCCTTCTGCGTAGATAGTATCGAAAGCTAACGAAGATTTACCACTGCCGCTAATCCCTGTAATAACCACTAATTTGTTGCGTGGTATGTTCACACTCACATTTTTGAGGTTGTGCTCTTGCGCACCTACTACTTCAATGTAACCATCGGGTGCTATCGCATTGTCGGTTGTAATCTTCTGGTGATTCTTCATAATTAGTGAAACGAATAAAGTGAAAATGAGTTTATCCGTTTCTTACCTCCACACGATCCATTGTCAATAAGGAATCGAAGAGCAACCGTCCATCTGTATTGCCCAATACGGGGTCGGCAGCACGCTCTGGGTGAGGCATCATACCAAATACATTTCTGCCTTTGTTGCAAATACCGGCGATGTTCATCAAAGCACCATTAGGATTGATTGCTGAGGAAATATGACCTTGCCAATCACAATATTTGAACAAAATTTGGTCATGAGCCACGAGTTCACTCAAGGTGGATTCATTGGCATAGTAGCGACCTTCAGCATGCGCAATTGGTATTTTTAAAGTTTTTCCTTTGGGCAAAGTTGCTGTAATGGCAGATTGATTGGTTTGTGTTTGGAGATAGACGTTCTTACAAAGAAATTTCTGATTGCTATTGCGTAGCAAGACACCTGGCAATAGTTTTGCCTCGCAGAGTATTTGAAAGCCATTACAAATGCCCCATACATAGCCACCATTATGGGCAAAGTCAATTAAGGCAGGCATGATAGGTGCAAATCGAGCAATCGCACCTGCTCGCAAGTAGTCGCCATAAGAGAAGCCACCTGGAACAACGATGCAGTCGCTACTAGAGAACCCTTCCAAAGAAGTTTCTTTATGCCAAATTTTCCTCACCTCTTGTTGGAGTGTTTCCTCAAGGGCAAAAACGACATCGTCATCGCAATTAGAACCAGGAAATACAACTACACCAAATTTCATAACTGTAGATTTTATGCGTTTTTTTAGCCATTAATTTCCCCAAAAAGGAAATGCTTGCCAAACTAAAATAAGAACAACCAAAAATAAGTGAAACACCTCCGCCATAGTTGGGCTGATTTCTTTTGCCCATACCCCTAGTAAAAATCCAAGCGGTACTGTTAATATCATTAAATGTGCTACATCAACATTCGATTGTATGAATAGTGAACCCAAACTAACCAATAGGGCAAAATAAAAAATACCTATCTTCTTTTGAAACGTAATGTTTTTACGAAAAATCATATTGCCATAGCCGAATAAGACCGTAATTAGCATAATGGCAAAAACGCCTAATGCTACAAAAGTATTTAGGTCTAGGCTACCTGTAAAATTCAATATTTCATAATTCTGATAAAACTGGCGTTCTAAAAAATATGGAAGCTGATCTATCAGAAAGTAGTAAGCCCCAAGTAGAAAGTAAGCGACAATAGCCCCTATGAGAATCATTAAAATTTCGCGTACGCTAAATGCTCTAAGGGAGGAAAGTCCAAGAAATGCCAATAAAATAAAAGCAAGGTAGGAAAAATAGCATAAACTGGCTATCCCTATCCAAAATCCTACATTGAAAAGATGATGTGCAAAATTATTTTTCCTATAAGTAATTAGCAACTGATCGAGCGCCACAATGAGAAAGGTATTGGCTAACATTTGCGGCGACAAATGCAAGAAAGCAGGAATGGCACAAGATGCTAATATAAAAAATGCACCCGGCATCAGTATATCTGTCATTAGGATTTGGTGCTTTCTCACTACAACTGTAATAAGTATTGCCTGAATAAATAATAGCGCAAAAGAAAATATGTCGTCTAGTCTTATATTGTCGCTTGCGTGCTGCAATATCCATTCGCTTGCAACGCCCATAGCGGTAGGTTGCCAAAAGTGTTGATAAGGGAAAAGGATATCTACCCCCCTAAGGATAAAAAGATAGAGGAGAAAAGAAAGTGCACCAGAAATTTGATTTGTACGAAAGAGTGTTAACACATTTCTCTTATTTTGTGCAGCAAATGTAATTGGATTTTACAATGGATGCACATGAATTGATAAATTCTATTATAATCAATCTTGATTTTCAATAATTAATGAAACTTTTGAAAGTTCGCAATTGTCTTTTACATTAATATTCGTGTCAAAAATACAATTTATGGTTAATTCTCTGCATGCAATAAAAGCCCCTATTGAAGACGAGCTTAAAGTATTTGAAAAATACTTTAGGAATGCGATGCGTAGTAAAGTACCGCTACTCGACCGCATCACCTACTACATTGTGCGGAGAAAAGGAAAACAAATGCGACCCATGTTTGTATTTTTGGCAGCCAAAATAAGTGGTGGTGTAAAAGATGCCACCTATGTAGCCGCTTCTATGATTGAATTGCTGCACACCGCTACGCTGGTGCATGATGACGTGGTGGATGAATCCTATGAGCGCCGAGGTTTTTTTTCCATTAATGCCCTTTGGAAAAATAAAATTGCCGTTTTAGTCGGCGACTACTTACTGTCGCAGGGCTTACTCATTTCCTTGAAGAGCAAGCAATTTCAGTTACTCGAAATTATGTCAGAGGCGGTTCAGGCTATGAGCGAGGGCGAGCTATTGCAGATGGAAAAAGCACGCCGTTTGGATATTAAAGAAAGTGTTTACTACGATGTCATCAGAGGTAAAACCGCCTCTTTGATTGCTTCGGCTTGTGCAGCGGGAGCAGCTTCTACCACCAACGATAGCCAAACTATAGAAACCATGCGCCTTTTCGGAGAAAAAATTGGTATGGCATTTCAGATTCGGGATGACTTATTGGATTATGGCACTGCGGATATTGGCAAACCTAAAGGCATTGATATTAAAGAGAAAAAAATGACACTTCCTCTTATTTACGCCTTAGATAGGAGCGAGGCGAAGGAAAGAAAATACATCATTAATCTTATCAAACGCCACCACAAAAATAATGCAAAAGTACAAGAAGTAATTGAATATGTTTGGAAAAGTGGTGGCATTGAATATGCACAGGCAAAAATGCACCATTTTAAAGCCGAAGCCTTTGAGTTGATTCATGAACTTCCTTACTCAATCGCTAGAGAATCTATGAAAGATTTGGTCAATTTTGTGACAGAGCGCAAAAAGTAAAGTGTTGATAGGACAAGCATCGTCTTTCTACACAAAGTGGTATAAGAAAGGCATAAAAATTAACTTCCTTGATGTTACACACGATGGAATATTCTCACTTCATCCTCTCTTTCGCAACATCAGGTAGTTAAAATTAATCAAAGGCAGCTCAAGACTTTACGCAAACTTAATTTAGCATTTGTCTCACTCTATTCGCATTGCACTACTTTTGCACTTATTTTATATTCATATCTATTCAAAATTAATTTTTATTGATGTTGAATCACCCATTTCTTATACCATGTTAGATAACGATAGATTTGATATAGCCATTGTTGGTGGCGGCATTATTGGTACAGCACATGCTTACGAAGCGGCAAGAAGAGGACTGAAAGTTGCTGTTTTTGAACGCCATCCCAAACCAACTGGCGCAACTATTAGAAATTTTGGTATGATTTGGCCCATTGGTCAGGCAGCGACTACTTTTGAGCGTGCCATGCGGTCTAGGGCAACTTGGTTGACCTTGGCAGAAAAAGCCAAATTTTGGGCAAAGCCTTGTGGTTCGCTGCATTTAGCTTATCATGCTGATGAATTAGATGTGCTACATGAATTTGTACAAACTACTCAAGGGATTGGTTATCAGGTAGAAATGTGGAATCCTGAAAAAACAGTAGCACAAAGTAAAATGGTGAATCCAATCGGGCTGAAAGCAGCTATGTGGAGTGCCACAGAAGTAAACGTTGACCCTCGTGAAGCAATTGAGCAAATACAGGCCTACTTACATGAGGTAATGCAGGTAACTTTTTTCCCAAAAACAGCTATTCTTCATATTAACTATCCTCAACTTTTTAGTGCCAACAAAGCATGGAAAGCCGATCATATTGTAGTGTGTAGCGGTGCTGATTTTGAAACGCTTTATCCAGAAATATATGACAACCAACCGATTACAAAATGTAAATTACAGATGTTGCGCACTGTTCCGCAAGATAATAATTTGCAACTAGGACCTAACTTGGCAGCAGGGTTGACGCTTCAACATTATGCTTCTTTTGCGCATTGCAAATCACTGATGCGTTTGAAGTTGCGATTCGCTCGAGATATGCCCACCTACAATCGTTGGGGTATTCATGTGTTACTTTCCCAAACTCGCTTTGGCGAGCTAACCATTGGCGATAGCCACGAATATGGTCTCACCGTTACCCCTTTTGATAGCATAGAAATTAATGAATTGATTTTGGACTATTTGCACCGATTTACTAAAATACCAAATGTTAAAATACAAGAAACATGGCATGGTGTGTATGCTAAATTAGAAAATGGGGCAACAGAATTGGTCTTGCATCCTACGCATGGGGTAACTGTTGTCAATGGAGTAGGTGGCGCAGGTATGACGCTTTCTTTTGGCTTGGCAGAAGAAGTGATGACCATGATTGGTTTAGGCACTTTACTCGGCAAGTCATTGTAAACATCGGTAGAATCATTTCTGCACAATTAAGATTTCTACTCGCCTATTGAGTTGTCGCCCTACTTCATCTTTGTTAGAAGCAATTGGTAATGCGCTTCCAAAACCATTGCATAGCGTCCTTTCAGGAGCTATACCATTGTTGTTGAGGAAGTTAACTACTTCTTGAGCGCGTTGCCGAGATAGATATTGATTATGGCGTTCACTTCCTTGACTGTCTGTATGACCACGCACCTCAATAACCATATTCTGGTTTTCTTGCATAATACGAAGTAATTTACGCAGTTCTTGGTAAGAGCGTGGTAAGAGTTCAAATTTATCAATATCAAAAAATATGTTTTTCAACTGAAAGATTTTGCCTGCCTCTAGCACTGCTAAACTAATGTCGTCAGCACTTAAAGGCGTTTCGACAATTGGCGGAATTTTTTTGACTATGACATCGTCAATGTAGTAGTAGGCGAATTTCAGTGGCTCTTCCACTTTTGGAACTACTATTTTGGTTAAGCTATCGGGAAAGAAATTACCAATCAGAATATAATCTGCTTCCTCAGTTGCCGTAAAATAGCCAAAGACTTTAGTCCATTTTTCAGGGGAAGTTCCTACCACCTCATCTGTGTAGAAGAGTGGCGTTAACACTATGGGTTGATCTACTTTAATGTCGGTTGGTCCAGTGGTAAAGTGCGCTCCGATATTATTCACGCGCAAAGAACGAGGCAGCGCCACTGCCCAAAATTCAATATAATAAGTTTGAGCGGGTACGAGGGATTCCAGTAGTTGCACTTGAATATACTCCCTACAATGAGGTTTTCCTTCTTCACAACCATAGACGGTAATGCCCACCATAGAAGCTCCTGTACGAACTCTTTGTTCACCGAATCCTTTGTCTGCCCAGTGTTCTGGCACTCTCACTTTCGGACTAAAAGCATCAGGCGAAGCAGCAGTAGCTGATGACCAGTAACGCATAACATCGCTGAAGTGAGCGCCTCGATAGTACCATCCAATTGGAGTTTTGGAATATTCCTCAAAACTTGAATTAGGAACTAAGTTCTCTAGTTCTTCAACGCTAGATTGCGTTTTTGCAACCATTATAGAAAAAATAAAAAAAAGCAACAAGACAAATTTTTTCATCTTATAAATGTTGTCACTATACAACGCTATTAAACGAGTTTTTTTTATTTAGTTGAACTTTATTTTAATATCTTTTTCTATGATAAGCAATAATTACGAACCGATTGACTGTAATTTTTATGACCTATTAGAGGCAGCAGCCACCTTGAAAAAGAACTGTATTATTGAATTTTTTAACACAGAATTTATAGAAGAACAGGTAGTTAGTCGCATTAAAAACCTTTTTACAGAAAATAAAGTAGAGTATATGGAGCTGGAAAATGGGATGATCATTCGGTTGGATAATATTATCGCTTTGAATGGTAAAAAATTACCGAATGCTTGTTGAGGCATCTTTGATTGTTACATCATTTTTTTGTGTTTTGATAAAAAGAAGATTTGACTATCTTTGACGAGGACAAATAAAATGTTCATGATGAAAAGATTATCTATTTTCGTACTCATTTTATTTTCATTCATAACCTTTAAACCACTGATGGCGCAGGAGTCAGTTAAAGACACTACGCTGGTATTGAGCATCTCCACATTGGATGGAAATGAGTATGTCGGTGAATTGGTGGAAAGAAATGCAGAAGAAGTCACATTGAACACCTTTCGATTAGGGGTAATCACAATAAAAGTAAGCGATATTAAGAAAATACGCACTGTCAAGACAACCGAAATTAAAAATGGGCAAATTTGGACAGAAAATGCTCAAGCCAGTCGCTACTTCTACACCCCAAATGGTTATGGACTGCGCCAAGGAGAAGGTTACTATCAGAACGTCTTAATACTATTTAACCAAGTCAGTTATGGCATTAGCGATAGAGTTACTGTTGGATTAGGTACTGTACCTATTTTTCTGTTTGGTGCTGATGCTTTTCCAATCTGGGTAACTGCCAAATGGTCAATTCCAGTAATAGAAAATAAACTGAATTTGGGTATTGGTGGATTAAGTGGATTCCTATTGAACGAAGGTGCATCTTTTGGTATCCCTTTTGGAACAGCTACCTTCGGTGATCGAGACGCTAATTTTAATTTTGGATTTGGCTGGGCATATGGTGGTGGCGCATTTGCTAACCGACCTACAATCACGTTGAGCTACATGAATCGGTACAGCAAACGTTCTTACTTTATTACCGATAACTACTTGATTACAAATCCTGAATTTGGGGCTTTATTGCTCTCTGCTGGCGGTAGAACATTATGGGGCAACTTTGCACTGGACTACGGTGGTGTGATACCTATAAGCGGCGATATTGGAGCGCTCATTGTCATCCCTTGGCTGGGCATTTCTATCAACTTCGGTCAGTAAAGAAAATAATGTGTGCTTCAATGAAGTATTTTGCTAAGATTGGTAGTTGGCAATGACTTTAATTTAGTGAAAAATGCAATACCATATCTGAAGAATGATGAAACATAAGTTCTTGAATATGGGGTGTCATCCATTCTGCCAATGGCCATTCAGCAATACCTTCTATTACGTCGAATGCTGATTGAGCAACAAAGACAGTCCATAGTTTAGCACGATCGAGGGAGAGCGAATAAGATTTTATTTTACCCTCTGCTAGTAAGCGATCTATCATTGAACGCTGCATAGGAATGAGGTTGATAAAATCCTGTGGGAATGGATTGGGTAGATCAAATTCAACCATATATTGTTTAAGCATATTTTTAAATTTTTCTTTTTGAACCAAACAGCAAAAGCACTGCATTTGTTGCTCTATTAAAGAGAAGTGCTAGTATAAATTCGCCCAATAATAGGGCGTAATTGTTCATGAATTTCAGGAGTAGCTGCCAGTACATTTCCGCTAAAGAGATAGTCATTTCCACCTTGAACGTCGCTCACTTCGCCTCCCGCTTCTTGAACAATCAAAATACCAGCAGCCACATCCCAAGCATTGAGGCAGTCCTCGAAGTAGGCATCTAAACGCCCAACAGCAGTGTAAGCTAAGTCTAGCGCAGCAGAGCCAAATCGTCGGACACCTCTGGTTAGGGGCTTCACGGCTCTAATAAACTCCAAAATACGCTCTACTTGGGCATCATTATCATAGGGGAAACCTGTTGCAATCAATGCTGCCGATAGGGAAGTATTGGTACTCACTTGAATAGGTCGTCCATTTAGAAATGCCCCAATACCTTTGCCTGCATAGAAGCATTCGTCCAAAGAAGGAGCATAAACAATGCCTATTTGCAGTACTTCATCTATCATTAAAGCTACGCTCACAGAAAAATGAGGGATGCCGTGTAAGAAATTGGTCGTACCGTCCAGCGGGTCAATAATCCAAGTTTGATTGCTTTTTCGGCTAATAACCGTATTTTCTTCTGTGATGAAGGTAGAAGATGGCAGTATTTGTTGTAACCCTTCCACCAACATCTTTTCGGCTTCTTTATCTACATAACTGACCAGGCTATTGAGGGCTTTGTTTTCAACTTGCCGCTGCTCTACTTTCCCCAATTCTTTCAGAATAAATTTTCCTGTCTTTTTTACTAATGAAAGCGCATGATCTAATGTTCTAATAATTTCGTATTGTTCCATAAAATGATTTTTGTAGCGTAGTAAACTAACGTTACGCAAGACAAAAAAATAAGCCTTTTAACAAACATCCATTTCTGCGTTATCGTTCGTTACAGTTTTTTGTGTTTGAAATCCCGAAGAGATACCATTATGGTAGTCAAAACACATAAAAACCCTGAAAGGATGCCATCATACCACCCTTTCAGGATTTCCTTCAGGGTTTAGTTTATGATTTGTTCATTATCTATCCTGTTATCATTCCTTTGGAGTTGAACAAAGCACCTAAATACAAGCGTTGAAGTGCCGAAAAAGTAAGTATGTCCACAGCTATGTGCCGTTCTTATTTTTTCCATTCAATGTGTCCGTTCACATTGTTTTTTTCAAATACTTCTAATATTTCTGCACAAAATTTTTGAAGCATTTTGTCCTCTTGCACTTTTGCTAGTTCATAAAGTCGGATAAACATTTTCTTTCCAGTTTCTGTCTGTTTAAAATTCTTTTTTAGGAAGTTGTGTTGAGCACATAAAGTTTGTCCATTTTCGATAGTTGCTTTGCCATCAAAATCTTTTGCTTTTATGTGGTCAATATGCAACTCTATCCCGTCTTGCTTACCACGTCCACAAATCACACATTTGTAATTATCTCTTTCTAAGATTTCCTTTTTCTGTGCAGGTGTAAAATCTTCCAATTCTCTATTATGTACATAGTCAGGGTCATAACGATAAAGTCCTTTTGAAACTTTGATTAGAAATCCTTTTTGTGATAATGAACGAACGCCTCTATCAGGGTCTCTAAAAACTTCTCCTGTTCTTTTACGATATGCTTCCACAACCCAATCCACTACTTCTGAGTGCGGTATATCTCTCATTGGATTATTGATAAAAAATTCTTTGATTAACTCAAGTTGTGATACTTTCTTCGCCATTTAATTCAAAATCTAAAGTTCCTGTTTCTTTTAAAATTCTATGCTTAGCGAGTTCACAATAATCACGGTCTAGTTCAGTACCTATCGCTTTTCTGTCAAGATTTTGAGCTACTAATAAAGTAGTTCCACTACCAACAAAAGGGTCAAAAACTAAATCGTTTCGGTAACTAAATAATTTTATGCATCTATAAGGTAGTTCTTTTGGAAATGGTGCTGGGTGTCCAATTCGTTTTTTGCTTTCGCCATTAAAGACCCAAACGCCTTGTGTCCAATCTTTAAACTCGTCCCCTGTTATATCGGAGATTTTACTCCCATTGGTTTTTTTCCATTCCTCCTTATACAGAACCACAATTAGCTCAACAGGTGCAATCACAACTGGAGCAGAAGCGGACTTCCAAGAACCCCAAGCCGTTCGTCTTGATATATTCCCTTCGTTCCAAATAATTGTTGTTTTGTATTTCCAACCCACTTTTTGAGCAATTTTCGTCAAATCAGCACCAACTGCCCTATGCCCACCTTTGTTTTTATCCAATGGAATGTTCAGGCAAAACCTTGCTTGTGTTCTGCTCCAGTCATAACAATTTTTCATCCATTGTTCAGAAAAATCAAGGTATTGCTCATAGCTCAATTCATCATTGTTTGAATTATATTCAATTCCTACATTGTAGGGCGGTGAAGTCACGATTAAGTCAATGAACTGTTTATCAAAGAGATTTTTGTTTATGATATCTCCATGAAAAAGCAAGGTGTTTTTATGACGAAAATACTCTTTTCTTACTCCCAAATTGGGTTCTTCTACCATATTTAAAGCGTCTTTCGCTGTTTCGTACATCTTGTTTACTTTAGATTTCAAATATACAACTTTTATTTTAGTCCTTTGTAGAGGACTGTTGTCGCGAAATGACACCTGACTTCTACTTGTGGGAACTAAAATTCATATTTTATCTATTTTCCAAAAGATAAGCCCGTTTGCCTCAATCATAAAAAATGGTTGAGTAAAGGTAGAGATAGACTGCAAACCTTAACTGAGGGAGAATTGTGAGTAGTTTTAAGGATTTGGAGCGTCTATGCCTGCTTAACTGACGGCGTAATTTTACATTTTGAAGATTTCCAGTTTTCATAGTGTGCAAAAGCAATGGAAAATCCACCGACGGCAGTGGCAAAATGCTCTAATTCATGCCCTAAGAAGCGACTGACCACTAGAATAGCAAACCCTAAAGAAGCCCAAATGACGGGATTTAGCTTACGGTGCTGCTTGAAATATCCTTTTCCTATGGCTAAAGAGCCAATAATAACTGCCGTAATAATCAATCCCCATTCCATGAGCGGGTTTTCTAGCCAAGCTGCTCCACCGAGTAAACCAAAGGCAAGTAAAACAGGAATGGCTAAGCAATGAATAGCACAAAGAAAAGAGGCAGAAAAGCCCAAAAAGTCTAAATTCCAACTAAAAAAACGCATGAATAATCATTTTTTTTAACAAAACACATATGATGCAACTTAGTTGCATAAAAAAAGTGTATTTGTTTTTTTGGCTATCCAAACTTGAGTTATACCTCACAAAAGTAATATATTTGTCTGAGAAGTAGCAATGATTATCTTTCTTTGATTTGACTATGTTTTTTTATGCTAAAAACCAATGGTATGATAGCGTATTCACAAAATCACTCTTACGCTCACTCAATAAGATTTAGTCGCTTTACACAATTATGTTTAGTGTTATTAAGTAGTAGCTTACTTTCTTGCCAACCTAAGATTCAAAGCTATTTCTGTACTGCTAGCGACATCGTCGTATTGCCTACCTCCAAAATAGCTTCATTCCCCAATAGTAATTATCCATCCAGAACGTCAACAGCTTATATCCCCGATACTTTGCATTTGGAGCATTTTCCCATGCGGTATGTCCGTCTAAATGTTCATTTCGTCAATGCTTCAGATAGCTCTAAAAATTATGTGGGTGAAGAAGCCATTGCTTTTGCTTATCATCTTGTGGACAATGCGAATACTGATTTACAACAGAATGCAAAAATGCACTTACCCCTTGACAATCAAACACCTGTATTGCCGATTAATTTTCAATATATTATCAGCCCTAAAGAAAATGATCCGATGGATAAAGGTATTTACTTCCATTTCGACGATGAGCTTTGCTACTATGTACATAAAGGTAAAAATCACAATAATTATAGTCGTGAAATCGTAGATAAATACGGCGTTCAAGTTGGAAAAGTGATTAATGTATTCATTATGCCACATCATCCTGATAGTGTATCCTCGCCAACCTATATTTCCTCTGGCGTAGGCATTGCGCTTGGCACCAATATAAAAATGGCAGGAATGTACGAAGGTGGAGGTCCTTTTTGGCACTACCGCCAAATTTTGAACCACGAAGTAGGTCATGTTTTTGGCTTGCACCACTCTTGGGCGGGCAATGACGGTTGTGAAGACACTCCTCGTCATCCTAACTGCTGGAACTATACAGACAACGCACCTTGCAATACATTGGTTTCCAATAATGTGATGGACTACAACGCTTGGCAACTCGCTTGGACACCTTGCCAAATTAGTCGTGTGCATAGTACGATGAGCCAGCTCAATGCTCGCCAGCGTCAACTACTCCTACCAACATGGTGCAACTTGGACGAGCGCAAAACGTTATCCATTCAAGATACTGTTCATTGGCAAGGAGATAGAGATATAGCAGGTAATATTGTAGTAACTCCGAAAGGAATATTGCAAGTGAGTTGCCGATTAGCCCTTCCCAAAGCTGCAAACATCACTGTTCAGCCAGGGGGCAAACTTATACTCAATAATGCTCATTTACATAACGATTGTGGCGAGATGTGGCAAGGTATTGTTATTCAAACCAAAGGAAAAATAAAAGGTGAGGTGCAACAAATCGGAAATGTAAAAATAGAAAACACCATATATCCCATTGAAAATGAAGCACAAATGAAATAACTGACATTCATTTATACAGCAGTACTTCACCATGAAATGAATGGACTTCCCCTGATTTGCTCATAATATCGGCTCGCCAAAGGTACACTCCTGGAGGCATCTCTTGTCCTTTGGATGTACCATCCCAACCAACATGAAGATTGTTAGTCCGACTTTCGCTCACCTGATAGACGATGTTGCCCCATCGGTCAAAAATTTGAAATAAAGGCATTTGATAATCACTTCTACCCGATAGATAGAAAATACGGTTGTCATTACTGCTGTTTGGAAAAAAAATATTAGGCCTATACAATTGAAATTCAGTTAATTGTATCAATAGACTATCTGATGATTTGCAAGCATTTTTATTTTCAACCTCAACGCTATAAAAGCCATTTTCATTCGGTATGGCAACTGCATCGGGGCAAGTATGGCATAAAATGGATGCCCCTCGCCAAAAGTAAGACCTCACTTCGGAGTCTGAACGAACATTAGCCACTAAGTGGACTTGTTCTCCACGCTCAATTTCAACGGTTTCTCCTAAATTGACGTTTATAAAGTCTTCGATTACTTTGATACTACCCGTTGCGGTTTCGCAATCCGTAACCACTGTTACCGTATAAGTACCCGCTTTACGCACGCTGATGCTCGATGTATTTTCGCCAGTGCTCCATTCATAAGCAATAGCATCGCTCATATTAGGATTCAATTCAAGACTTTCACCATTGCAAATAATATTTTTTTGTCCTTCAAAATCTACTGTTAGTTTATCTACTTCAAAAATAGTGGCATCATCGGCAATGGCAGTTTCGGGGTCATCTGAGCGAATGCGCTCTGTGTTTGTTTTTGAGGAAAGAAAAATACCATCCAGATAAGCATAATTATGCACCCAGCCCATTTCGACGTCTTCTTTCGTCTCTATGCTGATGCTAAAACTATCCACTCCGATAGGGATAGTCATGTTACTAATATGAAGCATGTTAGTACCAATTCCTTTTTCTATCGTTCCTTGGAGTGATAGATTCGCAATAGCTCGAATAGTAAAATATTCTGGTAAAGTATCTGAAAAAGTAACTCCTTTTTGGACAAGGTCTGTCCGATTAATGACCGTAAAAGTCAGTTCAAAAGTCCTGCAAGCAGATACTTTTCTTTGTGATACCCGATTGAGCAGTTTAACCTTGTAAGGGCAAGAACAACCATCTTGATTTCCTTCAAAATTAAGTCTTTGCAACTCGGTAATGTCTCCATTGCCCACATCAAAACGATACAAACGCCGATTGGTAGAGAACCCCGCAGTAGGCGACCCAATACCAAATAAATTACCAAAGGCATCAAAAAATATAGTAGGTACGTTACCTTTCAGTACATCAGAAATAGGAAATTTGAAATTATCAATTTTTCTTTCGTTAATGTCAATCGTTATCAATCTTCCCGAAAGATGGTCAAAACCATAAAGTTCATTTTTGGTAGGATGAAATGCAATATCTGCACAATAAATAGACGAAAAAGAAGGATTCGTTGTTTTTAGGGGAATTAACTGCGTATCGAAATTAGGAGAACTCAAATCTACTAATGCCAATAGGTTGGTGGTTTCGTTAGGGCTAAATCCCAATAGCACTAAATATCGTTCATCGGGTGAAACGTCCCCAGAAACAAATAGCATCCCCGTAGGCAATGGTAATTCTACCAACTTTTCTAGGCGATAGTCGCCGTCAATTCTACATAAACGGTAAGTTTTACCCAACAAAACGCCATAAATCAAATTTTGTGTAGGATGATAAGCAATGCCGTTAATGCGCTCGCCGAAATAGGAGTTCCGTTCTGTAAATTGTGCCAAGCCCGTAGTAGCCTCAAAAGTGATTTCTTCAAACACCGTACCACCTTGCTTTTCTATTACTCTGAACATGCGCCCATTGCAATCGAAAGGCGTTTGTGCGCCAACCAGCGTTGCTGCACAACATAAGAACAGTAAAATGCTGTAAAACTGAGCAATTTTAGGTATCATAGTGTAGAAAATTTTAGTCGTCAAATTTTGTTAGTTTACCATAAAACAATTTTAAATTCTTTACAATGTTAAATTTATGTAAATTAAAGGCAATTAACAAGACTTTTGCTAAAATTTAACGTGAGAAAAAAATATCGGAAGAGCATTTTTGGGCGAGCATAGCTTTTCAGCATTACATGAACGCTTCTATCATTTGAATTAGCACCTGATTTAGGTTGTAAATAGCTTGTTCAATTTGCCAGTTGGCTTTATTACGTGGTTCTACGTAGTTAGAAATGGAACGAATTTCGAGAAAAGGAATTTCTGATATTAGCGCAGCATAAAAAAAAGCTGCTCCTTCCATCGTTTCTATATCCACAGGGTATTTACCTGTTATTGCCTTAATACTTTCTTCACTACCATGCACTTTATTAACGGTCAAACCATGAACGGAAGATAAAAAAGGGTATTGACTGACAGATGTATTTTCTAGCCGTCCTTGCTGGAAAGGAGGATGATTCATCTCGATTAAGCCAAGTTCGTGAACACTGCTAAAGGAGCCATTGCGCTCTTCTACGCCTATGTCTCCAAATTGTTCTGAAACGACTTGTACGACATCGCCTAGAGAAAGATTTTCATGAAAAGCACCTGCAATACCTGCATTCAACAACCAATCAAAGGACGATTGCGCCAGCACAGTACCCAAGGCAAAGGCAGTGAGCATTTGGCCAACTCCCGTAATGAGTAGTTGCACTTCAAGGTCATGCTTTTGAAAAGTGCGGTTTTCAAGTGCTTTAAAGTGCTGATTGAGATAGTGTTCCAAAGGAAGCACCTCAAAAGTAGTAGCGGCAACGATTAGGATTTTCATGCTTCTCTGATGATTAATGAACAATAAAGCTCGCAATAATTGCCGTGATTAAACTGGCAATAGTGCCGCCAATCATTGCCATAAAACCTAGTTCTGTTAATGCTTTTCGCTGGTTGGGCGCAACGGCACCAATGCCACCAATCTGGATACCGATGGAAGCAAAGTTGGCAAAACCACACAAAGCATAGGTAGCAATAATCATGGATTTGGGTTGCAATTGAATACCTGCCTTGCGCAGCTCTATAAAATCGCCGTAGGCAATAAATTCGTTAATGACCATTTTTTTGCCCAAGAGTTGTCCCATAATCAGTATGTCCTCAGTAGGTGTGCCTAGCAGCCAAGCTAGTGGAGCAAAAATAAAGCTAATCAAATAGGTAAATGAAAATCCGTCAAAGCGACCATTAGTAGCGGTTTTTATAGCATCATTCCAGTTGAACCAACTGCCTGGTCCGTTGATAAGCATAAAATTAAGCATATAAACCAATGCTGTAAACACAAGCAACATCACCCCAACATTAACCGCTAGACGCAGCCCATCAGTTGTTCCTCTCGAAATAGCATCCAAAAGATTATTTCCTGCGTCCACTTTAATGCTCATTTCTTCATCCAATGTTTTTTTTACAGTTTCAGGATAGAGCATTTTGGCTGCCACAATAGCTGCTGGTGCAGAAATGATAGAAGCGATAAGTAAATGCTTGGCAAAAAATTGTTGTTCCGCTTCGTCTGCTCCACCTAAAAAAGTGACGTAAATGGCAAAAACGCTCCCTGCAATGGTTGCCATACCACCTGTCATCAAACAAAATATTTCAGAGCGGGTCATTTTCTCTAAATAGGGCTTTACGACAAGCGGTGCCTCGGTCTGCCCAATGAATACGTTAGCCGCCACAGCGAGACTTTCTGCACCTGAAAGCCCCATAGTGCGCCGCATTATCCAAGCAAAACCATAAATAATCCATTGCAGGATACCCATGTAATAAAGTATGGCAGTAAGTGCCGAAAAGAAAATAATAGTAGGCAATACTTTAAAAGCGACCAGACTAGCAAGAGAGGATATTTGCTTTGATGCTTGGTCGGGAGGCGTATCTGGCGATGCACCTGTTAACTTTTTGAGGGTGTTTATTTCTTGTTTTAACGAATCTATTTCTAAGTCTTTGCCATTGACCAAATAACCAAATAAAAATTCTGAACCTTCATCTGTAAACTGAATAACTTGTCGAAAGCCTTTAGCAATTCCATCAAAGGTTTGATTGAGCAAAGGAACATTTAAGATAAGCAGCGCAAGCGCAACTTGTAAGCCTATGCCAACGATGACCAAACGCCAATTGATGGCGGAACGCTTTTTGCTAAACACAAAACAAAGCCCAATCATTACACTCAGACCGAGCAAACCTCTGAGAAGGTCTATCCACATAGATTTATCTTTACGAGTAAAAAAGCAAATGTAGAGAAAATGGAAGATTTAACACTAAATTAACTAGGATGAGATGAAAAATATATTTGTTTCTAATAACAACAAAATGTTTTAAAAAATTATTAAAATAAACTATCTTTGCTCTAGCAGCACAACTTTGCATATTCTGCCAGCGTTTGCTCAAATCAATACAGTAATTCATGGTAACAACGACAACGAACTACACAGAAGATAATATTCGCTCCTTAGATTGGCGACAGCACATTAGGCTTCGTCCAGGAATGTATATTGGTAAACTTGGGGATGGCTCTTTAGCCGAGGATGGTATTTACATTTTGCTCAAAGAAGTCATTGACAACTCTATTGATGAATATGTAATGGGGCACGGCAACAGAATTGATATACAAATTGAGGAAGGGCGAGTTGTAATCAGAGATTACGGTCGTGGTATTCCTCTGGGTAAGGTAGTGGATTGTGTTTCTAAAATCAATACAGGCGGAAAATATGACTCGAATGCTTTTAAAAAGTCGGTAGGTTTGAATGGCGTGGGAACAAAAGCGGTCAATGCGCTTTCACAAGCATTCTGCGTACAATCGGTGCGCGATGGCAAAAAAAAAGTAGCGGACTTTGCATTTGGCGAATTGATTAAAGACCATGCTATCAAAAATACGGATGAGCCAAATGGAACCACCATTATTTTTAGACCCGACGAAGCAATTTTCAAAAAATACAAATACCGCATAGAACACCTTGAAAATCAACTTTGGAACTATGCTTATCTCAATTCTGGGCTAAAAATATTCTACAACGGTTTACTCTTTCAATCCAAAGAGGGCTTAAAAGAATTATTAAAAAGCAAATTTAACGAAGAGCAACTGCGCTATCCTATTTTACATTTCAAGGGCGAAGATATAGAAATTGCTATGTCGCATGGCGACCAGTATGGCGAGCAATATTATTCTTTCGTGAATGGGCAGAATACAACGCAAGGAGGTACACATCTGAACGCCTTTAAAGAAGCCGTGAGCAAAACTATTCGCGATTTCTTCAAAGGAAAGTACGACGCTAAAGATATTCGCACTTCCATTGTGGCGGCTTTTAGTATTAAGATTGAAGAGCCGATTTTTGAATCTCAAACTAAAACCAGACTTGGGTCAAACGAAATAGCACCTAATGGGGAAAGCATCCGAAGTTTCATTAACAATTTTGTACAAAAAGAATTGGATGATTACTTACATAAACATCCAGAAGTAGCGCAGGCACTAGAAAGCCGTATCAAACAATCCGAAAGAGAACGCAAGGATATTGCCGAAATAAAAACAAAGGCTCGGCAAATGGCAAAAAAAGCCAATTTGCACAATAAAAAACTGCGCGATTGCCGAGCACATTACAACGCTCCCAGCAAAAGCATTAGCGACGAACTACGAAATGCCTCTAGTATTTTCATTACTGAGGGCGACTCGGCAAGTGGCTCTATCACTAAGGCACGCGATGTGCAGACACAAGCAGTGTTTAGCTTACGGGGCAAACCGCTTAATTGCTTTGGCTTGACAAAGGTAATTGTCTATCAAAATGAAGAATTTAATTTACTGCAGCATGCTCTTAATATAGAGGACGGATTGGAGGGTTTGCGCTACAACAGAGTCATTATTTCTACAGATGCTGATGTAGATGGAATGCACATTAGGCTCTTATTACTAACTTTTTTTCTGCAATTTTTTCCCGATTTAGTTAGAAATGGGCATTTGTATATTCTACAAACGCCACTCTTTAGAGTTCGAGATAAATCTAAAACGTTCTATTGCTACAATGAATCAGAAAAACAGGAGGCCATCAAAAAACTTCGTGGCAATCCTGAAATTACAAGATTTAAGGGATTAGGTGAAATTTCTCCTAATGAGTTTGGTGCTTTTATCGGTGAAGACATTCGACTCGAGCCTGTTTTAGTAACCCAAGAAACAGACATTGAAAAGTTGATGGACTATTATATGGGAAAAAATACACCAGATCGTCAGGATTTTATTATCGAAAATCTTCGACTAGAAAAAGACAACTTACCGCTTGATGGCAAGGCAGACAACTAAGTCATTGAATAAAAAGAAGTTACATGTTTTAAACACTTGTAATTAGTTATTAATTAAATTGGCACAATTGTTGATTAATAGTCTCTATATTAACAGTGTATAAAAGCAGTTAAGTGGCTTTTATACGCTATATTTGCGGTTTATTTTTTACTCTTGAGTGCCGAAAGGCAAGTTATAAAGCAGTGCGTGATATGTTTGAAGATTTTTTTTTATTTCAAAGGCAATATAATGAAAGTGCAGAATTTATGCCTTTTGTTTCTGTAGAAGAGACGGACGAAGAACGAGACGATCAGCAATACCCAGAGCAGTTACCTATTCTGGCAATGAAAAATACTGTACTTTTCCCAGGCACTGTTGCCCCTATCACTGTGGCAAGGGAACGCTCTGTGCGCGCAATCAATCGCGCTTATGAGACAGATAAGTATGTAGCGGTGCTAGCACAACGTGATGAAAAGGTAGAAGAGCCTATTTTAGAGGACTTATATTTAGTAGGAACGCTAGCAAAAGTGCTGAAATTAATCAAAATGCCCGATGGTACAATTACCGCTCTGCTGCAAGGTAGAAAACGAATCAAACTCATCCAATTACTTGTGAATGAGCCATTTATGCTAGGTCATTTCCAACCACTTTACTATGGTAAAGTTCCAGAAACATTAGAATTTGAAGCTACGATATCTTCCATTTTGGACATGGCTAGGCAAATTGTCGAACTCTCTCCAAATATTCCCTTAGAGGCTAACCATATGCTGAGAAGCATCACCAATAAAGGTTTTTTGCTCAATTTTATTGCTTCTAATCTAAATGCGAACATCAATATACGGCAGCGCATCTTGGAAATGAATGATTTGCTGGAAAAGGCAAATTTTATCATGGAAAATATGGATAATGAATTGCAACTGCTAGAATTGAAAGATCAAATAGAATCTAAAGTTAGGTCGGATATCGAAAAGCAACAGCGCGACTATTTTCTGAATCAGCAACTTAGAACCATCCAAGAAGAACTTGGGAGCAATCCTCAAGAGGAGGAATTACAAGCATTAGCAGCAAGAGCAAAAAAGAAAAAATGGTCGTTTAAAGTAAAAGAAAGTTTCGATAAGGAGTTCAATAAATTGCGTAGGATGAATCCGCAGGCGGCAGAATACAGTATGCAGCTTAACTATGTTGAGTTATTACTTGATTTGCCATGGGAGAAATATACCAAAGACAATTTTAATCTCAAAAATGTAAAGAAAACATTAGACAAAGACCACTTTGGTCTTGAAAAAGTGAAAGAGCGTATTTTAGAGCATTTGGCAGTTTTGAAACTTAAAGGCGACATGAAAGCTCCTATTTTGTGCCTAGTCGGACCTCCAGGTGTGGGCAAAACATCACTGGGTAAGTCTATTGCCAAAGCCCTCAAGCGTAAATTTATCCGAATATCTTTAGGCGGCTTGCACGATGAATCAGAGATTAGAGGACATCGAAAAACGTATATCGGTGCTATGCCAGGTCGCATTATTCAATCTATCAAAAAAGCGGAGTCCTCTAATCCGGTCTTCATTTTGGATGAAATTGATAAGGTTGGTACGGACTTCCGAGGAGACCCTTCTTCTGCACTTTTGGAAGTGCTTGACCCAGAACAAAATGCAACTTTTTATGACAATTACTTGGAAATGGAGTACGACCTTTCCAAAGTGTTTTTCATTGCTACCGCTAATTCGTTAAATGCTATACAGCCTGCCTTGCTCGACCGCATGGAAATCATTTACATCAGCGGCTACTCCACGGAAGAGAAAATTGAAATTGCTAGGAAACACATTATTCCAAAGCAAAGGGAAGAACACGGGTTAAAACCTGAGCATGTAAAATTAAGCAACAAAGTGCTGGAATACACTATTGAGCGCTACACGCGTGAGTCTGGCGTACGTTCATTAGATAGGCAAATTGCAGCAATTATGCGGCGCATTGCTAAGTATGTAGCAATGGAAGACCACTACAATATTAACGTCAGTTCCGATGAAATACGTAGCATGTTAGGTCCTATTAAGGTCTCTAAGGATGCGTATCAACTATTGGATACCCCTGGCGTTGCTATTGGTCTAGCTTGGACGCAAGTAGGTGGGGACATTCTGTTCATCGAAGTCAGTTTAAGCAAAGGTAATGGTGGTTTAACCCTGACCGGCAACTTAGGCAACGTAATGAAAGAATCGGCTACCACTGCTTTGAGTTATATCAAAGCACATGCGGAGCAGTTGGATATTTCACCAGAGGCACTAAAAGAGCAAGATATTCATATTCATGTTCCAGAAGGAGCGATTCCAAAAGATGGTCCCTCAGCAGGTGTCACAATGCTTACTGCTTTGGCTTCTGCATTTTCAGCCAAACCTGTTCGTGCGCATTTAGCGATGACTGGCGAAATCACTTTACGCGGAAAAGTCCTTCCAGTAGGTGGTATTAAAGAAAAAGTACTAGCAGCTAAACGAGCCGGTTTGACTGATATCATTCTTTGTAAAGAAAACAAAAAGCACATCGAAGAAATAAACGTTAATTATTTGAATGGACTCACTTTTCACTATGTAGAGCGTATGGAAGAGGTGTTGCATTTAGCCTTGAAATAGCCTTTTATTCTTCGTTTTTTGTATTAGAGACAGAGTGTTCATCAACATGGACAAACACTCTGTACCATGCTATCCAAAATTTAATATTTTTATTTCTACCCTTTGGTTTGTCCTTCTCCCTGTTGGTGTACTGTTGGTGGCTATCGGATAGCGTTTGCCATAACCTTTATATTGCAAACGTTCCATGTCTATACCTTTATTGTATAGGTATGTGGCTACTGCTTTGGCACGAGCAGTGGAAAGTTCGTTACAAAATTCATCATCACACATTCCGTTTGTATGTCCACCTATTTCTATGATTACATCCTTATGTTCGTTCAGGAAGTCATAGAGTTGATTTAATGCTAGAAAGGAACTTGAGCTAATTTCTGCTTTATCTACTTCAAAAACGAGATTGTCAATTTTTATGACTTCGCCTTTTTTCAATTCTTGCTTAGTCTTACCTGCTATTGTAATGCGGTTGTTTGTGTTACTGGATGGAGAAGTTGCGGGCGTTGTCTTAGAAGATGGTTTATTTACGGTCTGCTCTGGCTGTGGTGTAGATGTATTATTGGCAGACGGAGTTACTTTGGGCTCAATAACTACTGGGGGTTGTACATTTACAACTTCTTCTTGCACAACAGGATTTACGGGCTCTTCCAATTCTTCATTACAGGGAATGAGTTGTATGCTGGAGGCATTGTCCAAAAGGATATTTCCATTATAGGGGAACAATATGGGGGTTTTATAGAAGGCCTCTAAAGTAATGTAATGAACATCAACCTTAGGCTCAAATTTGAATTCTCTTTTAAGCCATCTTGTATTGATGACCTCCTTAGTTTCCCCAAGTAGCTGTACTTTGTCGCAATAGGAATTACCACCCCAAATTCTCAATCTAGCAGGTGTAGCGTAATTAGCGCTTTCCCCTGTGACTCTACTGAGGCTCTGGTAGGTGATAGACCGAGCAATATAGACGCTAAAACTGTAGCACTTATTCGCCTTTAAGGGCGTTTTTAGGCGTTGTGCGACCGATTCCCAAGTGTCATTATCTCGAACCACTAAGCCCAGATATGTTTCTTTATCCTGAGCTTCATTCATTACTCTAAATTCACCACCATCTACCACAGGGTGCACATCAGGCGGGCTTTCATTGGAGAAACCGCAATCATACCAACCTCGTGGCGGTTTGCTTATTCTTGGAAAGTCTTCAAAAGAGGGATTGGTCAACTCAATAACATTAGCATCCTGTGCATTTAAGTAAATGCTAGTGGCAACCAACATGGTGGTGATAATGTATTTTGTCATAACTAAAGTTTTAATGCTTCTCAAATAATTTAATTCACTTGTCCGTAAAGCACTAAAAATTAAAAATTTTCTCATATTTCTTCTAGCACTGAATTTAATACCCTAAACTTATCAAGAAAATGAATTATTCAAATATAAGCATTTTTTGGATAATTAATGTTGCGAACATACACTTTATTGTAAAATAATTTTTTGCACAAAAGTTCGCTGATTATCTTCTAGCCGAATAAAATAAATTCCTTTTGCAGCATTAGATAAATCAATGCTAGTTGTTTGTGACTCTACTAATTTATTCATCATCAATGTTTTACCAGTTATATCCCAAACACTAATTTGCGTATTAGGTAGAACAGGAGTCTTTATCGTTACTATTACTTTGTCAAACGTTGGATTGGGGGATAATTGCCAATATGCTTCTTGACGAAGTTCATCCGTTGAAGTCACTTCGCTCTCTACTATGGTAAAAAACTGGTCGGAAATATCAAAGAAAATATTGTTTGCTGCTTTTACCTTTAGTCTTGCTCTAGTTGTTCCTCGATTTGGAACAGTGATAATTGCACTACCATTATTAGGTACTTGCTTGGCTAAAGTATCAGGATAGGTTAGTCCATTATTGTAGGATAGAAGGATGTCAACAAATTCAGCATTTACAGGAGGTTGATCTGTGTTACCTACTTGCCATTCAATTTCTATTTCCTCGTTACCTTGCCAGACGATGCTTCGCTCATTAGGGCTGATTACTTTAAAATCCTTAGCATTCATTGTGCTGCTAAACATGTAACGCTGCTGCACGACCCCTCCTGAGCCAGGAAAATTATCCCTTACTACTACGCTAAAGTTGAAGTTGCGTTCATAAAATGGTAATACCTCTGCATTGTCTGTTCGATTGAGTATCAGATCAATTCGTCTAGGCAATATTCGAGTGCCTGAGGTGTCTGGTGGAAGTACTCTAAAACTCGGAGCATTCGCAACGGGGAAACCCAATGCGTTCGCTGGTCCGGTATCAAATTGTTCCCAAGAGTAAGCTACTACATCGCCATTAGCATCGGTAGCCGTAGCCGAGAGTTCAAATGGGGTATTGAGGGGAATAAATAACCCTTCTGGGTGAAGCACGGTAACGCTAGGCGGTATATTTTCTGTTTTTACTGGACTAATGCAACTTAACTGACTAACTAGGTCATTCATTTGCTGGATACTAAATCCATGAAAAAATTGAGTGCTTGGGCGAATGTTATCTGAACCACAAGAGCCAGAATAAGACATTAACGTTGTGCCACTGCCAGGCTCAACAGCCGAGGAAGCACTGCGCTGCCCTTGATTAGCATTACCACAGTTATTCCAAGTATGCCCAGCACCAAATTGATGACCTACTTCGTGCGCAAACGTTTCGAGTAGTCCATTCTGCGCACCCAAAACGTTTCCACTACCTGCGCTAAAAAAGCTAGATACGGCTGCCGCTTTTGATCCTGTACAAAGCGACCCTAAAATGGCTTGTCCAGCAATACCTCCAGTAATGTTAGCAGAAAGCACATGACCAATGTCGTAATTATCAATACCAATAATTTGATTTAGAGTGGTTACGTTATTATTCAAAATTGTTCCACTAGTGTTAGTGTAAGGGTCGGTAGCGGGGTCGGTAAAGATGATTTTATCGTTGTTTTCTACCAAGACAAAACGAACAGATAAATCACGCTCGAAGATAGCATTTAAGCGATTAGTTAATGTAATTACTGCTGATAGTGGTGTTTCATTACTAGCTACCGCTGAAGAGCTAGCAAATTCACCTGTTGTAGCAAATGCAGCACGCACAATACGCAGGTTATCTCCGATTTGATTCATCTCTATTCGGTGCTCAGGTGCTTTGAAATGCTGATGCGCCTCTTCTAATCCACATACTATACCTCCTTTTCTTGGGACATCATTTAGATTATACACTATATATCGTGTCTTACTTTCTGTTACAGGATCAATCATATAGGTTTCACCTTGTCCTGTGATGTAAGCATGAAAACCGCTCATCGTCCAATCTAATCGAGCAGCGTATTGTTTGTCCTCGCTCCAAGCTAGAAAAGTTTTCCATTCTGGGTACTTTTTAGCTAAGTTAGCCTCCATAACTGGGGATTCGAGGATGCGAAAGGCTTTAAACTGACCATCAGGCAAAGGTAAAAAAATGGATTTTGCACTTGCCCATTCAACCTCAAACTCTTTTCGAGCATTCCATAATTGTATATGAAAATCTGAAGTATCGAGGGAAAGATGTTTTAGATGACTTATCTCACTATATTTGCTGACAAATTCATCTTTTGTTGAAAGAAAATTCCAATACTTTTGCCCTTGAACGGTGTAAAGTGTAGCAATAAAAAAAAGGATGAAAAGAGTTTGTTTAACGACCATTAGATTTCGTTTTTTTGATAGAAAATAGATTTTTACAGTAAATGTTTGCTTGCAAGTGCTTTGTTCAATCGAAATAGTTGCGATGGATATTGTTTAGAAGCTGTTCAAATTATTTTTTGTTTAACGGGTTTACATTAAAATGACAGTTACAGTGTCCCTAAATTATATCTTTGTGGACGAGTCGTTGTTCTTGTAAGGCTACTAATCCAAATACATAATGCTTGACGTTTATAAAATATTAACAGTTACTCATAAGCAAATTAGTGTTAGTCATATTAGTGACTTCGTAATAAAATACGCTACGCAAGAAGAACTTTCCTTAAAGTTGCAACAATTGAAATTGAATTTTGATTTCAGTGAACTGATGTATTTAGCAACTTGCAATAGGGTGATGTATTTCTTTGTTACTAAAGGAACAATCAATCAGGCGTTTAAGGACACTTTTTTTAAAGCAATTAATCCCAATTTGAGTAACGAGCAAATTGAACAATCCGTTGCTTCTTATCAAGGTAGTGAGGCATTAAAGCATCTGTTTTCTGTAGCTTCTTCCACAGACTCGATGGTGGTAGGCGAAAGAGAAATACTGAGACAACTTCGCGAGGCTTACGACACTTCAAAAGCATTAAACTTAATCAGCGACGATATTCGACTAGCAGTTGACAATGCTGTGTTGGCTTCAAAAAGTGTTTACTCCAATACTCGAATTGGGGAAAAGCCAGTTTCAGTCGCTTCACTGGCAGCACAACGATTAATGACTTTTCATCTGTCCAAGCATGCACGTATCCTAATGATTGGTGCTGGACAAACAAACATGCTAGTGTCAAAATTTTTGTTAAAGTATCATTTCGACAACGTTACGGTATGCAATAGAAATATGGCGCGTGCCCAAGAGCTAGCAACCACTTTGAACGGAAAAGCAATTGACCTTGCCTCCCTTGTAAATTATAAAGAGGGTTTCGATGCCATTATCGTTTGCACAGGAGCTACCACACCCATCATCAACGAAACTATTTATCAACAGTTGCTTGGCGACGATAGCGACCGAAAATTAATCATTGATATTTCCATTCCTAATAACGTGGACAAATCCTTTTTGACCAACTACAATGTGGAATATGTTGAGGTAGAAGACATTAGGGCGATGGCGCAAGAAAACCTAGCTTTCAGACAAACAGAAGTACAAAAAGCTAACGAGATACTCAATCAGTATTTAGCAGAATTTCCTTTGCTTTACTCGCAGCGCAAGGTTGAGCTTGCAATGCGCAATGTGCCAGAGGAAATAAAAGCGATTAAAGACCACGCAATGAATAGTGTCTTTAAGCAAGAAGTAGAATCGCTGGACGAACAAGCGCGCCATTTACTAGAGCGTATGATGAGTTATATGGAGAAACGTTGTATTGGTATTCCGATGAAAGCGGCACGCGAAGCTGTTATTCATTAAGGGGCTAAACGCGCTATTTCCCAATTGCCATCTACACGTAAGCTATATCTGATGCGGTCGTGCAAGCGACTGGAGCGTCCTTGCCAAAATTCCATCATACTAGGTCGCAGTAAGTAGCCACCCCAATGTTTGGGCTTAGGAAGGACTTCGCTGTCTTGATATATTTTTTCCAATTCTACTGTTTTTTGCTCCAGAATAGCTCTATTGGGTATGACTTGGCTTTGTGGCGAAGCCCAAGCTCCAATTTGGCTGCCCTTTGGTCGGCTTTGAAAGTAAGTAATGGCGATAGGTTCGCTTACTTTTTCAATAGCTCCTTCTATACGTACTTGCTTTTCAAGTTCCAACCAGTTGAATACTAACGCACTGTAAGGATTGTCTTCCATTTCTTGCGCTTTTCGGCTTTCGTAGTTGGTGTAAAAGACAAACCCTGATTCATCAAATCCTTTTAATAATACCACTCTGGCAGAAGGTCTGCCCTGCGCATTAGCAGTAGCAAGCACCATAGCATTGGGTTCTTTTAATTGAGCATTTACGGCCATTTGAAACCACAATTCAAATTGTTGAATAGGATTTTTTGCTACTTCGTCTATTTCCAAAGTTGCTTGGCGATAATCTTCTCTTAAGTTAGCTAGATTTTTTGCGATGTAATCCATATATTTTATTCCTTTTTCTATCTGATTAACTAACTATGTTCTCCATTCATCTAGATATTTCAAGAATAACTTAGCTAAGTTTTCCGCATCATCAATGGCGCGATGATGAACACCGGTAAATTCAAAACCCTCTATTTCAATAGATGTTTTAAGTCCTCTCGGTTTTTTTAGCCGCTTTATGTCTTGATATTGTTTTTTAAGGTTGATGTGTGGCTCAAGCCAAAAATCATCTAGCTTATGGAGTTTACAATCGTTCTGTAAAATCTTTTTATCAAAATCACCCCAAGAGCATAACATATATTCTTCATCAAATACTTCTGCCCAATCTTGAAAATCCTCAATTACTCGATCAAATTTATCTGCTCTATCCACTTGCTCTTGCTGAATGGAAGTCAAATCCATACAAAATTTGGACA
>DAITMC010000005.1:0-8848 GCA_036835365.1 Saprospiraceae bacterium
AGTAACCATCTAAATCGGTTAATAACAAACGCAAATCTTCATCTAGCGCGGCTAACTGTTGTTTTATTTTTTGATTCATTTCATTTTTTTTGAAGGAACACAAAGTTAGCGAATGAAATGAAATCATGGTGTGATTTTGGCTGATTTTTACGAAAACTCATAAAGGCGTTAGTCAATACCTAATTAAACAACATATAAAACTACGTTAAACTTGGATAGAGAAGTTATTCTTTGATAACCTTTTGAAAATTGCGACTTAATTCAATGAACGGAAAGGGGGTAATCATTATAAAAAAGCTCTGACTCATCAGAAAAAAAATATCAACTATTATATTTTCCGATTATAAATACAGTTGATACGGATGAAGGGTAACTATTACAGCCCAAACAAATAATATTATTATTACTTTACACAAATCTCAACTCAAATGTTATTTTTCTGTTGAAACAATATGGATAATTTGAATAATAAAACAGCACTGATTACAGGTGGGTCAAAAGGAATAGGATTAGGCATTGCCGAAGCATTTGTGCGCGAGGGAATGAATGTATTAATCACAGGTAGAACAGCGTCGGATGTTGAAACGGCAGTGGCACAACTTAACGCCATAGGCAAAGGTAAAGCCATTGGGGCAGCAGTAGATGTGCGTGATTTAGAAGCGCAGCAACAGGCAATAGCCATGGTGAACGAACAATTTGGTGAACTAGATGTATTGATTGCCAATGCAGGTGTGGGGCATTTCGCTTCTATTGAGGACTTGACCTCAGAGCAATGGCACGACGTTATAGACATCAACTTGACGGGTGTTTTTTACAGCGTCAAAGCGGCACTTCCAAGTCTCAAAAAATCAAAAGGTTACATCATCACCATTGCCAGTTTAGCAGGTACTAACTTCTTTGCGGGTGGTGTGGCTTACAATGCTAGTAAATTTGGTTTGGTGGGTTTCACACAAGCGATGATGCTCGATTTAAGAAAATATGGCATCAAAGTTTCTACCATCATGCCTGGTTCTGTGGCGACTTATTTCAATGGTCATACACCTAGTGAAGCGGATGCTTGGAAAATACAACCCGAAGATATTGGACAAATGACTATGGATTTGCTAAAAATGAACCCCCGCACCTTGCCAAGTAAAGTAGAAGTACGTCCAACAATGCCGCCGAAGGGATAGACTATTGCCCATCTAAAATGGGGCGCAAAGTATGCACAATGCTGCGTACATCGTAGTGTTGATTAGAAAGCACATAGGATTTGCCATTTCTTTCTTCAAAATAGGCAAGATAAACAGTGTCTATTCTGATGCTAGGCGCAAGAAAAGAGGTTGCACCAGTTTCTTGCAAATAAACGTAGCGCAAGTCATTGAAGCGCACTTTTCCATAGCCTGTTTCGACGTAATCTTTGTATATTTTAACGCTTTGTAGCCGTTGCAAATTAAATATGCCGCCCACAACAGAACCTAAACTGATGATGAGCACAAAACCTGAGAGCATTTGCCCTAACTGTTTATAATGGCGGCGTTCGTAGTTTTCAGGACGTTTTTTGAGATAGTATAAAAACCCTATGGCGAGCAAGGTTGCCACAATAGCAACAATGAGCGTAGTCATTTCTTTTGATGCGTTGGCTTCAAATACATAAAGTGGATTATCCATAATAGCAAACGTTTTTATGCAATAATGGGAAAAAAGCTAAAAAGTTTTCATACTATTTTGAATGCTATGGTGCTTACCCGTTTAGCCTTGCCATATTCAGGAACTTCATCTTCTAAAATCATTGCTTGTGCTAGTGGTAACTCAAACACTTCAGGTAGCGTGCGTACTTGCCCAAAAGGAATGTGATAGGTTTCTAGTATTTGGATAATTGTTTGAAAATCAAGCTGTTTGAAAATTGAAATTAGGTAGTCATGGAGTGCTGCTCGATGGATAACGCGATTATCATTTTGGATAAAACGCTCATCGTCGATAAGGTGTAATGCTTTAAGTGCCAAACACAGTTGTTTGAATTGTTTATCTGTGCCAACAGCAAGGACAATGATTTTTTGGTCTTTAGTATAAAAAAAATCACCGTAAGGCGCAATATTAGGATGTTTTGTCCCCATGCGTTGTGGCACATGCCCGACCATAAGCCAGTTGGTAGCCTGATTAGCTAGGGAAGCTAAAGCAGATTCCATCAAAGAAACCGTAATATAGCTCCCTTCGCCAGTGCGCTCCTTTTTAAGCAACGCTAGTAAAATACCTTCTTTGAGTTGATGGGCTGCCATTAAATCAATGAGTGCAACAGGCATTTTTACTGGATTTCCATTGGGTTCGCCCGTCATATGGAGGAAACCCGCCTCCGCTTGTAGCACCACATCAAAACCTGGACGCTCCTCTTGCTCGCCAAAGGCAGTCAGTTGTGCAAAAATAATATTTGGACAAATCTGCTTTATGCTATTGTAGTCCATCCCAAGTTTCTTGGCAGAAGCCAACTTGAAATTGCTAATGACTACATCAGCGGTGCTAATGATTTCATAAAGTTGAGCTTGGTCTTGTGGTGTTTTTAAGTCTAAAAATAAGACCTCTTTTCCCCAGTTCACACTGCAATAATAGGCAGAACAGTTGGCATCGAGTGGTTCATTGGGCAATTTCCATCTTCGGGTGAGGTCGCCACCTTCGTTTTTATTTTCAACTTTGATGACTTTTGCTCCCAATTCAGCAAAAAACATACCTACAGCCGGACCAGCCAGTACACTCGCCAACTCCACGACACAAAGTCCTTTAAAAAAGCTATCTTGCATAAAATCTGATTAGAATACACTCATTCATTTTATCCTTACGTAAACATATGAAAATTCTTTCTGCTGAACAAATTCGCCAATGGGATGCTTACACGATTGCCCATGAACCGATTGCGTCTATTGATCTGATGGAGCGAGCTTCGCGAGAATTTGCCTTATGGATTATGCAGCGATTTCCTCCAAAGGCACATTCAATATACCTTGTTTGCGGCGTAGGCAATAATGGTGGCGATGGCTTGGCAGTGGCGCGCTTACTCCAATCATTTGATTACGACATCACTGTTATATACTGCCTTACCAGTCATGTTTGCAGTGAGGATAACCAAATTAATCACCAACGATTAGACAATATACCGATAGTTGAATTAGCTGAAAATGCGCCGTTTCCTGATGTTGAGGAAGATAGTCTTTTGATTGATGCTCTTTTTGGCGTTGGTTTAAACCGCCCTATTACTGGCTATTGGGGCGATTGGATTAATCATTTGAACCAACAATCTTGTATCAGGGTTGCCATAGATATCCCTTCTGGCTTGTTCGCTGATAAGTCTTCTGAAGGGAATATATGGAAAGCTGATTTTACGGTTTCCTTTCAAACGCCTAAACTAGCTTTCTTTTTTGTTGAAAACCAAGAGTTTATTGGCGAATGGGAAGTGCTGTCCATAGGACTTTCACCTGAGTTTTATGTGGAAACACCATTTTATACCATAGATAAATCGGTTGGACAAAGACTAAAAAAAAGGAAAAAGCATGACCACAAAGGTACTTTCGGTCATGCTTTGATGGTGGCTGGTAGTTACGGTAAGATGGGGGCAGCCATTTTAGCCACCAAAGCTGTTTTGTGTTCAGGTGCTGGTTTGGTAAGCGCACATCTTCCAGCGTGTGGTTATGAGATAATGCAAACTGCTTTTCCTGAAGCTATGACACAAATAGATGATAATGAACGAATAATAACCAAAATTGCGCTTAGTGGCAACCACAAAGCGGTAGGTATTGGACCCGGCATCGGAACAGCCTACGCTACCATTAAAGCCTTGGAAGCCTTGCTGCAACAAACAACTATTCCTTTGGTCTTAGATGCAGATGCCCTCAACATACTAGCACAACAACCTGACTTACTGGCGAATATACCTGCTGGCAGTATTTTAACGCCTCATCCAAAGGAATTTGAACGACTTTTTGGTAGCTCCAAAGATGATTTTGAGCGAAACCAATTGCAACGTACTAAAGCAAAAGAATGGGGGATTTACCTTATCCTAAAAGGAGCATACACTGCAGTTGCCACCCCTCAAGGCGATTGTTTTTTCAATACGACCGGCAATCCAGGCATGGGGACGGCAGGCATGGGCGATGTGCTTACGGGCATCTTAGTTGGGCTACTGGCGCAAGGCTATACCCCTTTAGAGGCATCCTTACTTGGTGTTTATTTGCATGGTTTAGCTGGAGATTTAGCTGTGAAGGTGAACAGCCAAGAAAGCCTTATTGCAAGCGATGTTTTGGCATATTTAGGCAAAGCGTTTCAATGTTTGCAGGATAGCCGAATTTAGTTTGGCTTCTTCCCTCGAATCATATTTACAAATTGATGAATATCCTCGCCCAAATCGTCTGAATGCTCCAACATTTTGATAAAAGCACTGCCGATAATGGCACCCTGAGCATACTGACAAGCAGTTTCAAAGGTCTCGTGATTAGAAATACCGAAACCAATCAAGCGTGGATGAGTCAAATTCATTTCATGGATGTCCTTAAAATAAGCTAATTGCTTTTCGGAGATATTGCTTTTTGCGCCTGTAATGGAAGCGTTGGACACCATGTAAATAAATCCATTGGTGAGTTCATCTACCTTTTTGATGCGTTCTTTAGTGGTTTGCGGTGTAATCAAAAAACTGATACAAATGCCAGATTCTTCTACCCAATTTTTGTAGTCATTCTCGTATTCTAATAAAGGTAAATCAGGTAAAATTAAACCGTCAATGCCAACTTCTGCACACTTTTCGATAAAGGCTTTTTCGCCATATTGCATCACTTGGTTAAAGTAGCCCATTAGCACTAAAGGCACTTCTACTTGAGGACGAACGATTTTGAGTTGTTCAAACAGGATGGGTAGTGTCATTCCATTTTCGATGGCTTTCTGCCCGCTTTGCTGAATAGTTGGTCCATCCGCTAAGGGGTCGGAATAGGGAATTCCAATTTCTATTAAGTCCACACCAGCGCTTGCCAATGAAAGAATAATGCTTTCCGTATCGTTCAGACTTGGAAAACCTGCGGTGAAGTAGATATTGAGTATGTGATGTTGCTTTTTAGCAAAAAGCTGTTGTAAACGATTCAATTGCATAAGTGTAAAGTTGACATTTTTTACTACTTTTGGGAGTTATATCAATGAATTGATTATAAACAAGGTTCAGTTCCCCAATCTTGATGCCCTCTATTTTGAGCGCATTTGAAATTTTCTCTAATGGAGATCACTTCCCATTTTTTTTGATTCATTTTCATCCTCATAATGACTTTTCTCCCTCTAATCGAATCGTCTGGTAATCCCTCTTGCATAAAAATAACTTCTTTTTGGTGGCGACTTAGTTTGCGCTCTGCGATTTCATATTTTCCAAACCCTTCCCCCTCAAATTCCTGTACATATTCTTTTATCACCGCTTCGGTGTTGTCAATTTCTTTTGTCGTGATGACTTGATTTAGCCGCTCTATATTTTCTGAATTAATGGTGGCAAAAGTTTCGTTGTCAACAACAAAGAATGATGCCTTCTGCTTGGCTTCTTTTTTAGCCAATCGTTGACTAGCATGGCAGCCTGTCAATAATATTAACGCAATTAAGTTAAACAAAAGAAAACAATTATTAATTTTCATACACCAAAGGTATAGTTAGCTATCAAATGTAAAACATTCAAGCACCAAAACTATACCTTTTTGCATCTATTTTAATAAAATTATTTAACCGATGCAACAGTTAATGAGCAGTGATTAGTTTTTTTTAGCGTAAGGAGGGACGTAAAAGCCAAAAATTAAAGTTTTTTAAACCAGCTAATTCAATTTGACGGAACAAGACATCATCAACGCATGTAAAAAAGGTGATCGCACCGCCCAAAAGTGGATTTATGATCGCTATGCTCCCGCTATGTTGGGGGCTTGTAAGCGTTATTTGGCGTCGCAAGAAGATGCGGAGGATGTGTTGTTGGAAGGGTTTTTTAAGATACTGACGAAAATAGACCAGTTCTCAGGGCAGGGAAGTTTTGAAGGTTGGATGCGGCGTATTATGGTAAATGAAGCCTTAATGTTTTTGAGAAAGAAAAATCATCTTGCGCTAGCATCTTCATTGGAAGTGAGCGACGTACCAACCATAGAGGGCAATCCGTTGGAAAAACTAAAGGCAGCCGATATCCTGAAACTATTAGAAACACTGCCTCTTGGCTACCGAACCGTGTTCAATTTGTATGTTATTGAAGGATATAAGCATCGGGAAATAGCAGCACTTTTAGGAATTAGCATCAACACCTCGAAATCGCAGTTGATATTAGCAAAGCAGAAAATGCAACTATTATTACAAAAAATAGATGGCGAAAAGCCAGCTTAAATAACAAAATTTTATTTGTAACATGAACGATATATTTGAACCATTTAAGCGTAAGGCACAACAAATAGAGCAAACGCCTTCTACGCAAGTATGGGAAAGGCTATCAGCACGTTTGGAGCAGCACCAGCAGCCTAGTAAAATCATCTGGAGGCGACGCTTGCTAGTAGCAGCTTCTTTCTTGGCGTTGTTGGGCTTTGCTTCGGTTTGGTCTGTTCATTCTATTACATCAAAAGTACAATTTGCTGCGTTGGAAGAACTGCCCACAGCTAATGGTTTATCTTATGACATCTCCGCTATCAATCGCGAATATGCTTTGAGGCGTATGTATGTTGAGGAAGGCAATACTTCCAAACGATTGGTAACGGCATTTAATTACTTTTATAATGAACCTAACACCGATATAAATACGCCAAAACTTGCCGATACATTAAAAAAAGTTTGGTCAGATACTTTAGCTAATGCCCAACGTCAATTCGATTGGCTATTGGGTACATGGCGTGGTAATTTACAGCATGGCACGTCCGTAGAGCGATGGAAAAAAGTCGAAGATAATATTTTAGAGGGTATAGGGTATATTGTGCGAGCGGAGGATACACTTTTTATGGAGCGGATGAGGCTAGTAAACAAAGGGAAAGATTGGTTTTATGTCTTACAAATCAATTCTTTTTTAGCGACCCAAGCTTATCAGCTAAAGTATTTGACACAAGAACAGGCCATTTTTGTCAACAATACAGTGCGATTTCCTAATAAAATTGTATTGAGACGAAATGCAGAAGATGGATTTTCTACCATTTTTCTGCCAGCGACTACCATTGAACTTGAACCTGCACAACTTAATTTTGTGATGCAGCGCAATGTATTAATGGCTGATAAGTCGGTGCGTAACCTTTGGAGATTGTAAGAACAACAGAGTTTTTGGCAACGGTTTATTTTACTTTTATCATGTTCAAGAATGTGCCAACAAACCAGTTGGAATCAGCGTTGATGAGGGTGTCTAGCGTGGTATCAGCTTTGGTGGAGAAAAGTTTGATGTTGCGCACTACGGTTCTAAATTCTTCAGCTTCTTCGCTGTTGCCTTCCACGCTAGAAATATCATCCAGCACTTTGAGCATGGGTTCTAACTCTTTCTTCTTTCTTTGGATAATAATGTTTTTCACCACTTCCCACATATCCTTTTCAGCAACAAAATATTCTTTGCGTTCGCCCGATTTCAACTTTTTATGCACCAAGCCCCAATCAATTAAAGAACGAATATTCATGTTAGCATTCCCTCTTGATATTTGAAGCTCTTCCATGATGTCTTCCGCACACAATGGATGATCAGATACCAGCAACAGCGCATGAATTTGCGCCATTGTTCTGGTGATGCCCCAACTAGAACCTAATGTTCCCCACGATTGTATGAATTGTTCTTTTCCTTCTTCTATGGTCATATGCTAAATATCACTAAATCAAATGAAATGCTTTTTGAAGCAAGTACCTAAAATTACAAATAGTTTTTTGACTTTTAGGTTTTAATTTACAAAAATGGCAGTTTTACTACTTTCGCTTCTAATTTTTTACGTCCAGTTGAAATAAGTAGAGTCGTTCCTTCGGCTGCATAAGGCGTATGTACGTAACCTGTGCCAATGGGCTGGTCAAGGCTAGGCGACAAAGTGCCAGAAGTGACTTTCCCAATTTCTTCTCCGTGTTCATTTTCAATGACATAGTCATGGCGCGCCACTCGACGATCATTCACCACAAAACCAACTAATTTTCTAGTGACACCATCTTCTTTTTGCTTCGCAAGTACATTGCTACCGATAAAGTTGCCTTTTTGTAATTTAGTAATCCAGCTTAAACCAGCCTCCAAAGGAGTAGTGCTATCGTTAAGGTCGTTGCCGTAAAGGCAATAACCTTTTTCTAACCTCAAGGTGTCTCTTGCCCCCAATCCGATAGGCTTTAAGTTAATGCCTACTTTTTTAGCTGCATCAAATACTTGATGCCAAATGCTAACAATTTGCTCATTTCTACCATAAATCTCTACGCCGCCAGCACCTGTGTAGCCTGTGGCAGAGATTAAAATATTACTTTGCCCTGCAAAGTCAGATTTTACGAAAGTATAATATTTTAGTTGTTGTAAATCAATAGTGCATAAGGATTGTATTGCTACAATGGCTTTAGGTCCTTGAATGGCTAACAGTCCTGTTTGTGCAGAAATATTAATCATTTCTGCACCAAAAGTGTTATGTTGACTTATCCAATTCCAGTCCTTTTCAATGTTAGAGGCGTTTACGACCAACATATAAGCATCTTCGCCATTACTCATCATATTTTCTGGAAGGCGATAGACCAGTAAGTCATCTACAATGCCTCCGTCAGCATTAGTCATGCAGGAATATTGGGCTTGCCCCAATTTGAGTTTAGAGGCGTCGTTTGTACTTATTTTTTGAATTAAATCGAGTGCACCATTACCCCTGATGACAAATTCACCCATGTGAGAAACATCAAAAAT
>DAITMC010000005.1:8948-22838 GCA_036835365.1 Saprospiraceae bacterium
CGAGTGCACCATTACCCCTGATGACAAATTCACCCATGTGAGAAACATCAAAAATACCTGCTTCTTGACGGACAGCTAGATGCTCTTCTTTCAAATTAGTGTAAGAAATTGGCATGTTGTATCCAGCAAAATCAGTCATTTTCGCACCCAGTGCTATGTGAATATCTGTTAGTGGTGTTGATTTCATTGTTTAATTTACGCTTTTTTCGAGTTTACTTAAATGGTGATTAAATTTTCAATAGTAATGCGCTTAATAGCATCGCCAATTTGAATCTGATGAATGACATTCATTCCATCTACCACTTGAGCAAAAATAGTATAATTGCCATCCAGATGCAAAGCCATGGCATGAGTGATGAAAAATTGTGTTCCCTCTGTATGATTTCCTGCCGAAGCCATACCCACCAGACCCGCCCTATGGTAAGACATAGGCGGCAACTCTGAGCGAATGGAATAGTCCAAGCTGCCATAGCCATCACCTCTTGGGCATCCTCCTTGAAGGACAAAATTGGTAACGACTCGGTGAAAATTCTTGCCGTTGTAGAAACCGCTTTGTGCCAACTCAATGAAATTAACTACCGAGCCAGGTGCTTTGTTTGGAAAAAATTGAAGGGTGATGTCCCCCTTTTCTGTTTGAATGATAGCTCTAGTGGACTCCGTTACTTTGTTGAGTAATGCCCAATCAATAGGTTTACTCAAAGGTAATTTTTTGGGTATAAATTGATTCTCGCCGTTAAAATAGGCAATCGTTTCTGCTAATTGATTATAGGCTTCAATCTCTTTAGGTAGCGACAACTTGTTTAATGCAGTTTCTAAAATAGCTATGCTATCTTTCAGAAGGATGGGAAAATTTCTTGCAGGCGAACGCAATGCCTCTGACGCCAGCGCTACTGCTCCAACGTCGTTTGTTTTTATTGCATTGAGTAGGTAATTGGCTAAATTAATGTTTGCTTTTGCTGCGCCTACGCCAAATAGCACATCAAAACGTTTACTTTCACTAATGTTTTTTAGTGCTTCTGCCACAGCAGTACGAATAATAGTATCTTGAGTAACTTTTAACAGGTCGCCCAAATAGATGTACATCCTTTCGTAGTAGCCCATGCCTTTTATGGCTGCTGCTTTAAGATAGATATTCTGCTGTTTTTCAAAATGTTGTTGCAGTTCAAAGTTGGTTCTACCCAAGTAATCCGCAAAATAGGGGGGTAAATGTTTATTAGAGGCAGTAAGCAATCCGATTTGCACTTCAGGAGTGTAAATGGTATCGGTTGCCATTCTGCGGTAGTTGTTGGCTTCATCGGCTGCTCCATGGTTAATAAGATATTCCACGGCTACGTTAGCAATATGTGAGCTTTTGCTTTTAAGGGCTTGAAAAACAGTGTCGCGCACTTCGGTGTAGTTAAAATTTCCGAATGCTCGAATGATATTCGCTCTCACTCGATAGTCTTTGCTGGTGCTGTAAGTTTGAAATAATGCTTCTTTTGCGATGCTACTTTTTGTTTTTCCAAGTGCAATAGCCAAGTACATTTTGAGTATGGGGTCTTGTTCTGAAGTGAAGATAGCTGCTAGGCTACTGTCTATTTGCATGGTATCCAGCCTAATATCGTTTGATCTGAACAAATAATTAGCAGCAATTAACCTCGCTTCTCGATGGTAGTTTGGGTCTTGTACTAGATGAAGCATTCGCTTTGTTCCTTCGAGCATGGTGATGTTACGAAGGGCATAACGATAGATGCAAAGGGCTTGTCCTTCTATCAAAGTAGTATCTTTTGGATAGTAAGTGCTGACGGTACTCACCAGTTTTAAATACTCTGGTGTTCCAATTTTTCCAATGGCTTCGAGAATGAATTTATTGAGTTGCTCTGTGGTATCTGTGGGTTGAAAGGCTTTTACCAAGCTATCTTGTGCGCTGACATTCCCTATTTGCCCCAGCGCATAAGCTGCTGCAATACGCACCTCCTCAATAGGGTCATTGAGAAGGGCAATAAGTGCATCCACTGCTTTTTCGTCTTTAATAGAGGCAAAAGCCATCGCTGCCCAATAACGAGTATTGGCATTTTTATCCTGCATCAATAAGTGTAGGGAATCCACCTCTTGTTGATCTTGGAGTTTATAAATAGCTTGTGTAGTGGAGTTAGTTAATAGATAGTCAATAGTGTTAGCGTTGTTGACATTGAAATCAGGTGGCAAGCAACTTTGAATGCTTGCCACCCATATTCCTACCATCAACAGTCTGCTAATAAAACGGTAGATGCTCATATTGAAAATTATTTCAGTCGTGAATATTTTGCTTAGCTTCTTGCTCTTCTAGCGTCTGCAAAACTTTTGATGTAAATAATCATTGCAATCGTAGAAACGCCCATCATAATGGCTACTCTAGCAATGCCAAGTGTATCTTCTGCATTAATTCGGCTTCTTAAAGGCATAAATAAAGCAATGATAAGCAATAGCGTGAATAAGACAATAATATGTGCTACTACTTTATTGCCCTTTCGGAACAAGGGTGTTGCAATCAAGAAAATTGCACCAAATCCCACTGGAATAAGTGCCGTAGGCGAGGCTTTATCTGCGGTTAAGTATGCCCAAAGCCCTAATGCAATCAGTACAATTGCGTTAATAAGATTAATTTGAAATGGTTTCATTTACGTATAGTTTTATTTAATATTTTTCTTCATTTTTCTTACAGTTCGTCACCAAAGCCATCATCTAGTTGTTCATCTGTTGTGTTTAGTCCATTGAGTTTATTGTAAGCTCCGCAGTCCATTTCAATACCAATATCACCTGTTGGGCGTTTGAATTGTGCCATAGCATCCCAATTATACTTAGGGTCTTTTTCTAAGGCTTCAAGGAGAAGTTGAAAGAAAGGTCTTGCCATTCTTCCGCCTTGCCCAAATTCAATAGAGCGGAATCGAATCCAGCGCTCTTCACCGCCCACCCAAGTACCGACAACCAAATTAGGCGTAACCCCCATATACCAACCATCTACGAAACTATTAGTCGTTCCTGTTTTTCCACCCGTTGGTGTTTTAATCTTGTTAAAGCCACCAGCCGTTGAATTATTGTAACGCAACATATCTAGCATCACATAGTTGTATTCTGGTTTGAGCGCAAGACTTTGCTCTGGTATTTTTTCATAGAGGACTCGTCCGTTTTTGTCCTCAATTTTTCGGATGTGGTAGGGTTCGCTGTACGTTCCATTGTTAGCAAATGTGGTGTAAGCACCAGTCATCTCCCAAACCATTAAGTCTGCAGCACCCAAAACAATAGAAGGTACTCTCGGTATAATAGGTTGTCCATTAGCGTATTTGGCATCTTTTTCGATACCCATACCGTCTAGCATACTAATTACTGGTTCTACAGAGCCAATTTGTTTGAGCAAATAGACGGTAATAGAATTTTTAGATACCCTTAGTGCATCGCGTAGGGTTAATGATTGATACGTCCACTTGCCATCTGAGTTGGAAGGTGCCCAATCTTTGATAAGGTCAAAATTGGATTCGCCTGGCGTAATGGTATAGGGCATATCTTCTACTTTGAAGCAAGGGGAAAATCCTTGACGAGAGATAGCTGTGGCGTAAACAAAGGGCTTAAATGTGGAGCCTACTTGTCTTCTGGAACGGATGTGGTCAAATTTGAACCATCTATGATCCACACCACCAACCCACGCTTTGATTTCTCCGCTGTAAGGATCAACAGCTAAAGAGCCAATTTGCAAAAACATGCGCAAATATTTGATGGAGTCAATAGGACTCATTACCGTATCTTTTTGCATTTGGTCATTGTACGCAAAAACAGTCATTTTAATAGGTTCTTTGAACTGCGCCCTTACGGCTGACTGCAATTTATTCCACTGTGAACGCAACGTTGAAAAGTGCTCGCTTTTTAGTATTTTTCGGTAATTATTTGCCATATCATTGGATATGAATTTTTTATTCAATAATTCGGCAATATGTCCTGGCTTTTTTGATTCATTAAGAACGCGTTCAATATCAATATCTCTTAGGTTTAAGTCCTTTATTTCAGTCGTTAATTCACTTTCTATCTCGCTTAGATATTGGCTTCGCAATGCTTGGTAGCGATCAGATTCTCTCACTAGCTTTGTTAGCGCACTTTCTCTAATATTCATTTCACTAGCACTCGTATTGCTATCTTTGTATTTCCAGGGGTCTTTCCCCTTCCAATGCTTAAAATAGTTGTTTTGCAGTGATGCCATGTGCTTTGTCATTTCACGTTCGGCAATACGTTGCAATTGGGGGTCAATAGTCGTATAAATTTTTAATCCATCCCTGTAAATGTTGTAAGGTCTGCCATCCGCATTAGTTTGATTCGCCAATAGCTGCCGCACATCCTTTGCTAGTTCTGCTCGATAGTAGGGGGCAAGTCCTTCACTTTGAGAAGAGCGTTTGAATTGGGACATATCCAGTGGCTTAGCTTTGTAGGATTCGTATTGCTCGTTGGTGAGAAAGCCATTTTTTCGCATTTGAAAGAGCACTACATTTCTACGTTCTTTGGAGCGTTCTGGAAATCGTTTTGGATTGTAAAACCAAGGATTTTTGAGCATTCCTACGAGCGTAGCCGCTTCTTCTACATCAAGTGAATCTTGGGATTTAGCAAAATAGATTTCTGCTGCTGCTTTAATGCCGTCCCCGTCATTAATAAAATCGAATTTGTTGAGGTACATGGCGATAATCTCTTCCTTAGTATAGTTGCGCTCCAAGCGAATGGCAATAATCCATTCCTTAAATTTTTGTAAGGCACGTTCAATGCCTGAACCAGGTTTGCCTGTGAAGAGCAATTTTGCTAATTGCTGCGTAATGGTACTACCTCCTCCAGCATCTTTACCAAGCACTACAGTTTTGAAAACTACTCGACCTAGTGCTTCGATGTCAATACCACTGTGATTGTAGTAGCGTTCATCTTCCGTAGCAACGAGCGCATTGACTAAATTTTTGGATAACTGCTGGTAGGAAACGGGTACTCGATTTTCGATGTAGTAGCGTCCTAGCACTTCCATGTTATCGCCATAAATTTGTGATGCCAATTCACTCTTAGGATTTTCTAATTCCTGAAGTGAAGGCAAGTTCGTACGCGATAGGAAGAAAAAAAAGAGGATAAGGGCAAGAATAGCTAGTGCTAGTCCAATCCACAACAAGCGCATTAGCCACTTGTAAGTGTTTTGTCGCTTTTGACGAATATCTAAAACAGTAGTATCTTTCATGCTTAATTTTTTTGCTCTTGAACTAATACTAATGGACTATGATGTTTTGAGGCATCAATTCATTATAAAAATGTAAACTTTCTACAATCTCTACCCAATGGCTTGTTTGATTAATGTGTACTTTACCAATAGGATATATCAACGAAAAGTTAATCAAATTTTGTTCGTTTTTTTTGTCTTTTTTCATCATCTCAATAAGCCATGAAAAAGCAGCTTCTGGAATGATGACTTCATCATAAATCCGCAACAAAAATCGGCTTATATTCTCTAATTCGACCGAAGATAAGCCTAATTTTTTATGAGCCAAGTAGGCTTCGCTAATCATGCCAATTGCAATGGCTTCACCATGTAATAGTGGACGTTCAGACTGTAAAAAGTAACTTTCCACAGCATGTCCTATAGTATGACCGAAATTGAGTGCCTTTCGCAACCCTTTCTCGTAAGGATCTGCTTCTACTATCTGCTGTTTAATAAGTAAAGAAGGAACTAGAAACGTGGTCCAATCTACTTGTTGAAGGTCAGTGATTGCTTGAATTTGCCGCCACTGCTGCGCATCATAAATTAAACTATGTTTTATGATTTCGGCAAATCCACTTCTGATTTCTCTACTAGGAAGTGTATGCAAAAAACGAGGGTCAATAAAAACTGCTTTTGGATTAGCAAAAATACCAATACTATTCTTAATTTCATTAAAATCAATACCCAATTTGCCACCAATAGAAGCATCTACTTGAGAAAGTAGTGTGGTAGGAAATTGTACAAAATCAATGCCACGTTTGAAAGTACGAGCACAAAACCCGCCCATATCGCCAATAACACCTCCTCCTAAATTGACCATCAAGGCTTTTCGGTCAATGTTGGCATTCATCATTTTCGACCAAATGACTTGGCAAGTATCAATGTTTTTGTGCTGTTCACCAGCAGGAATTTCAATAACAAAAAGTTGCTCGAAATTTGTATTAGCATTAAAGATAGGCAGGCAGTGTGTCCTACTATTTTCATCCACTAAAACGACTAACTTAGAAGGTTGAAGGCGCTGAAGAAGCGCATTCCAGCCCTGCCAAATTTCCCCTATATGTACTGCATAATCCTGCAAAGCAACTGTCTGTATCATATTTTCTTTTTTCATCTACCTTTCTAAAATAGATAAATTTATTAGCTCACTTGGATTGTATCCAACGCAAAGATAAAGGAAAGGAGCGGACTATTTATTATCTTATTTAGTGCAATATTAGGTAAGCTAACAATTCATTGAAGTAAAATGACGTTTGAGGATGATTAAAAAGAATTATCTTGCATTTATTTTTAGTTTTTACTTAATCACGCTTCGTACTATGAAACAACTGTACCTTATTTTTGCTATTTTATTAGCCACTACTTCGTTCGTTTTTGCTCAAATGGGGCAGCCTTGCAAGCCAGACGAATCCTTAAAAGATTCACTGGGTGTTTTTCCGCTTCCCTTTGATTCACTCCTTAACCCAGAAGGAGGCGTTAAGGAAATTGCTTGTCTAGGTAAACCCTATGAAACGGTATTCACCGTAGCCATTGGTGGAGAACTCAACTTTTCTGGAACGCAAATTACGATTGATTCTATCCGTCTTGCCACCATGGGCGCTGTAAAAGGGCTACCCGCAGGATTGACTTATCAGTGTGACACGCCAGATTGTACCTTCAGAAAGGGAACATTGGGTTGTTTTGTGATTAAAGGCACTACTAGCGAAAGCAACGTATCCGGCGCATATCCATTAACTATTGACGGTACGGTTTTCTCTGGAGTGATTCCTATTGAATTGACTTTTCCTAATGAGCTTATCGCACTTGGGACATACAGCATCATAGTAGCATCTGCTGATAGTGAGGCTTGTGTAACTTCTAGCTTAAATGAGCTTAGTGCGCAAATATTGAGTACTCGACTTGCTCCCAATCCGGTAGCGGAGTTAGGTGTTTTGAACATTAATACACAACAGGCGGGTCGTTATCAGTTCAGCGTTTTTGATCTGCTTGGCAGAACAATGTCAACGGAGATAGTATTCTTACAATCTGGTGAAAATCAGATAAATTTGGATGCTAACAAGCTACCTAATGGAATGTATATTTTCAGCCTTAACAACGGAAATACTCAAGTTAGCCAACGATTCGTAGTGAGAAAATAAACTATTTTGTTGGAATCAGACCATTAAACACTACCCACTACAAAGTATTGGTATCAATGCTTGGTTAGTCATTTTTCTGATTCCGATAAAATATTGCCTTTTACCTTACAACACCTTTCTTTCGTAGAGACATTCAGCACCTGTCCAGCATCAGTAGCAACAGTGCTATAAACGGACAATACACACAAATACACCAAACAGAATTTTTTAACGTGCAAAAAAAATGCTTTATGAAGAAAATAACGATACTAATTTTTGTTTGTCTTACTGCTCAAATGATGATGGCGCAAGTTGGCTGTCCTGGATGTCAAGTCGAGTTGCCAGATAATTTGACTTTAGATACCATATATATAGGTGATCTTCCAAGTGGAAAAGTAGGAGAACCCTATGAGGCAGATCTAAGTTTCAGGATGCCTAAAACAACCACTTCCGTAGCACAAGTAGATTCTACGGTATTAGGCGGGTTACCTATTTCTAAGATTACGATTTCGGGCGTTGATGGCTTGCCTGCTGGTATGACCTGGGAAGCCAGCCAATTGGAGTTTAACGTCGCTAGCGAAACTGACGGTTGTGCTAGATTTTGTGGACTGCCTACGACTGCTGGTTTGTATATGGTTAAGATTACTTTAAAAGCAAGGATTGTAATTATTGAACGGGAAACTTCTTTTGAAATTCCGCTTTACATCGCTCCACCTTCTGATACAATGGGGGCGTTTAGTTTGGAAAACAATATTGCTTGTGGAGCAGCCACAGTGAGTTTTAGGAATAATGTACCGAGTTTTGATAGAGCAGGCTATTCCTATTTTTGGGATTTTGGTAATGGGAAAACTTCCACAGAAGAAAATCCAGCACCGCAAGAGTATCCAGAAGTTGGAACTTATGAAGTGAACTACCAAGCCATTGTGGATACGGGTAGCCATGTACTGCGAAAGGTAACTATTCTGCGTGAACCCAATTGTAGAGATATATTGAGTTTGCCAGATTATTTCATCGAAATATACAACCCCGATGGTCAACTGGTACTCAATACTCCTGATGCACGCAACCGCCCGCTGCCCGTATCTTTTGAGATGGAGCTACCACTTGATGAAGGCGAATACACTTTAGTAATCATTGATGATGATACAGGTATTGACGGTGGAGACGATTTGTGCGGGACGATACCTTTTACTTTAAAGGATACCCTGTTAGAACTTAATGGTATTGTGGTTAGGTTGGATATTCCTTATCGTCCAGACACCATTACTTCAGTAGATACGGTTCGAGTATTTGCTTTTCCAGATTTACCTCGTATTTCAAAATCTTTCGATGAACCCCTTTGCACTGGAGATAGTGTAGTGCTGAAAGTGACAAACTATGAATCAGGGATTCAATGGTTGTTGAATAACACCGCTATACCGGACGCTAATGAATCTATTTTAATTGCCAAATTATCAGGAAGTTATGCTGCTAGCCATACTTCTATTGGCGGTTGTTCGGTAGTGTCTCGACCAGAGGTGGTAAGTATTGAGCAAATTCCCCTTGTACCCATTTTTGAAGAGGAAAACAACCTATTGTTCTTGCTTTCGGATAGTTTGCTGAGCAATAATTTACAACTTTCTTGGTCGCTAGATGGCGTAGTGCTAGCAAATGAAAACGAACCCACACTCTGTGCTAAAGCTTCTGGTAGTTACACTTTAACGCTACTCGATGTAATTACAGGATGTGAAAATTCATTTACCGATGAAATAACGATTCGCCCTGATATAGTCAATTGCACCATTTCAAATACGAATGAATTGAGGCTGAATAATTTACGTATCTTCCCCAATCCTGTGGAAGACGTTTTAAACCTTACTTTTGACCGAAATAGCAACAAGCTCGTAGTGGCTGAATTGATAGATATGCTTGGTAAAGTGCGGCAACAATGGCACTATCATACTATGGAAGTAAATAGTCAATTCGATGTCAGCGGCTTACCTGCTGGGGCTTACTGGCTCAAAATAGTTGAGGATAAAAAAATAGCTACTTACAAAATTGTGAAGCACTAACTGAAACGATGTGGTAAATCTCTAAGATTTGCCACATCATCACAAGTGGAGAAAATTCAACTTTACAACAACTTCGATCTACTTGGTGTTTGAAAAAGCTGCAATAGCGCGTCTTTTTTATTCCTAGAAACTTTTACTTTGCCCTCATTCGACATCACCAAGTATCCACCATCCGCTTTGATGTAGTGCTTAATTTCGTTTAGATTGACTACAAAGGAATTGTGTACTCTAAAAAAATGGTAATTGCCCAGCACTTCTTCCATCTCTTTTAGTGTTTTTGAAATGAAAAGATCTTTATCGCCTTTAAGAAATATTTTAGTGTAATTATTGTCCGATTGACAATATATAATTTTATCAACCTCTGCAAAAACCAATCCTTCAAAGGTAGGTAACGCTATTTTTCGGATAATATTTTTAATAGGTCTTTCCACTGATGTGTTTCTTGGTAATTGTTGTTGCATTTCAATTTTGGTACTTGCCTTTTGCACAGCAGCTAGCAACTCATCCTCATCAATAGGTTTTAGCAAATAATCAATGGCGTTAATTTTAAAGGCTTTCACGGCATATTCATCATAAGCAGTCGTAAAAATCACCTCGAAATCAATATCTTCCAAGAGTTCTAACATCTCAAATCCATTCATGTAGGGCATATCCACGTCAAGAAACACAACATCAGGTTTATGTTGTCGAATGGCTTTCAAGCCAGCCTTTCCAGAATCGCAGAGTTCTAGTATCTCCACATTTGGACACGAATTTTGAAGTTCCCATTCCAACATTTTTAAGCAATTGGGTTCATCATCTATCAAGATAGCTTTTAGCATAAATAGATTTTTATTATAATTAGGCAATATGCTTCTATTGAACTAACCAACTTTATTCAAAGAAAGTGGTTATATTCGCTGCGTGTAATATTACATAAAAGTTGAGACTATAAAAAGTTGTTAATTCATACGCACTGCAAAAGTAGTTTTTGTTATTTGTCCCTTAAATTATTACAAACGTTGAATTATACAAAACAAACACTCAGAAAATTAGAATTATTATTGGAAGAAGTGGGCTATATCATTCGCTATGAAAAAGGAAACTTTCAAAGTGGCTACGCTATTGTAAAAGACCAAAAAATAATTATTGTCAATAAATTTTTTGACATAGAAGCACGTATTAATAGCCTTTTAGACATCATTAATGAAGGCATCATCACAGAGGAATCCTTACTGAGCGATAAATCTAGTAAATTCCTTCAACAAATACTTCGAGATAACAAAATAGAAAATGACACCGACGCAGCATAAATCACCTAAAATGACACTCACATTCTTAGGAACAGGCACTTCGACAGGTTGTCCAGCCATTGGTTGTACTTGCCAAACTTGCAGTTCTAGCGACCCGCGCGACCAGCGACTTCGTACTTCCGCTTACTTAGAAGTGGATGATTTGAAATTACAAATTGATATAGGACCTGATTTCAGGCAGCAGATGCTTCGTACCAATATCAATTGCATAGATGCCGTTTTGCTCACGCATGAACACAATGACCACATTATTGGCTTGGATGAGATACGCTCCTACAATTTCTTACAAAAAAAACCAATTCCTGTCTATGCTACTGAACAAGTACAGCAGGATTTAAAACGCAGGTTCTACTACATGTTCACCAATCCTTCTTACCCTGGTGTGCCTAAGGTGGATTTACATACTATTTCAAAAGCAGCGCCTTTTAATATAAAAAATACGCTCATCACGCCTATTGAAGTCCTGCACGGAAATCTACCAGTATTAGGGTTTCGCATTTATGATTTTGCTTACATCACAGATATTAAGACAATTAGCAAAGAGGAACTTGACAAGGTGAAAGGGGTAAAAACTTTGGTATTGAGTACCTTGCATAAAGATGCTCATTTTTCTCATCTTAATATTGACGAAGCCCTGCAACTCATCAACGAAATTCAACCTGAAAACACGTACTTTACCCACATTAGTCACCGCATGGGGCGATATGCAGAAGTGAATGACAACTTCCCACCAAATGTAAATTTAGCCTACGATGGACTGAAAATAAGTATATTATAAGTAAGTTTCATATTTATTTAACATTGGGATATTATATTCGTGGAGTTTTTCACTCAAGTAATATTCGTATATGATAAATTTATATTCTTTTTTGAAACAGCTTATGCTGCTTTTGCTGATGGCAACCCCAATCTTGCTATCCGCTCAGAATACAGTGATTTATAACGCCGACTTTAGTGGCTCGGGAGCAATTTCAGGTGCAGGGTGGCGAGCTATTAAACGATTAGGCTGCTTTGGGGAGGGTACTTTTGGTACTGCTGGTGGTGCATTTGAATTAGCCGGCATACAAGGTACAGGTTGCCAACCTGGCGCTAACAATAGCCAACTTATTGTAGGACCTATTAATATCGAGCGCTTTTCTAATGTGGAATTTATTGTTGATGTTGCTGCGCAAGGAATCAATGGTCAAGTTTTTGAAGATTCTGGACAAGGACAAGATTTCTTTGGTGTAGAAGTGCTAGTAGATGGCAGAAATGTTTTCTCTAGGGACTTACCACTAGGCGGACGATCCAGTGCAAGTGCCACTTGGTCAGATGTAGGCTATTGCGGCGAAACGATGGAAATTATTATCACCTTTGGTACTCAGAATCCCGATGAGTTTCTTATTGTTGAAGCCATTGAAATTAGAGGCGATCAAAGGGCTAAACCTAATGCTGCCAACAATCGCCTTCAGGTGTGTGTCGGGGAAAGCGATATCCTCCAGCTCACTGGTGTTAATACTGGTGCGAGTATTGATTGGGAAGATCAAAACGGTAACGTTATTGCAGCCAATCGAAATAGAACATCATTGGTGTTGCCGACTTTTAATAGAAATCAGGCAGGACAAGTATTTGACTATATTGCAATTGTGGACGACCCTGCTTGCCCAAATAATACCATAGAAATTCCTTTTGAGGTGGAAGTGCTTGCTGCTATTGGCGATGTGCAGTTGGGCAGACAAGAAGTTTGTCAAGGAGAAAGCGTGGAACTTCGTGTGGATGTCTCAGGCACAGGTCCTTTTCAATATGAATGGCTTTTGCCCAATGGCACTACTCGAAACACTACTGTGCCTTTTCTCTCTTTCCCAAGTGTGAATTTAACAAATGACGGACTGTATGAAGTATTGGTCATTGATTTAGGTGCTGAAGGTAGATGCTCGGAAGCTACTGCCAGAGGAGAACTCATCGTCAATGCAGGACCTGGAAGCGTCAACCTTGATTTCAACCGCAATGGTTACTGCTTAGGTGAACAATTCGATCTTGGCGCCAGTACCAGCAATAGAGGAAATTTTGAATACACATGGTTCAAAGATGGACGACAAATAGGTACTACTTTTTTACCTAGTTTTTTTGTAACAGTAGAAGCAAAAAAATCGGACGAAGGCGACTATGCCGTCTTAGTTGTCGAGCGAACAACAGGTTGCGAAGCAGAAACTAGAGATGCTTTTATCGAAGTGCTTAATGGACCCGGCATCATTTCAGCCAATAGAAACCCAGATTTTTGTGCAGGCTCAAACAATGTGATTGAGGTAAATATCCAAAATTCAGGAAATTACTTATTCACTTGGGAACTGCCAAATGGCATGAAACGGGAATTTAGAGGAACAAATGGCAATTTAGTTTTCAACAATGTGGACAATTCGGCAGCAGGAGCTTACATCCTAACCGTAGAAGATGAAACGACAGGCTGCTTTGCAGAGGATGCTAATGTTTTCGTTACTGTTTTCCCACAACCGCAACTGCAAGGCTTATCTACTGCACAAAATTGCAATGAATTACCTACTTTTCAAGCTAATGTAGCATCCAACGACCAACTTGTTTACTGGTATGCTACTGAAAATGCACCTGACAATAATTTTATCTTCTTGGGGACATCCTTTCAACCAACTACAGCAGGAACTTACTTTTACGAAGTAGTAGATCAAGCAACAGGTTGTACTAGTGCAAGACGTTTATCTGTTCGTGCGGAAGTATTGGTTGGTGTCGAATCTTCAGTAAGTGCCTCTGCCAGTACTATCTGCGAAGGCAGCACTACTCAACTAACCGCCTCAGGTGGAGCAAATTATCTTTGGAGTACAGGAGCCACTACGCCAGTCATTCAGGCAGGTGCTGGTACATATACGGTAACCGTAAGTAATGCTGATGGTTGTAGCAAGACAGAAACCATTACTGTACAAAACTTCCCGACCTTCGCGGCGCAAATTACAGGTGCAGCCCAAATCTGCGAAGGAGAAACAACGACCTTGACGGCTACACAAGGGCAAAGCTACTTATGGAGCAATGGACAAACGACACAAAGCATCACTGTTCCATCAGGTAACTATACCGTAGAAGTAACGAATGCGAATGGTTGTCAGGCACAAGCGCAAGCGCAAGTACAGAATTTTCCGACCTTTGCGGCGCAAATTACAGGTGCAGCCCAAATCTGCGAAGGAGAAACGACG
>DAITMC010000005.1:22938-43018 GCA_036835365.1 Saprospiraceae bacterium
AAGTAACGAATGCCAATGGTTGTCAGGCACAAGCGCAAGCGCAAGTACAGAATTTAGCTGTTCCTACTTTTGCCGTAGCAAAACCAGCCGCTTGTAACGCTAATTTTACAGCGTATGACTTTGACTTGACCACAGAAGCCGGCAATACTGTCACTTCAGATGGAGGGACAGTAATTGAAGTTTCGCAAGGGGTATTCCAAATTGTGGACATTCCGACGAGTAAGAATTTGATAGTTACGATTACTAACGCAGCAGGTTGTTCTATTCAACAAACTGTTACTGCCCCTGATTGTAGCTGTCCAGTTTTGTCACCACCAACGGTAGCCACAGCTCAAATAAATATTTGTCAAGGTCAATCTTTTCCAGCATTAAGTGCAACCGTGGCAGATGAAAACGTAACCATAGATTGGTACGATGCTGCAACAGGAGGTAACTTGTTATTATCGAATAGTCCAACTTTCACACCAACTGCAGCAGGTGTATTTTATGCAGCAGCTAGAAATACCAGCTCTGGTTGTCCGAGTAACACTAGAACATCTATTTCATTGATTGTCAACGATTTGCCTAATATTGAAGTAGTCAGTGTTACAGATGTTACCTGCGCACAAGATTTTGGTTCAATTACAGTCAACACAATAGGTGGACTAGCTCCTTTCCAATTTAGTGTTGAGCCAAATATTTTCCAAAGCAATAATGTATTCAACGATTTGCCAAAAGGTTTCTACACGGTTACCGTTAGAGATGCCAATGGTTGCGAAGGGCAAGCAGAGGCAACCATCATCACGAATACTCGAAAAGATGTGCAAACAGTATCTCAATTTACTTGTAATCTTACTGAAATTGGTACAGATACTTTGTTTTTAATCAATGAATTAGGCTGTGATAGTTTAATCATTACAACCACGTTAGATGGCACTTCGCGTCCAACTTTCATAACTGCTACAACCTGCGACCGCAATCAAGCGCGCGATACTACTGTTTTCCAAAATCGCTTTGGCTGTGATAGTTTGGTCATTACCAATTACACCTTCACGCCAGCCGATACTACGCTTTTGACAGCCACTACTTGTGACCCACTTGAAGTGGGACAGCAGACTAATCTTTTCAGGAATCGCCTGGGTTGTGATAGTTTAGTCATTACCAATGTTTTGTTGATTCCAGCAGATACAACTTTTTTAGAGGCAACAAGCTGCGATCCCAATGCGGTAGGCAGTACTACACGTCTTTTGCAAAATCGTGCTGGTTGTGATAGTTTGATTATCATCAACACTATTTTTGCAGATAGAGATCAAATTTTGCTAACACAAACCACTTGCGACCCAACAAGAGTAGGCATTGACACACTCAAGTTTATCAACCGCTTAGGTTGCGATAGTTTAATCATTACACAGACTACCTTGCGTGGAACGCCTGATACGGTTCAACTAGAGCGTATTACTTGCGATTTTGACCAAGTAGGCGAACGCACTTTTGTTTTCCAAAATGCAGTAGGTTGTGATAGTGTTGTAATTGTCAACACCATTTTTGATTTCCCAGTGGCACCACGAGTAAACATTTCTTCCAGAGCGCCTATTTGTGAAGGTGATGAGGTTACCTTATCGGTATTGAATTACACCGAAGGACTACAATGGTTGAGAAATGGTAACATCATTTCAGGGGCAAATGAGGTACAATTCAAAGCTACTGAAAATGGGACTTATGCTGTTACCTATACCAACAGCGATGGTTGTTCGGTGGTGTCTATTTCCTTTGAAGTAAGCGTTATCCCTGCACCTTTTGAGCCATTCTTCAGCAATGTCAATAATTTACTGACCTTACAAAAACCACAGGGTTTTTCAGGGTTGACCTTGCAGTGGTTCTTAGATGGCATAGCAATTGAAGGCGCAAATGACATTACTTACTGCGCACAAGTATCAGGCACTTACACCCTTACCGTTACTGACCCTACCACTGGTTGCTCGGCAACTCATGTGATGGAAGTGATACATAACCCAGCTATTGAAAATTGCAACTTGGTGAATACCCATCAAATTATTTTTGAGACAACGCCTAAAGTCTATCCGAATCCAACATCTGACCTGATTTTCTTAGATTTTGAATTGACAGAGCCAAGTGAAGTCAGCATTCAAATGATAGACTTATTGGGTCGAGTACAGCAAACCACGCATTATGGTAGCTTACAAGGCAAAGTCAACACAACGCTTTCTGTTCCAGCATTAGCCGACGGTATTTACTACCTTCGGTTAGAGGCAAATCATAAAGTTTGGTTAACAAAAGTAATCAAACAGCACTAGGTGGATGATTGGTTTTATAGTTAGAAAGCTGATTTTCAGTTTATTGTATTAATTATTTCTTTGTCAACTGAAAATGAGTAGAAAATGGGTCAACAACCAAAGTTGACCCATTTTTCGTTTCTATTGTTAGAAACAACAAAATCAAAATATGCCTATTACGGTCTTAATCTTAGTTTTAAATTTTTGCCTACAACAGCCGATTGAAAAAGCTAACTTATCTATCGAATTTACTAACATTCAGCAGGCTAAAGGGCAAATATGGCTTGCCATTTACGATACGCCTGAACATTTTTTAGACAAGGAATACGCTGTTGTTGTAGAAAAATACAATGTAGTTCAAAAAGGTAGCCAAACGTATCAAGTTAAAAATCTACCATATGGCACTTATGCTATCGCTGCTTTTCACGACTTGAATGACAACAATGAACTTGACCAAACCCTGATTGGCATACCTAAAGAGCCTTATGCTTTTTCTCAAACTTTGAAAAGTAAATGGCGTGCACCGAAGTTCGAGGAAGTTCAATTTCAACTCCGCACTACGCAGCAGAAAGTACGTTTGGTACTAGAAGCATGGTGATATTCGTTGAGTAAGCAAATAGTAAATAGGACTAACAAGCCAACAAAAATAAACACACCAGAGGCTAGTTTTACCTAAAACAGCCTCTGGTGTTGTTTATTTTGAGCTTAAAAAAAACGGAGCTTACATTGTCCTAGCGTAACCCAAGCAGCTTATTCTACTTTTGTTATTTTCATCATATTAGTACGATGTCGGCGTTCTAGTGGCATACTACCAGTATTCACTACGATGTCGCCTTTGGCCAACTTCCCTTTTCCTTTCAGTATAGCGATTGTTTCCTCTATCGTTTCATCCGTTGTGGTGAATTTATCGTAGTAAAAGCAACGAACTCCCCAGACTAAATTTAGCGTTTTGAGCATATGATGAGAGTCGGAAAAAACATAAATATTTGCCATAGGTCGAAAACTAGACACCTTGAAAGCGGTATAACCAGAGCTTGTCATGCCAATAATGGCTTTAGCATCCATCTCAGCAGCAGCTTGTGCCGCTGTAAAGCAAACTACATCGGAAAAGTAAGTTCTTGATTTTTTAGCAGGCGTAGGTAATTTGTCCTTAATGGAGTATCCTTTTTCCGCTTCTTCAATGATTCTGTTCATTTCTTCCACCACTTTGACTGGATGTTTCCCTACCGAGGTTTCCCCACTCAACATTACGGCATCAGTACCATCGAGCACAGCGTTGGCAACGTCTGTCACTTCAGCCCTTGTTGGCGTTGGGCTAGTGATCATACTATCCAACATTTGCGTAGCTACAATCACTGGACGAGCGCGCTGAATACATTTTTTGACAATCATTTTTTGAATGCCTGGCAACTTATGAATAGGTACTTCGATACCTAAATCACCACGCGCTACCATGATAGCATTAGAATTTTTGATAATGTCATCAATATTCTCAATAGCCTCTGGTTTTTCAATTTTAGCCAGTACTTTGGCAGGATGATTCGCTGCCGTAATTCTTCTGGTTAAGTCCGCCATGTCCTCGCCTGTGCGGACAAAGGAAAGTGCAATCCAGTTGACTGGTTGAGTCAGAATGTACTCCAAGTCAATAATGTCCTTTTTGGTCAATGAGGGTAAGGATACTTTGGTGTTTGGTAAATTGACTCCCTTGTTAGAAGAGAGGATTCCCCCAAACATAACTTTCAGCTTAACGGTATCTTTTTTGTTAGTTTCCACCACCTCAAGCACTACTTTTCCGTCATCCACCAGTACGGTTTCGCCAGGGTTCACATCCATAGGGAAAGCACTGTAACTCATATATATTTTTTCTTTCGTCCCGATACATTTTTCATTAACAAAGGTGAGAATATCACCTTCTTTTATTTCAATGCCATTGTTTTCAATTTGCCCCACCCTTAGCTTAGGTCCCTGTAAATCAGCGAGAATGCCGATGTGTGTGCCATAAGTTTTATTGATAGCAACGATGTTGTCAATTACCTTCTTGTGATCTTCGTGAGTGCCATGAGAAAAATTCAGGCGGAAGATATCCACACCTGCTTTTATTAGCTCTAACAACATCTCGTAGGAGGAGCAAGCTGGCCCAACAGTAGCTACAATTTTTGTACGCTGATGATCTACAATTTTCAGATTCATAGTTATTTTTTGTTTGAAGCAGGAAAAATAGAAAAAAACACTCGTTTTTGGTATGTATTCACTTTAACTTAGTGTTAACAGCAAAAAAACTTCTATTTTCACTATACAAAGGAATCAATTTGATGCGACTTTAAGCACTATTTGTCGTTAATAATGGACAATAAAAATCAAAAAAAATGATAATTCATGCAAAACATTATTATAAAAACAACACAGAATGTAGCTATTGAATATGAATTGGCATCTTTGCGCGAGCGCATTACCGCTTTCATGATTGACCTACTGGTTGTTTTATTGGGTTATATGCTGCTAGTTATTCTCATTATCAATGTAGCATCCAATAAGCAGAGCATCAATAATATGGCTATTTATGTCGTTTATTCCATTCTCCCGATTGCCTGTTTTATATTGTATCAATTAATTTCAGAAATCGTATCAGACGGTCAATCTTGGGGCAAAAGAGCTACTCATATTAAAGTGATTCGACTAGATGGCGAAGAAATCAGCCTTAGCGACTACCTCATAAGAACTGTCTTTTACCTTATTGATGTTTTTTTGTGCCTTGGTACATTAGGCCTATTGTCTATTAGTGCCTCTTCTAAAAATCAACGATTAGGAGATTTAGCAGCTAATACTGCGGTAATTCGCCTACGGAGCAACATTCATTTTGATCTAAAGGATATTTTGAAAATAGACTCTATGGATAGTTACAAAGTAACCTATCCTCAAGTAAAACAGTTGAGTGAACAAGATATGTTATTGATTAAAAATGTGCTGAGTCGCCATCAACGATTTAGGAACGTAGCGCATGAAGAAGCGCTATTAGCATTGACGGTGCGATTGCAGCAGTTGCTTCATATTTCTGAAATGCCAATGGAGAAAGTAGTGTTTCTGACAACATTGCTCCGTGATTATATTGTATTAACAAGATAGCATCATCTATTCTTGTTTTTTTATTGTTTACTAATGAAAATAGTGGGAATACATGTTCCCTTTGAGTGTGAACTAAAAATCCATTAATTTTGCTTTTACATAAAAAGTGCTAGATGAAAAAGAAAATTGCCTTGATGCCGGGAGATGGCATAGGACCGACTATAATTAAGCAAACGACTAAAGTAATTGAAGCGGTGGCAGAAACTTTTAGCCATAGCTTCGAACTTTGCCATTGTGATATTGGAGCAAGTGCTATCGAAAATTATGGCGATCCACTTCCTGAAACTACACTAGAAACTTGCAAAAATGCAGATGCAGCCATTATTGGTGCAGTAGGGCATCCCGATTACGACAATTCATGGTCTATGCAGCGTAACACACCTGATGAAGGGCTGCTTAAACTCCGAAAGTCGCTAGATTTATACCTCAACATCCGACCTGTCATTACTTTTCCTTTGTTACTACAACTTTCACCATTGAAAGAAAAATACGTAAAAGGAGTTGATTTTGTAATTTACAGAGAACTATCCAGTGGGGTTTATTATGGTGAAAAAGGGAGAACATCTGCTAGAACTGCTGCTTTTGATCAGTGCTACTACTCGAAAGAAGAAATTGCTAGAGTAGCTAAACGCGCTTTTGAGACGGCTAAAAATCGTAAAAAAAGAAGACTAACGCTTGTGGATAAGGCAAACGTGATGGAAACCTCCCGTTTGTGGCGAGAAGTGGTATATGACTTAGTGAGCGAATACCCAGAAGTTGAACTTAACACCAAATTTATAGACCATGCTGTGGCAGATATTATCCTTAATCCTAAGGAATATGACGTTATTCTTGCGCCCAACCTATTCGGGGATATACTTTCTGATGCCGCAGGCGTAATTACTGGAACCGTGCGATTGATTCCATCAGGTTCATTTAGCGATAAACACGCCCTTTTTGAACCCATATATAGTGCTCATCCTGGAAAAATGGACAAAGCGGATGCTAATCCTATTGCCAATATTTTGTCTATTTCTATGATGTTTGATTACTTTGATATGAGGCTTGAAGCTAAGGCTGTGCGCAATGCAGTTACAAAAGTGCTACGAAAAGGTTATGGTACACCTGACCTTAATTTGAAAAATAAAGTATCTGCTGCTGAAATCGGCGATTCTATTGCCAATCATATTCTTGAAAATGGAAATATCAAATTTAACCATTTTGATGAAGGAATGTCCACTATTATCTAGCACATATTTTGAAACTTAATTTTGCCTTTTATCGAAAGCGCCATAAAACAAGTTGGGGTAATGGCTAAATATATGCTTAAACTATCCCAAGATGATAAACATTCAAATAAGATGTAGGATAAAATAAATCAGAATGAAAATAATCAATCCGTTGTACGACTATGCGTTCAAATATTTGATGCAAAACAACAAGATTGCAAAGAAAGTGCTTTCAACGTTGATAGAATGTGAGATTTTGGAGCTCTCCATAGAGCAGCAAGAAATAGTGTCAGTAGATGAGTTTCGAGGATTGAAGCTATATCGGCTAGACTTTAGTGCATTGATTATCAATGAAGAAGGAGAACAACAGCAAGTGTTAATAGAATTGCAAAAATCTAAGCTGCCCACAAACCTGCTTCGCTTTAGGACGTATTTGGGGGAGAATTATAGCAAACGCAGCACTATCAAGACGGAATCGAATCAAGAGGAAGTAAAAATGTATCCCATTATTTCGATTTATATTTTGGGTTACAATGTGGTGGATATTCCTTACTTATCAGTCAGCATAGATAACAAAATAACAGATACCGTCAGCAGAGAAGAAGTAAATATTAAGAGTAACTTTATAGAATTACTGACGCATAAGACACGGATTATTCAGATAAGGCGTTTATCGGAACACCGAAGAAACCGCTTAGAAGAATTTTTAAGCCTCTTTAACCAATCCTATGTAACATCGGAAAAATACATTTTGGACATTCAAGATGTGCCGGAATCATTTTCTGATGTAGCCAATTATCTAGGTCAACCTTTGCAAGATGATAGCTTCAGGAAACAACTGAGGGGGGAGGAAGAAATTGATGCTATTTTCAGAAATCAAGAAGCAAAGCTCGCCATGATTGAAGAAGAACTAAAAGCGACGAAACAAAGGGAAGAGGAAGCGAAACAAAAGGAAGAGGAAGCGAAACAAAGGGAAGAGGAAGCGAAACAAAGAGAAAGAAGAATAAAAGAACAATTTGCGAGGCATCTGCTACAGCAAGGCAGTTCTGTTGATATGATATCCGCACTCACCGGCTTAAGCCCAGAAGAAATTTCGATACTGAAGAATACTCAATAGTTGTTATTTATTGCTATTCTTCAATAACAACATTATATTTGGACTTTTATGATTAATGCACAATTATGAGTACCAATAATATTGTCAAAGAAGCCCAATTGGCACAGCTTGCCTTGACTACTCGAAGGCTGTTTTTAAAAAATTGTACCTTGGGTTTAGGAGGGATTGCGCTTGGGAGCTTACTTAGCCGCTGTACAGGAAATGCAGCGATGACGAATTTATTTGACCCCACAAATCCGCTTGCGCCGAAAGTGCCTCATTTTGCAGCCAAAGCAAAATCCGTTATTTATATTCATTTGGCTGGCGCCCCTTCGCAGTTGGAACTCTTTGATTATAAACCCACTTTAGCTAAGTTAGATGGTCAAGATTGCCCTGACTCTTTACTGGAAGGTAAAAGGTTTGCTTTCATCAGAGGCGTTCCAAAATTGCTAGGACCGAGGGTGAATTTTAAACAATGGGGTGAATCAGGGGCTTGGGTGTCCGATCGCTTGCCACATTTTGCACCTTTAGCAGACGAAGTAAGTTTTCTAAAAGCTGTACATACTGACCAATTCAATCATGCGCCAGCACAGTTGATGATGCACACAGGTAGTCCGCGTTTGGGCAGACCTAGCATGGGGTCGTGGGCGACTTATGGTTTAGGTTCTGAAAATAGTGACTTGCCAGGTTTTGTTGTGCTCACTTCGGGAGGAAATAACCCTGATGCCGGTAAGTCCGCTTGGGGGAGTGGCTTTTTGCCTTCTGTTTATCAAGGGGTACAGTGTCGGACGCAAGGTGAACCAGTACTCTTTCTCAACAATCCAGAAGGAGTGCGTAAAGACCACCGCAAAGCTTCTATTGAAGCCATTAATGAAGTGAATCGCCTCTCGCACGAGGAATTTCAAGATCCCGAAATCCTTTCTCGAATTACGCAATATGAAATGGCATATCGAATGCAAATTTCTGTACCAGAAGTATTGAACATCGAGAACGAGCCAGCCTATATTCACGAAATGTATGGCACGCAAATTGGACAATCTAGTCTAGCCAATAACTTGCTATTGGCTAGAAAACTGGTAGAGCGTGGTGTGCGATTTGTACAACTTTACGATTGGGGATGGGACACGCATGGCACTGGTCAATACGATGATTTGGATACTGCTTTTGTAGCGAAGTGCCGTGCTATGGATCAACCAGTAGCAGCGCTACTTATGGATTTAAAGCAACGAGGATTACTAGACGAAACGCTTGTAGTTTGGGGAGGAGAATTCGGACGAACGCCTATGCAAGAAAACAGAAATGGCGCAGATAATGGCTTTCAAGGGCGCGACCATAGCCCCGATGCCTTCACTATGTGGATGGCAGGCGGCGGGATAAAACGAGGCGTTACTTATGGCGAAACAGATGAATTAGGTTATACTGGCATCAATGGAAGAGTTTCTGCTTTCGATATTCAGGCGACTATATTACATCAATTGGGAATAAACCACGAAAAGCTGACTTATACTTTTCAAGGACGGCAATTTAGACTGACTGATGTAGAAGGTGAGCTTATCCAAGCAATTGTAGCTTAAAGAGTTGTATGATACATCAGGATATAAGATTTTTTTTTGCTAATTTTTTTTGAAAAAGTTGGAAAATATGTCAGACTACACTATATTTGCAATCCGTTAGACAAAGCTTCTTTAGCTCAGCTGGTTAGAGCGGCGGACTGTTAATCCGTAGGTCCTTGGTTCGAGCCCAAGAAGGAGCGCAGCAGCAGAAAGTAGTTCACTTTCTGCTTTTTTTATATATCCAAGTCGAAAAGCATTACTACGACAGCTACATAATGGGTAATGCTACCTAATAGCACAAAAATATGCCAAATGGCATGATGGTAAATCCACTTCTCCCAAAGATAAAAAACAACTCCAATAGAATAGAATAAACCTCCCAAGCCGAGTAAAATAACACAAGAAAGCGGCATACTAGCAAAGAAAGAACGTGCAAAAAAGACAACTAACCAACCCATGAAAAGGTAAATAGTGGTTGAAAAGAGTTGATATTTAAAACCAAATATAATTTTGAATATCACCCCTACAAAAGTCAATCCCCAAACAATACATAAAAGCGTAACGCCTGATGGATTAAAATAGTAAGCTAAAATAAAAGGCGTGTAACTTCCGGCTATTAAAAAGAAAATACCAATATGGTCTAGCACGTTCATCACTCGCTTAATGACTGGGTGCGTTACGCTATGATAAATGGTTGATGTGGTATAAACCATCAAAAAACCGAAACCGTAAATACCTGTACCGGCTATAATAGATGGATCGCCCTTCATAGCTGCTATCGCTGTAATAATTGGAATAGCGACTATACCAAATAATAAACCAAAACCATGCGAAATACTGCTGGCAAGTTCTTGATTGAACCTAATATTCCTTTTTTTTCTTTTTCTCATTGCTAAATCATCATCGTTTCCTTTTGTTGTTTCCATCTTCTTTTGTAAGCAAGATAGTACCTAATACGGCTATGCAAAAAGTAACAAGTGGTAAAAATATAGTAGCAGCTATTTGAGCTAGAAATTCTACTTTATACAAGTTGAAAACAACTGCCCTCAAGAAGAATACGGCTGATGCAAAGGAAATAATTGCCGTTAAAATCAGTACAGCAGTCGTAAAAATAATGAGTAATCTTTGCGTTCTTGACATATTAGTTTTTGCACAAAAGTATAAAATCCAGTATTGTTAATTTTCACAAAGTTGCATTATCGATTGATTATTGAACAACATTAGTTTGCTCGTGTTTCAGAAATGATAAAAAATTGACAGTTATGAAGTGGTTTTTCCTAATTCTTCCTTTATCATTTTGTTGGATTGCTTTGCGAGGTCAGACAAATATGTTGAAAAAACACCTTTGGAAAGAAAGAATAGTGCTTGTTTTTTCACAAGATGAAGAAAATATAGAAACAAAAGCTCAATTAAGCCTTTTTGGTCTTGATGAGTCAGGAATGAAAGAACGCCATCTAGTAGTTTATCAAATATATGACAATACAGGAAAGAATCCTCAAAAAACAGCCTTGAATACGAAGGAGATAGCCGCATTACGTCAACATTATCAACCTCGGTTAGATGGTTTTACGGTTATTTTGATTGGTAAAGATGGCGGTGAAAAATTGCGAAAAAATAGTATTCTAGCACTCCAAGATTTGTTTGACACTATTGATGCCATGCCAATGCGTCAATCAGAAATGAAAAGGAAGAATAACTAAAACGCTACTTATCTTCTTTTATATTGTTGATGTTTCTGGTTTCTTCTCATAACGTATAACCGCTTTTTCTCGAAATGCAACGGTAAAAATAAATAAAACGATGCCTGCCAGCAATGCAGGGAAAAGCCAAATATTGGTCCATGCTTTCACCTGTTCCACTGTAAAATAATCCACTACACGCCCTGATATGATAGAACCAATATACATCCCCAAGCCATAAGTAACCAAAGTAATCAATCCTTGTGCGCTGGCGCGTACAGCGTTAGGGGCTGCTTTATCTACATAAATTTGTCCTGTAACGAAAAAGAAATCGTAGCATAGACCATGCAGCAAAATGCCAATATAAAACATAAAAACCAATGATTGATTATTGCCGTAGGCAAACATCAAATAGCGAGCTACCCAACACATCATCCCAATCATAATGATCCACTTGATACCAAAGCGACGGAAAAAAAACGGCATCAAAAGTAGGAACAAAATTTCTGTGCCTTGCCCACCAATTGCCATTTTAGTAGCAGTATATTCCATGCCACTCTCGTTGAGGAATGGATTGGTGAAGTTGTAATAAAAAGAAAGGGGTATAGAAATGAGTAACGAGCTAATGACTAGGACAGCAAAAGAGCGATCTTTCATCAACTTTAAAGCATCCAACCCAAGTATTTTCCCAACATTAACCGCCTCGCCTTTTGCTTTGGGTGGTGTATTGGGTAGCGTAAAACTGTAAATGCCTAAGAGTAACGAAATGCTAGCACCAATTTGTAGCGGCAATGCAGTAGGCTCTATTTTCATCAAGCCGATAATCACACCTGCTACAATCCAACCAATGGTACCGAGTACTCGAATAGAGGGAAATTCCTTTTCGGGGTTGTCCATCTGAAAGAAGGCAATCGTGTTAGCAATCGCTAAAGTCGGCATGTAACACATAGAATAAAGCAAAAGTGTCCAATAGACTTCCGAGGGACTTCCCATCGTGGAGGTGAGATAGAGCAAAACACCACCTAATAAGTGCATAAAGCCCAGCACGCGCTGTGCAGCAAAAAAGCGGTCGGCAAGAATACCTACAAAAAGTGGTGCAATAATAGCCGCTAAAGATACTGTACTGTAAATATCGCCGATTTCTGTTCCTTTAAAACCAATGCTGCCCAAGTAAGTGCCCAGCGTAACATACCAAGTACCCCAAACGAAAAACTGCAGGAACATCATTACAGAAAGTTGAATACGTGTCTTTGTGTGCATAGGTTGATATATTTTTTTTGAATTTTTTATTGAATTTATGCAATTCGTTTGGATATTTGGCAAATCAAAGAAAAAACAAAATTACTATTTCAAAATAATCTAACGAAGATGCAAAAGAAAAACCACAAAGTGGTCATGTTAGGTACAGGTTTAATTGGTACGTTCTATACCATGTGTATTCAACAGAATCGAAGTAATGACCATGTGCATACGGTCTATTCTCGCACAGGCGAGCGCGCGCAAAAGTTTGCTGCCGATTGGGACATCCCACATTACACAACGGATATGATTGAGGCTATCAACGACCCAGAAGCAACTCTTGTAGTGATTGGGCTACCGAATCATATGCACTTAGACATTGTCGAAGCAGCAGCTAGAGCAGGTAAAGGTATCCTTTGTACTAAGCCGCTTGGTAGAAACGCTGCGGAAGCCAAACAAATGTTGGATATTGTTGAAAAGGCAGGTGTTTTTCATGGCTATCTTGAGGATTTGGCTTATACGCCGAAAACTTTAAAGGCGACAAAATCCATCAGAAATGGAGCAATTGGTCGCGTCACATGGGCGCGTTCGCGCGAGGCACACCCTGGTCCGCATAGCGATTGGTTTTGGGACATTAAGCAAGCTGGTGGCGGTGCGATTTTAGATATTGGCTGCCATTGTATTGAAATTAGCCGCAATTTTATTGGAAAGGATATTCGTCCACTCGAAGTGATGTGTTGGGCAGATACTTTAGTCAAACCTATTGAGGCAGAGGACAATGCAATTGGAATTGTCAAATATGCCAATGGTGCAATTGGTCAATTTGAAGTAAGCTGGTCTTACAGAGGGGGGCTAGATATTCGCGACGAAGTAGATGGCACGGAGGGGACTATTCGGCTCGACCATTTCTTGAGAGCTGGGATGGAGATGTTTACTGCTGTGGGGGAAGGTGAATATATTGCAGAAAAAGCAGAATCCAACACAGGCTGGCTTTTTGCAGTAGGCGATGAACTGAATGCACTAGGCTACAATCATATGTTTGCCGATATGTTTAACTCAATGGATAAAGGACAACTGCCGATGGAAAGTTTTTATGATGGCTACATTGTCAATGCCATTATGGATGCCTGCTACAAATCAGCAAGAAGCAAACAGTGGGAACCTGTTGAAATTGAAGATTGGCGAGGTAGCAACGAAATGCAAAGCAAAATTCAAATGAGAGAATTTGATGAATGGCATTTGCTCATCAAAGAAGAATTACTGCCTGATGGTCGCAAGAAAATAATTCTGAAACACAAGCAAAGCGGCCGCATTTCAGAAAGAGTAATGTAATTTTTGTTCTTCGACAATTCTTTGTGGTAGTGGATTGCTTGGGAAAAGATGCAAGTGCAAAAGCAGCACTTTCTGATCAATCCGCTGCCATAAATCAGAAAAATTGTCGGGTAAACGTAATTTTATAGCGTTAGACTTCCTGCATTTACAAAATTTTCGCTTCCCAGCAATAGTCTTAATCCAGTGAGAAATTTTTCGTTTGATTAAAATCCTATTATCTTGTCTAATGAAATAGGCGAACTATAATTTTTAGAATTAGATCAATACAAAACAAAATGAAAATCAATAGAAGGAATTTTTTGGAAACTTCCGCTTTAGCTAGTAGTGGTATATTGCTTGAACAAGTGCTACCTGGATTAACTTTTTCTATTCCGTCGAATTTTTCGTTAACTATTCTAGCAACGAACTGGGGATTTGCAGGCACCTACGATGATTTTTGTGCTAAAGCAAAAGCTAGTGGCTACGATGGTGTTGAATTGTGGTTACCCAAAGAGGAGGAACAGCAAAAAGCCCTGTTCAAGGCTTTAGAAAAGTACCAACTTAAATTTGGTTTACTAGCAGCAGGAGGCAGCAGTAAATTTGAGGAACATTTTTCACAGTTTAAAGAAGCGATGGAAGCTGCCGTAGCAGCGAAACCCTTATTTGTAAATTGTCATTCTGGAAAAGACTACTTTACTTTTGAACAAAATAAAGCACTCATTGACTTCACCTTAGCACTGAAAGAACGTTCTGGTGTGCCGATTAGCCATGAAACCCACCGGGCTAGAATCCTCTTTGCTGCTCATATAACGAGTACATTCCTTACTGCCATTCCGCAAATGCGCTTGACTTTAGATATTTCTCATTGGTGTAATGTGCATTCTTCTTTGCTTGCCGACCAAAAAGAAAGTGTTGATTTGGCATTAACAAGAGTGGATCATATCCATTCCAGAGTAGGGCATGAAAATGCACCTCAAGTAAGCGACCCACGCGCACCCGAGTGGCAGCGCGCTGTAGAAGCACATTTTGCTTGGTGGGATAAAGTGGTGGAATACAAAGTAAAGGCTAATCAGCCTTTGACAATGACAACAGAGTTTGGACCGCCATCCTACATGCCAACGCTACCTTTTACCCATCAGCCAGTTACCGACCTGTGGGGTGTAAATGTGCATATGATGAAACTTTGGCGCAGCCGTTATCAAGCTAAATAGTACAAGAAATAAGTATTCAAATGGAGCAATTAATTCAATTTTTTGGACGATTTCATCCTCTTTTAGTGCATTTGCCTATTGGTATTTTGATGGTAGCCGTGCTATTCGATTGGTTATCAAAGCTAAAGCATTATCAGAATATTTCACCTTCTGTCAAACTACTGTACCTGCTAGGTGGTCTAGGAGCAATATTTTCTTGCCTAACGGGGTATTTTCTCTCTCAAAGTGGAGAGTACGAAGGCACAACACTCCAACAGCACCAATGGCTAGGCATAGCCACAGCAACTGGTGCTTTAGGGATGTATGTTTATAAAACGTGGACAAGCAAGGCACGCTATTCGCTTGCGCTTTCCGCTGGTTTGATGCTGCTTTTGACAGGGGCAGGTCATTTAGGCGGTTCGCTCACGCATGGCGAAGATTACTTGGTTGCTGCCATGCCAGAGCCTTTCAGAAGTTGGCTGGGAGCAGAAAAAGCGAAAGCCCCTGTTGTTATAAAAGATGTGCAAGAAGCTATCGTTTATCAAGATATTGTTGTACCTATCTTAAAAGAAAAATGCTACAACTGTCATAATGAATCTAAGCAAAAAGGGAAATTGCGCATGGATTCGCCTGAATTTCTTGCCAAAGGTGGGAAAAGTAAAGCCGTAATCATAAAAGCAGGACTGCCTCAAGAAAGCGAGCTTATCCGAAGGTTGCTGTTGCCTAAGAACGACGAAAAGCATATGCCACCAAAAGAAAAACCACAGCTAACGGAGGATGAGATTCAGTTATTGCAATGGTGGATTGAACAAGGTGCTGATTATCAACAGCCTGTAAAAATGCTGGCGCAATCAGAATCTATTCGACCCATATTGTTGGGTTTAACTTCAGCAAATGAAGTGGCAACAGAAGAAGTGGCTATTTATCCTAATGTCAATTTAAAAGCACCTGATGCTACAGCCATTGCTGCTTTACAAGCAAATCGGGTAGTCGTGTTGCCGATAGGTCAACAAGAAAATTTGTTGAGTGTCAATTTTGTGAATGTAGAAGCAATAGACGATCAGCAATTGGCACTATTAGAGGATTTAAAGGAGCATATTGTTTGGCTTAAATGGAGTTATAGCAAGGTAAGCGACCAACAACTGGCGGTAGTAGAAAAAATGACAAATTTAACCAAATTATATTTGAACAATACCAATATTACAGATGAATGTTTTAAGTATTTGACCAATTTACCAAATTTAAAATACCTTAACTTGGTTGGAACAAAAGTAACAGCTCAAGGGGTACAGACTTTAACTCAATTGCCTAATTTGAAGCAGTTGTATCTTTATCAAACGCCTATAACGGCTCAAGAAGGTAAGACTTTAATGTCACAATTTCCAAATACCGCCATCGACACTGGTGGATATCGTATGCCTATTGTCTTTGCTGACAGTATGCTTGTAGGCGAATAGCCTCAAGGTGTTTCATAAGCTGTGGCAAAATCCTTCATAGCTTCAATAAGTGGAAGGGCGTTTTTGCCTTTTTCGGTTAAATGGTATTCCACCCTTGGTGGCACTTCACCAAAATTAGTGCGTTGCACCAGATGGTTTTCCACTAATAGCTTCAATTCTTGAATTAGCATCTTTTCACTGATGTCGGGAATTTGTTTTTTCAATACTGATAGCCGTAAAGCTCCTTCACGCAACTGGAACAAAATCAGTAACTTCCATTTTCCACCCACCAACTCCAGTGTAGTCCTTATGGGGCATCTTGCGGTTAATTTAATGATATGATTATCCATACTTACCAAATAGTTAGTACCATAATTTTAGTTAAGTACATCAAAAGTAAGGATTTTTGTGTTAAACAAAAGAATATGAAATGGTTTATTGGTTTTATAATTAATTTCTTACTGCTTGGTTGCAGTGGACAAACTCAACATATAGAAAAGATGAAAGTAATTTATGTGTATGACGCTTTATGTGGTTGGTGTTATGGATTTTCACCTGTCATCGAAGAATTTGCTCGAACGCACTTGGATGAATTAGACATTGAAGTCGTTTCTGGCGGCATGGTTACAGGTGAGCGCATTGGACCGATTGGTGAGGTAGCCGCTTATATCTCATGGGCATACAAAGATGTGGAAAAAGCAACTGGTGTTACTTTTGGTAAAGATTTTTTAGAGGGTATCCTTAAAGAGGGAAAAGCTGTTTTTACCTCTATTCCGCCTGCCGTTGCCTTGAGTGTTTTCAAATCGCTGAAACCTGAGCAAAGTCTGGCTTTTGCAGCACGCCTACAAAAAGCAGTTTACTACGATGGCATGGAGCCAGAGCATTTAGCCGCTTATGGTGCATTAGCAAAAGAATTTGGGATAGATGCTGATGATTTTGTGACTAAAATGCAACAAGAGGATTATGTAAACGCTGCACAAGCAGACTTTGACAAGTCCGCAGCACTTCAAGTTAGTGGCTTTCCAACAATTTTTTTGGAACACAAGGGCAAACTTGTCCTTTTTGGAAGAGGCTACACTTCTATACAAAACTTAGAACATCAATTTTCTCAAGCAAAAAAAATGATTCAACCATGAAAACAATAGCTTTATTTGGTGGCACTGGGCAAACAGGGCAACAATTCTTAGAACAAGCATTATCAAAGGGTTATACGATTAAAGCCTTGGTGCGTACTCCAGAAAAAATAACGCAGCAACATCCAAACCTGACCCTCATTAAAGGAGATGTGCTGAACCAAAAGGACGTAAGCAAGGCGCTAGAAGAAACAGACATTGTGGTCAGTCTTTTCGGACACGTCAAAGGTTCGCCAGCAGGTTTGCAAACCGATGGTACTAAAAATATTATTGCTGCTATGAAGCAACACGGATTGAGAGAAATTATCTCCCTTTCGGGTGGTGGGTTGCCTTATCCAGAAAAAGATAAGCCCAAATTTGCGGATTATATGATTAGGACAATTATGAAAATGGCAGTACCAAAGGTGCTAAACGATGCCATTGAACATCATCAAGTGCTGCAACAAAGTGGCTTGGATTGGATGATTGTTAGAGGACCCCGCTTAACTAATGAGCCTAAAAAAGGGACTTATCGCGTGGGTTGGGTTGGGGTAAATGCTAGCACTAGCATCGGGAGAGCTGATTTAGCAGATTTTATTTTGAAACAGGTAGAACAATTTACATTTAAGCAAGAAATGCCGTTTGTTAGTTATTGATAGCAGCGATTAGAGACATCAATTTTTTTATTTTTTTACTTTATGTTATATAGATTTTTTGCAGATTTTAAGTCGAATAAAATAGGTAAGTAATTGTTTATCAATAAGTAAAGGATTTAAAATCTATTTTTAAAAATACAGAAATGTAAAAAGTTGTACATTGTTCACTCGTGAAGTTGCTTCATATTTGTAGTGTGAGAGGGAAAAATCAAAATAATAACAAACAATCTACATTTCCCTTTCCCAATAAATTGTAACGACTTACTATGGCAATTATAATCTTACAGATTGTGTAGAGGAGCATCTTTTAGATGCTCTCTTTTTTTTTAACGAATCAGGGTTGCAAATGTTTGAAATTCGTATTGTTCTCCTCTTGGTCCTGTAAATTGAACTATACATACATATATGCCAGGAGGCGATTCGCGACCAGTATTAAATTTTCTACCATTCCAGCCTTCTTCGGGTGTTTCTGTTTCAAATACTTTCTCGCCCCATCTATTCCATATTGTGAAGTTAAAATCAGTTGCCCCTACCAGAATGCCTGTTCCTCTAAAGAAATCATTAATATTGTCGCTATTGGGCGTAAAAGCATTGGGCAAGAAATAGCGCACTTCGGGTATGACATCTAGAAATTTAGTAATGGTATCTTGACAACCGCTAGGATGGGTTACTATCAATTGAATTGCTTGCAGTCCTGTATCGGGAAAGGTAAAGATGGGGTTTCGCTCAGAAAGCGTAGCCAGTTCTCCCATCTGCCATTGCCAACGTACTGCATTCTGCGATTGGTCTGTAAATGTAGCAGTAGGGTCGAGATTACTCAAGGTGCTAGGAGAAAAAGTAAAATCTGCTACTGGCGAAGGTAAAACGTTAATTAAGTCTCTAAAAATAGTGTCAATTTTGCAGCCAAAAGGGGAGGTGATTCCCAGACTTACGGAATAAAGCCCCACCCGTTCATAAAGGTGTGTTGGGCTAATTTCATTACTCGATCCGCCGTCGCCAAATGCCCATTGTATATCATAATTTTCATTCACTGGAGAGGATAAATTATCAAAGAAAATACTGGCAGGAATACAGCCCGTAAAGTCGCTTGGCGAAACGATGAGCAAAGGTGGAATAGGGAAATAAGGTACGTTTTTGGTGACATCGTCCTTGCATCGGTTTACATCAGTAGCGGTCAACCTTACTGGAAAGTTGTTCGCTTCATTGTAGCGATGTGCTGGATTGCGCATTCGGCTATTATTTTGGTCGCCGAAGCTCCATTCCCAGTTGGTAATGTTACCTGCTCCTGATTGAGATAAATCGGTGAACTGTACTGGTCCAGCTACGCAGGTATCGTACTCAAACTCAAAATCTGCTTCAATTTGAGGGAAAATATTGACAAAAATATTCGCAGTATCGCCACATTCTGTGTTTGGATTTAGAATAAGTGCGCCTACATACCTACCCGTGTCGGGGAAAGTAACCGTAGCGTCCCAAGTGGTAAAAGTTTGCGCCTGTCCATTGATGTTAAATTCCCAGAAAAAATTATTGACAAATTGCCGTTGAAAACTTTGATTAATAAAGTTGATGGTGTTGTTACCACAAGAGGTCAATAAAAACTGCTGCCCGTTAATAATAGAATCTTTTTCAATATCGGCTACCACCGTAGGTGAACAGTTAGCAATATTGAATTGAAAGTCGCGCTGTATAGTTCCTAAAAGTTGGTCATCTCGATATTCACTAACGCAAACGCCAACTACATACTGCCCTAATTTGTTCGGCGTTCCTGTGATAATGCCTGTAACTGGGTTGATAGCTTCTTGTGGTGCGCCTGCTAGGGGATTCTGAAAACTATATACAGGTGCAATAAATTGAACTGTTCCATGTGGCGGCGCACAAGGAGGCGTAGGCGTTACGCCATTACAAGCTCTTTGATTACCTGGGTTTTCAGGTGTTCCTAATCGCCCACCTCCCAATAGTGGCGGGCAAAAGAAATAGACTAAGCTATCGCCATCTACATCGGTAGCGGAGTGGTTAAAATCCAAAGGTTGGTCTATACAAATAACTGTTGGCGGGAATTGATTAAAAGTTGGTGAATTATTGCATAAGCGTTGTGCCTCAGGCGTAATTTCTACGGCATAAGTAGCACCAGCATCACCAGGTGCTACAATATTACTGATGGTTTCGTTGCGGCAGCATCTTTGGTAAATAACGTGATAGCTTTC
>DAITMC010000006.1:0-29038 GCA_036835365.1 Saprospiraceae bacterium
ACAAGCAACAATATTTTTAGTCCCGACGCTATTGCAACAAAAATTTTATTTTTGAGATAGCACAAGTACAACCATCTTTAGGTCGTCTCCACTTTTATCGTCAATTAGACAAAAAATCGCAGCAAAACGTTAGAAAGTTCCGAAGCATCAGTGGTTTGGCAGAATTGCCAGGCAGTTATTTATCGCTTTTAATAAAATGCTAGTTTAAACTTTTGGGCATACGCTAACTACCTCAATTCAAGTTTAATTAGATTAATTAAAAATAGTTTTTATCATTCGTTTGAATTTTAAAGTTCACTAATTACCTTTGTTTCATTATTTTTAATAAGTCTAAATTAACTATAAAATGAATTGTAAATTACTACCATTTTTTTTCTTGTTTTTCTCTCTAACGATACAAGCGCAGACAGGAAATATACAAGGATCGGTTTACATGCAAGATGGAGTACCAGTTGAATATGTCAATGTTTTAGTTCAAGGTACAGCTATTGGCACAACAACAAACAAGGACGGAAAATTTAGTTTATCCAATGTACCTATTGGTAATAGGAGGTTAATATTCAGCTTATTAGGCTACAAAGAACAAGCCATTGAAGTCAATATTAAACCTGATGAGACAAGTAATATAGATGTCATCTTACTTGAAGGAGTAGAAGAATTGCAGTTGGTCGAAATTATTGGTCGTCGCGAGGATAGCTACAAAAGTACCAGTTCTTTTATAGGTACAAAGTCGTCCACTTTACTAAGGGATGTCCCACAATCCATTAGCTATGTAACCAAGGAATTGATTTTAGATCAAGCGGCTTTCAGAGTGAATGATGTAGTAAAAAACATCAGTGGTGTAAACCAATTTTCATTCTATAATGACATTACTATCAGAGGGCATCGCATACAAGGTCAAGATAATTCTGGCAACTTAATCAACGGAATGCGAGCGTTTACTAGCTTTTGGAAGCAACAACTTATTCCACACATTGAGCGAGTGGAAGTCATTAAGGGACCTGCTTCAGCTCTTTTTGGTAACGCCTCTGCTGGCGGTACCATCAACCGAGTTACGAAGAAACCACTCGAAGAAAGCCGCCAGTCCATTAGCTCCACAGTGGGTAGCTTTAATACGTTCAGGCTGCTGAGTGATTTCACAGGACCAATCAATGAAGATAAAACACTATTATATCGTTTAAATCTTGGGTACGAGAACTCTGGGAGCTTCCGAGACCTCCAGTATGATAAAAATATTGTGGTCGCCCCCTCCTTTTCGTTTTTACCTACACAAAAAACTAACTTAAATTTTGACATTGTTTATCAATCTTCTGATGGAAGATTAGATAGAGGACAGGCAGTATTTGGCAACGGTGATTTATTTTCTGCGCCTATTTCAAAAGCATTGAATGCCGCTAATGACTTCCTGAAAGAAGAAAATATTAACGCTACCATTTCTTTTAGGCAAGAATTGGCTAAAGGCTTGAATTTTAATGCAGTTTACCTCCGTTCTACTTATCGAGAAGATTTGCTAGAACACAGAACTGCCAACACTTTCGCCGCTTTAGCCGATGGCACGAGAGACCCCCAAAAGGTAGAAATGCGTGTATTTATCAGAAAGCGCAACTGGAACAACAACAACTTCAATAATTTTTTGAACTACGACTTCAATACTGGAAAAATTGCGCATAAACTATTAATTGGGTACGATTATTTCGTACAAGAGCAAGAACCAGGCGGTTCGCAGTTACAAGCAAGAGGCTATCTCTCAGCGGATAGAACGCGCGTATTCAACTCCTTCAATCCTAACAATGCTAGCAATTATGCTTTGGATGCCAAAGGAAATCCTATTCCAAATGTTCCACATTTTGATTTGACCGATCCCTTTGCCAATCAGTTGCGCGACATGAGCAAGTATATTTACAGAACTGATTTATTTCCTCAATTCAAATTATTCTCACACGGTCTATATGTACAAGAGCAGTTGACTGTTGGCAAAGCGAAGTTATTACTTGGTTTGAGACAAGAATATTATAACGACATACTTAACTTTAAGTCAGACCAAGAAGAAACCGTAACTCAATCCGTATTAATTTTGAGAATAGGATTGACTTATGCCCTTACACAGAATATTAATGCTTACGGCACTTATGTTCAAGGGTATCAACCACAATCGGCTTCCGTCATCAATGATCCAAATGCTGGTGGACCATTCGACCCATTGACTAGCGAGTTAATGGAAATAGGACTAAAATCAGATTGGTTTCAAGGGCGTTTAAGTGCTTCTTTAGCAGCGTATTATCTTACAGAGCGCGGCAATCTTTACAATGCCAACGATGCTAATAGACCCGATTTATTGATTCAAATTGGGGAAGAAGTATCGCAAGGTATAGAAATGGATGTAATCGGGCGCATTACTAAAAACTGGAGCATAATCGTAAATTACGCCTTCAATGATGCAACCATTACAGAAAGTGACAGCGAAGTAGAAATAGGCAGACAAAAACCAAATGCACCAAAACATACCGGCAATTTTTGGACAAAATATATTATCACCAACGGCGGATTAAAAGGCTTGGGCTTTGGATTAGGGGCTAATTTTGTTACAGAGCGATTTGGCTCTATTGTGCCGCGTGGACAAGAGCCACCGATTTTTCCGGGCTATGAATTAGTAGATGCAGCTATTTACTATCGCCTCAATAAATTCCAAATTCAAATGAATGTCAATAATTTACTGGACAAAACGCACTGGGTAGGTGGCTACGATTTCATCCGTGCCTTTCCTGGTGCACCGCGTAACGTGATGATGACGGTATCATATGTCTTTTGATGAAACAACATTTTGTATGTCAACATAAAAATTCAATCATTTTATCTCCAGATGAGGATTTTTCTAAAAAGGAAGTTCTCATTTGAAGATTCCCCTAACTCACGTATGCCATGAATAAAAATATACTTTGGAAACTGCATAGCTGGACAGGCTTATATTTCGGAATCATCATTGCTTTTCTAAGCATCACTGGTGCTGCCGCCCTATTTAGAGCCGAGGTGGATGAATGGCTCAACCCTAAGTTGTATCAAGTAGAAGCACAATCATCTAAAGTGAGATTAACTCAAACCGTAGAGAAAATAATAGCTACACACCCGGACAAGTACCTATTTGAAGTTGAATTTACCGCCCATGACAAAGGTACTTGGAATGTACGCCTATTTCCTGAACAGCAAAATAAAACCTTTCCTGTTATTTGGGAAGTCTTTGTTAATCCATATAACGGTGAAATACTAGGCGAACGAAATTACTACCAAACATTCAGTTACTACCTACGCAACATTCATGTACGCTTTTATGAAGGCATTAATGGTCGTCAAATCGTTGGATTAGCAGGCATTGCATTGTTGATTTCTACTCTAACAGGGCTATTTATTTATGGGCGTTTTATGAAGCGAATGCTATTTGCTACTATTCGATACAAAAATATACGCATTCAGCAAGCAGATTATCACAAATTGATTGGCATACTTGCCCTCTTTTTTAATTTAGTAATTGCGTTGACTGGCACTTGGCTCGGCTTACAAACTTATTTGATGGATTGGTTTAGCATAACGCAGCCTAACAAATACGTAAGAATGGAAAAACCAATATCTAAAGATGAAGATAAAACCTTAGCATTCAACTGGGATACTGCCTATCATGTAGCACGACATCAATTTCCATCATTGATACCTATTTCTATGCGCCCGTCCACGAATGGCGAGGCAACTGTTGGGCTATTTGGCGATGTGCCTGGTCAAATATATGAACGTAACTCCAATAAAATTGTATTGGATAAGCGCAATTATGAAGTGCTGCATCACTACAATATCAACGAACAAAAAGTGGGCGCAAAAATATACTACATTCAAGAAGCGCTACACTTCGGTGATTTTGGTGGTTTGGTGCTAAAGTTTTTTTACTGTTTGCTTGGCATTACTTCTGGATTTTTATCGTTAAGCGGATTCATTATCTATGTGGAGCGCACCCAAAGAAAAGAAATCAAAGCCAATGTCTATCATTTACGGCGTAAGTTAGTCCTTTGGAGCGGCGGTATTCTTGCTTTTTGTTTTATTATTGCTATTTTAAGCACCTGGCTAAGTATTGGTATTCCTACTATTATCGTTTCTACGCTCTTTTATTTACTGCTGCTATTCTTTGTTGTTCGAGCTATCATTCTTATTATAAAACGTAAATTTTTTAGAAAAAATGAGCCTGCAATCATTCCATAAATTACAACAGCATTACATTATTCCAATTTTATTGATTCTATTAAACATTTCTCTCTGTTTGATGATCTACTTTTTCTTTGAACTCAGCACCAGTCAATCTAAAGAGCTGCTCCCATTTTATGCTTTTGAGAACAATACCCAACAAGAACAGTATCTTCATTTCGTTCAAGTAAATGTAATTGCTTATCTGATAGCATCTATCCTTCAAACGATTGCCTTATTTTTCCCAAAGCCACATTTTGGCATTCTTGTTTCTTTTGCAACCATCCTACTGTTCTATTACACTTACAGCGGAAAGGCTTGATGATTCAGGTGCTACTGCTCCATGTAGAGCATTGACATTTAGTTGATTTCAGTGTAAAAGAAGTAATTAATTTTAGTTTGGAAGTAATCTGGATTTCAGAGTGAACAACGGCGAACAGTTCAACAGCATTTTCTTTACATTAGATTCTAGTGTGCGTTACTTCCTGCCTATTGAACTGAACCCTTCACTTAAACTTTTTACACAGACTAATGTCACATTGGCTGCCAATCGTGTCAAACTTTCTGGTGCTAACTTCAGTGATGAAATCACTACTAACGGTTGGGCTGCTGGGTTTAGCCTCGGCAGCCTCTTGCCATCCACTTAAATAGATAGCTTCCAAGCCAGCAGTTACTTCTTGCACCGCTCGATTGTATAAAGCGAAATAGCCAATGAATATACGCTTACTCCAAGCGATCTACTTCGATAACAAAAGTAGATTGCTGGGTTCTGTCTCCATAAGTGATACTAAAAAAATAAGTTCCTACTTCCGCCCTTGAAGAGTAAAGATAGCTAGGCAATTGATGATTGAAATGGGAAGCATTAGCTCTTTGTAGTACACTTCTTTTTTGAAGCAGCGTAGGAGCTGCTTCAAACAATTTTTTGATGTAGTCAATGCTTCTCTTTAGCTCTACTTGTGCTGCTTGCTCAAAGAAGGTGTTAATGACTTGCATATCTGCCTGCGAAAATGGTTCAATATGAAACTTTCTGTCCCAATACCAACGATTGATGCCTTGATGACAAGCTATTTTTTTTGAGAAGGACAATGTTCTAGATTCGTTGTAGATAGTAATATCTACGGAATCAATTTTTATATCATTGATTATGAATGTAATAGGAACATCTACTTCAAAGGCTGCTCTCGGCACATTGGAGGTGTTGCGAATGTTCTTTGGATTTTCTCCTTGAAACAGAAAATGTCCTCGCTGCCCACCTCTGCTCAGATTGAGCCAATCTGTGGTGGGGCGCTGAATAGGAATTTGGATGGCATCTTTATTCAATGGGGCTTTTGCTAAAGTTTGTATCGCTGAGATGTCGTCTAAAATATAAATACCTCGACCGTGTGTGCCTAAAATTAAATCGTTCTCTCTTGGATGAACCTTAATATCATAGATAGATACCGTCGGTAAACCTTGATGCGACCTTGTCCACACGATTCCTTGATTAAGGCTAAGATAAAGCCCTGTTTCTGTACCTAAAAAAAGTAAATTTTCTGACGTATGGTCTTCTTGAATCACTCTCGCCACATCGTCCTTAGACAGTCCGTTAGTGAGTAGTGTCCAACTCAATCCAGCATTTTGTGTCACAAATACATAGGGTTTATTTACGTCTGAGCGATGAGGGTCAATAGTGAGATATGCTCTGTTTCTATCAAAGTGGGAGGCAGTAATGCTACTGCACCACCATTGATTTTTTTTACCATTAATGGAGGGCGTTACATGGCTCCACGTTTTTCCGCCATCCTTTGTCATTTGAACCAACCCATCGTCGGTGCATACCCAAATTACATTTTCATCAATTGGCGATAAACCAATTCGATATATACTACAGTGAAATTCGGCACCAGTATTATCCATAGTAATACCACCACTTTGACCTGTAACGGATTTGATAGGGTCGTTAGTCGTTAAATCTGGGCTAATAATTTCCCAAGTATTACCTTTATCTGAGGACTTGAGTAGATAATTCCCTCCCACATATAACACGCTAGGGTTGCGGGGTGACATCACCATAGGGGCTGACCAATTGAACCGTATAGGCAAAGTTGCTTGGTCTTGGGGTAGATATGCTTCTAAATTGATGATATTGAAAGCATTTGGGATAATAGTGGTCAAGTCGCGCGTTTGAGGATTGTAGCGCATAAATGCTCCATTTTCCATAGAAGTATAGGCTTCGGTCTTATCAAAAGGATTAATAAGTGCGTCTTGCCCGTCGCCCCAGTGCATTTTCCAGTTGTGGTCATTGAGTATGCCTCTAGCATCTCTGGCAAAACTAGCTACGGCATAGGAGCCATTATCCTGCAATCCACCGTAAATGCGGTAGGGTTTCCCCATGTCATAATGAATGCGATAGAACTGCGCAATACTCAGATTATCAAATAATTGAAAGGTAAGCCCTTTATCATAGGTAACTGATACACCTTTATCTGCTCCGATGTAATAATGGCTAGGATTGCTTGGATTAATCCACATAGCATGATAGTCGCCGTGTATTTCAAAATCGGGACTACCATTTTGTAGCGTTTTTCCGCCATCCGCTGATTTAAAAAACGTAGTAGTAAGCAAATAAACCATATTTTCCTCTTGAGGGTCGAGTCGAATCTGACTGTAATAAAAAGGGCGATTATTAAATAGATTAACATATCTCCAAGTATTTCCACCATCTGTTGTTTTATATATGCCGCTTCCCAGTGTATCTAGCGACGTCGAAATCTTAGCTTCTACAATAGCCATGATTGTTTCAGGATTTTTTTGATGAATGGCTAACCCAATTCTGCCTGTTGGATTGGGTAAACCATTGGTTAATTTTCTCCAAGTATTTCCACTATCTTCACTCTTATAAATACCTCCGTTTTCACTGCCACTTTGGAATGTATGAGGCTGCCGCAATCGGTGATAAAATGCAGTATAAAGTACGTTTGGATTGACAGGGTCTCTGACTATATCTGTGCAACCTGTTTTGCTGTCGTTGGGTAATCCGTTGGTTTGTTTTGTCCAAGTTTTGCCATCATCGTTACTCATAAAAAGCCCACGCTCGCCTGTATAACCCCACAAATGCCCAATGGCACAAACGCAAATTTCTTGAGGTCTTTGAGGATGCACCAACACTCTAGCGATTTGATGCGTATTTTGTAATCCTTTATGGACAAAGGTTTTACCACCATCTTCACTTTTATAAATACCATTCCCCCACGATACGCTATTCCTGTTGTTAGCTTCGCCTGTACCTACCCAAATTACTTCCGAATTATTAGGATGAAGCGCAATATCACCAATGGAAGCCGTTTCATAATCATCAAAAATAGGCATCCATGTAGTGCCTGCATTGACGGATTTAAACACACCACCTGACCCAGTAGCCACATAAACTACTTCAGGGTGTTGAGCATCTGCTTCAATATCTACCACACGTCCACCTTGATTGGCTGGACCTATGTTTCTGAATTTCAAATCGCCCAATAGCGGGTGGGGTACTTGCCCGAAAGCAGTAAGATAAAAAAGAGCAAGTAGGAGTAAATTGATTGTTTTAAGCATGGATTTGTGATATTGAATGAAGAATAATAGTAGTTTTTTTATTGCCAAATAGATATTATTTTTAGTGTAAATTTACACAAATAAGAAAATAGTAAAATTTTATTTGGCTCTGTATTCATTTGCACCAATGTACTGAATAAGGTTAATGGTCAAGCTCACAACACCCTCATTCATCGAGTTTTACTCGATGAATGAGGGTGTTGCGGAAGCCTATTACATTATTTATTGATTTCTGTTTCCGCAAAAATACCAGGATCAGAGGGTGCATTGATGTTGGCACTTAGCTCCGATTGGGCGATGACAAATCGCTGCGGATATTTTGTAGCATTTGCTGTGTTGAATGGCGGAAGCACGGCTATTGCTGGCTCTTTTGCGCTAAGTCGTCTTAAATCTTCAAACGGCATGAGTTGTGTGAAGCAGGTAACGTAGCGCTCTTCGATAATTTCACGGAGCAAAGCCGTTTTCGGGTCTTTATTGTCTTGATTTTCAATCCCTCCAGCGTTGAAGTCTTCTAGCACATAAGGCGCATAGTTGAGGCTATCCGTAGCATTGAGCGGCGTGAAAGCATCGCCAGCAGCCAAATGCGCTCTCAGTTGGTTCAGGTAGTTTAAGGCTTCATCAAGGCTACCTACTCTTGCTTCTGCTTCTGCTAAGTAGAGCAAATTTTCTTCAAAACCTACTACGCTCATAGGTCTATCTATTGCCGCAATTCCCTTATTGTTGTTGGCAGTAAGTCCATCAAAATCGTAATAAGCTAATCTTGCTGCTTCGTTAGTTTTGCTGTTATTTCTACTTGTCTTCAAGATTGTTTCTAGGTGAGACCCATTGAAATCCCAATATCCCCCTCTTTCGTTTACCATTTTAAAGTTGAGGTTGGTGCTACTAATACCAATATTGGGTGGAGTATATAGGCAGGCATCAGCTTTAGCTAAGATACCATTTTTGGCAGCAGCAAGTGCTTGGTCGTATTCTCTAGTTAAAATATAGAAGCGCGCTTTTATGGTATAGGCTGCTTTGAGCCATTTAGTTTTGTTACCATTATAGTAAATATCCTCTGCAATCGGTGAGTTCGTACTGGCATTTAGGTCTGCAATCGCTTCGTCGAGCAAGGATTGTACGCCAGCTAACACCGTGCGCTGCCCATCAAATCGAGGATACTCTACTTCCGAAGAGATTTCAGTGAAAGGAATATCGCCAAAAAGACTAGCTAAAGTGCCTAGTGCTTGTGCTTCAATAACTTTAGTGATGCCAGCATACTGTTTAGCTTTAGGATCAGAAGCGGTTTGTTCCCGCATGGTCCTAGCTTGTTTGACAATTCCTTGATAGGTATTTTGCCAAATACCATTCGTTTCTTCGGCAGATAAGTTGTACTCAAAAATACTTTTGTAAAGCAGCACCACGCCTTGTGTTTGTCCACTCCACATACTCCCAATGCGTGTTAGGTGACCTAGCTGAACGCCAATGTTAGCTATTTCCATTCCTTTCAGGAGCAATACGCCTGCATCGAAATTGTCAGAAGAAATTTCGTTTGGATTTTCATTGATACCATCTACTAAGCCTTCACAAGCTAAGGTACTGACTATCAAAAAACCACTTAGGATAATATATTTGATGTTTTTCATTTTCATCGTCTTTAAAATTGATTTAGAAATTTAGTTTTACAGAAAATACCCAAGAGCGTGTACTCGGATTGGTGAAGTATTCAATACCAAATCCATTGTCCACACCGGATTGATTGACTTCGGGGTCAATGCCTTTCACATCTGTCCAAAGGGCAATATTTCTTCCTGCTAAAGAGAAGTCAATAGAAGAAAGTTTAGTATATTTCTGAAGGGCTTTGCTCGTTAAAGAATAGCTTACAGAAACCTCTCTCAAGCGCGTCCAGCTACCGTTGGTAATGGCAAATTCATTGATGGCTGAGCCGCCTAAACCCCCACCTAAAGAGGTGTACCACGATTCGTCCAAAAGTACGTCGCCGCCACCAAAATTGCCGATATTCCCCCTTACTGTACTTCCAGCGGTAAATACCTGCCCTCTACTGTTCTTCAAATCTTGCGTGAGCGTAACTTCATTGCCGACATCTTCATAAGTGCCAAAGGCATATAAAACAAACCTTGTGCGCTCAGCAAAGTCAGCTCCTTGATATGTTTCAAACAACACATTGAAGCCCAAATTGCCAAAATAACCACGCAAACCAGCACCGCCTCGCCAATCTGGATTAGGGTCGCCGACTACACCTTGCTCTGGTGCAAGGGTTGGGAAACCTAAGTCATTCAGCTTGAAGCTACCATCTTCATTCCTAGCCGCTTTGGAAGCGAAGAGAATACCTAGTGGTTGTCCTACTATGGCGTTGGAAGTGATAGATTGGTTGGTTAATTCCACTCTATCCACACCTGCTAGGTCAAGCACTTTGTTTCTATTGTTGTTGAAGTTGCCGTACAATTCTAATCCGTACTTAGGCGTTGAAAGCAGTTTTACACCCAAATCGAGCTCAATGCCTTTATTTTCCATTTTTCCTGCATTGGCATAGGTGGATAAGAACCCCGAACTAGGAGATAAATTTACAGCAAGTAAGATATTATCAATTGTATTCGTGTAATAAGTTAACCCTACGGACACTTTATCTTTGAAGAGTCTTAAATCCGCGCCTACTTCAAATTCAGTTTTTATTTCGGGTTGAAGATTAGTATTTCCTTGATCGTCATTGAGGCGGAATCCCCCACCAAATTCATTGACATCCAGCGCATCATCGTAAGTGCTATAAGAAAAGGTTTCATAAGTAGTTCCAAAACGATAAGGCAGTGGTTGTACTCCCACTTGACCATAGGAAGTTCTCAATTTGCCGAAACTCAAAATATCCGATTTAAAGTTTTTAGTAAATTGCCAAGCTAAATCCATCGAAGGATAAAAATAAGTCCCCGAAATGCTGGAGGCTGCTTCTTGCGTACCTGATAAGTTTAAGAATACTTGCTCTGCAAAATCAAGGGCTACAATACCGTAAAGCCTGTTAGAACGAATATGTCTAAGATTATTACCTACTTCAAAAGGTGCAACAGAATTATTAAAGTTTTGAATACTGCTATTGACTAGGAAAGTTTGTGAACCAATAAAATTACTTCTTCTTATTCTGTCGTTAATATTATAGCCTAGCGTAAGATTTACGCCAAGTTGATCGCCCATCAATCGGGCAAAATCTGTTCTAGCAATCGCATCGAAATTAATTTCTGTTGAGCGGAAGTTTTCGTTGTCTAGCCTACCATTAATAGCAGCAGCAGAACCAATAGGCGCAAAATAAACCCTATCATCCACATAAGTATCTAAACCGCCTCTGAAATCTAGTTGCAACCATTTTGCTGCTGCTACATTCAAATTAGAACTCATGTTGAATCTATTCACTTTGGTAGTCGCTTCCTGTTCGTCGGTTGTCCATTGCGGATTGTTGTAAATAGGGTTGATGTTGTTACCTAAGTATCTTCTATAACTTCGCTGTCTATTTTCAAAAGCTACACCGTTATTGTCAAAATAAGTGCCTTTATAAATGGAGTTATCGAAGTCAGGGGGTGTTCTTAACAAACCTAAGTACAAGCCTGCTGTGTTGGAGCTTTGCTGTATTCTATTAGCACTGGAGTAAATGTAGTTGGCTTTTGTGCTTAAAATGAGCTTATCCGTCAGCAATACTTGATTATTGAATCTAATAGTTGCTCGTTGATAATCACTGTTTCTGATAATTCCCTCTTGATTGAGATAACCTATGGAGAAGAAATTATTGGTTTTAGCACCGCCTGCTGTAATGGTCAAATTATTATCAGAGAAGAAACCCGTTTGAAATACTTGATTGAAATTATCCTCTACAAATAAATCTCTTGAATTTTTCTTTGTAATTGGATACACCGTTCGACCATCTTCGCCCAGAAAATATTGCCCAGCAGTATTCACTTCATCTGCTCCGCCAGGGCGGTCTGCAATTTTATCTCCCCACGAGTTAGTTCCTGTGGCATTAAATCTTCCTCCTGCACCTTGTCCAAAAGTGGTTTGCAAAGGATGCCGCCGATTAATTTCGTCAACCGAGTAGGTAGAAGAAAGCGAAACTTTCATTTTTTGATTCAGTTTCCCCGACTTAGTCGTAATCACCAATACACCGTTTGCAGCGCGTGAGCCCCACAGTGCTGCTGCGGATGCTCCTTTAAGTATTTGCACCGATTCCACATCCTCAGGGTTAATATCGTTGAGTCGAGATTGTTGCGATACGCCTCCCGAACGCGAAGACCCACTCCCGTAAAGGTTATCATTGGAAAGCGGAATCCCATCTACGATTACTAAAGGTTGCGAAGAGCCACCAATCGTATTTGCTCCACGAATCTGTATGTTTGTTCCTGCTCCTGGATCGCCATTGGCACGTACTATCTTCACGCCAGAGGCTTTGCCTGCCAAGCTATTCAGAATAGCGGACTCTCCTGAGGAACGAATGGAAGCAGCGTTAACGCTCGAAGAAGTGCTACCTGATCTATCTTTTTTTGTTTGAAAGCCTAATGCCGATACAACGACCTCTTCTAGGGTAGCGTTTTCCTCTTCCATTGCAATGTCTAAATAGGCTCTACCGTCAATAGGTATATTCATGCTCCCGTAACCTACGGAGCTAACAATCAAAGTATTTTCTCCTGGGGGGATTTCAATTTCAAACAATCCATTCAAATCAGTAACTGTTCCAACAGTCGTTTTTTCCACCAAAACAGTAGCCCCAATCAATGGCTCACCTTGAGTGTCCACCACTTTTCCTTTCACCATCGTTTGAGCAAAAATGGTGAGTGGGGTTAAGCAAAACAGCAATAAAGTAATCTCACGCATAATATAAATTTTATTTAAAAATTGGAGTAAATCAATTTACCCCTAACAAAGGTAAAAATATTACCGAATTGCAATAATTTTTTAAAATTAATTATAGACAAAATTAGACAATGTCTATTTTTTTATTTTCAGTTTTTTTATACTAAATTAATTACTTTCGCATAACTTATTATAATAAAAATGAGTAGGTGAGAAGAACTATCTTTAGTTCAAATACTTTTGAATACCCTTTTCGCAATAAAAACCTACTTTTGAAAAAAATGACGTTGGCAGATGTGTAAATATTTGATTTTTTTTGTACTAATGTTTGGGTATGGGTATTCGCTTATGGCGCAACCCAAGATACAAAGTATGGATAGTATATTGCAAGTCATTGATAATCAGGCAGGTGTTTATCACTATTGGCTGGAATTGACGGATGATGTGCTAGGGCAACCTACTGCCATTCCGGTTATTATCTTGAATGGAAAATCGGCTGGGGTGAGTTTGGGCATCACAGCAGCGATACATGGCAACGAGGTGAATGGAATCGGGGTAGTACATACGTTATGCAACCAACTGGATATCAATAAATTATCAGGAAGAATTATCGCCTTTCCCATCATTAATCCTTTAGGATATGCACTGCATCAGCGAGAATTTATTGACGGTCAGGATTTGAATAGAATATTTCCAGGCAAAGCCAACGGCACTGAATCTCAACAATTTGTATGGCAGTTGAATCAGCAGGTACTCACTGGCATAGATGTTCTATTTGACTTGCATACCGCCAGTTTTGGGCGCACCAACACATTGTATGTACGCGCCAATTTAGAGGACACAACCAACGCCCAACTTGCTCCTTTGATGGGCGCAGATATTGTGTTAGATAGTAAAGAAGCCAGTGCAGGCAATTCGGCAACCATAGCAAGGACACTTCGCCAAGAAGCCGAATCGAAGAATATACCGACGCTCACGATAGAATGTGGCAATCCACAAGTGTTTCAACCAGAGATAATTACGAGGAGTGTAGAAGGCATACTTCGAGCTATGAACCATTTGAAGATGATTGATTACGACCACCAAAATATCCCTGAAGCGACCCATTGCCAAAAATCGTATTGGATTTATACGACACAAGGCGGCGTATTGGACGTTGTTGTGGCGTTGAACGAAAAGGTAGCAAAAAATCAACTGATTGCTACACAAAGGGATGTATTCGGAACAATTGTCAAGCAATATTACGCACCCGAAGTAGGTGTAGTTATTGGAAAAAGTACCAACCCTGTAAGCAAAAGCGGTGATAGGATTATTCATCTCGGAATCGTAAAATAATGGAGTTCATACCTGTCTTGATTGTAGGTTTTACGCTCGGGTTCATTTTGTTCATTGAAAAGATAGACCATCCTATTTTAAAAAAAATATTTGATTGGCTGCCCCCTATCTTATTGGCATATATAATTCCTGCGCTACTTTCCCTGATGCTGGGTAGCGATTTTTCAAAGAGTCAACTTCATACTTTAAGCACTCAATTCATCGTTCCTTTTGCCGTGGTAATGGTGATGAGCACTATGACTTTTGAACAGTTGAAAATGGTAGGGCTTCGGCCGATTATGTTGTTTTTTTCGGGTTCGTTGTGGATTGCCTTTTTTCCAGTTGCCTATTTTTATATCAGCGAAACAATGGAACTGGCTTGGATAGACCCCAGCATCTGGAAAGGTGTGCCGCCGATTGTGGGGAGTTGGATTGGTGGCAGCACCAGTCAAATTGTGCTGAAAGAAATTGTCCAATGTCCAGAAGACCTTTTCATTGCTATACTGATTTTGGATAACATTCTGGTCAATATTTGGACGATTTTGATGTTTCAATTCATCAAAAAAACACCAAAAATCAATGCGCTATTTGGTACACCCAATCAAGTAAACCTTATCAACAACACTTCTTCGAGGCAAACAACTCCACGATCAGGCACTACCAGCTTGCTCGTGTTAAGCCTTTTGGTCATTTCATGTAGCTTTCTCCCCTTTTCTTTTGTGCAGAAGATTATTCTGTTGTCGGTAGTAGGTTTATTACTTCCTTTAGTCATCAAAAGATGGAATTATGCCTTCTTACTCCAATATGCCCAAGTTCCTATTTTATTGATTATGATTATTTTAGGGTTAAAACTCCGCTTCGAGCAACTATATTTCAATCCTAGTTTTATTCTATTTTTGGTGATTTGGCTGCTCGGTCATTTTATTTTTATGCTACTTATTGGCAAATTATTAAAATTAAATTCGGTTTGGATACCAATTGCAAGTATGGCGAATGTAGGTGGTATTTCCACTGCGCCTGCTGTTACTGCTGCCTTCGATAATCGATTGATGCCACATGCCATCATCCTCGCCGTGTTGAGTATGGTTTCTGGCACTTTTTGGGGAGGTATCACTATTTGGTTGTTCTATCATTTTTTGGGGTATCAGTAACCCACTACGTTTATCCATTATTATTTCAAGTCTATCATTGTCAACGTTCCTTCAAGGAGCATTTTACAATCGCCAACATAGGTACTTCTAAGTTCAACTCCACTTTTTCTATCGCTAAATGTGGTATCCTATTTCATTTAGGATTATCTTATACTCTAAAATATTGTTATGCTATTGTGATTTACTAGTTCTTTGTTATTATCAATTTCGTAACAACCAAGACTTTTGTTCTAGTAACTTTGGATTTTTTTTATTAATTTTGAATGCCTTTAAGATAAATGGTACTAAAAATTTTACAGCCGAACAAGGGGAAGAAGGGTGCTATAAAAAATCAAAATGCTAACCGTAGATTATTTGCAATTCAAAGATCAACTACAAATTTATGAAAAGAAAAAAAAACGCTACATTTTTGATTCGATTCGTAAAAAGGAGTTGGTATTAACTCCAGAAGAATTAGTCCGTCAACTTTTTGTTCAATACCTTGTAAAAGATAGAGGATTTTCTATTCATAAAATAGCCTTAGAGAAGTCCCTCCTCATAAACGAGCGAATTAAACGTTTCGATATTTTAGTCTATAATATTGACTTTCAACCGTTTATATTGATAGAATGCAAAGCACCAAATGTTAAATTAAGTACTGCTACTTTTGAGCAAGTCGCTTGGTATAATTTCCAATTAAAAGCAGATTATTTAATTATTACTAATGGAAAGGTAACTTACTGTTGTAAAATGGATTATGAAGAAAAAAAATACGACTTTTGTGATTTCATACCAACAACCAACCATTCTTAACCTAAAACATTGAGCTTATGCCCAACGAAACGACAAAAAGCGGACAAAAAAAGTTACAGCAATTTTTAACCAACTTAGGTATTCCAGCAGTTGTCATTTCTTTAGCAATCAGTGTCTATACTTTCTACTTTAAAGGAAACGATGACAATATTATTATAGATTTTATTGATAAGATTGAACAAAAAGAAGAAACTACGACACCTGAAACGCAGGATACAAAGAACTTAGACCAAGAAGAAGTACTTGATTTTATTGAAGTCCTAGAGGATTACTTACCCACCTCAACTACTGATGTGGTCGTAAATTACGATCACTTCTCCCTTTCTTTTTCTGATGCGCACAAACAATCCGAGTGGATGGCGTATGAACTATCTTACGATTTATTAGACCAAAAAGTAGCTACTCGGCATAGTAGTTTTTCGGAGGATAAAAATATAAAAACAGGCTCTGCTAAACCCAGTGATTACACCAAAAGTGGCTACGATAGAGGGCATTTGGTGCCAGCAGCAGATATGGCATTTTCTGAAATTGGAATGAGGCAAAGTTTTTTGATGAGTAATGTTAGTCCTCAACTGCCCGCTTTCAATAGAGGCGTTTGGAAAGAGCTAGAAGAGCAAGTGCGGGACTGGGTCAAGGCAAATCGGCATATGTATATTATCACTGGTGCTATTTTGACCAAGCCCGAGATTGATCGAATTGGCAGAAACAAAAATATTCCTGTACCTAGTCATTTTTATAAAGTATTGCTCGATTTAAAATTGCCAGAGCAAAAGGGAATTGCCTTTATTATGCCAAATGAAAAAAGCACATTACCTCTAAGTGAGTACATGGTAACAATTGATTCTTTGGAAACCCTTACAGGCATTACGTTTTTCCCTACCCTGCCAGAAGATTTAAAAAAGCAAGTGAAGTCAACATTTAACCCTTTTCGATGGATTTATGATGAAGACCGTTATAAAATGCGTTTGAGTATTTGGAACGAAGCCGCAGAATATGCTTCTTATTTGGAATAGTTTCTAAAGTTGTATAAGATAGCAATGCTCGGAGAAATACCTAAAAACTGATGATAAGTAGAAGCAATATCAATGGTTAATCCCTTTTCAAGGGCAATTCCTACCCCCAATGTGACCAGCGTTGGCGCACTTGCCATACCCACTCTAAAGTAAAATTGCTCCAGCATTTGATATTCTACACCGGCTCTAAAACGAACAGGATAGTCAATATCTTTCATCAGTTCTGCATTGACGGTTACTTTTTCAGAAGCTAGATAAGCAACGCCTACGCTGTAAATCGTTGGAATAAGCTCTCCTTCAATGAGTTCTACTTGCATAGGACTGTAAGCATGAAGTCCTAATTGCAAATCGGGCAGTAAGTCAATTTGAAGACCGATTTCAAAAGTAAGAATACCCTTTGAACCGTAGTCTTGGATTTGTGTATTTAGAAAATCAAACTGAATACCTAATCTAAAATTATCCAATAGCTTTCGGGCATAGGCTAATCCAACTTTTTGTTCGTTAAATTCAGCAATGCCAAAATTTTGCAAAGTCAATCCAAAAGTGCCAAAATCTGTTGGGTAAGCTATCGCACCACCTAATGACTGAATAGGACTGTTTAGAAAACGACGCTCTGCGACTGCGATTGCCATAGGATATTCTACATTAGCTAAGCCTGCCTGATTTAAAAATGCTGCATTTACATCATAAAAATTTAAGCCCGTTCCTCCCATACCTGCCCCTCTTGCACCCGCTACAATGGGCGCACCGTTTTGAGCATAGTTTAACTGTAAACATATGATAGAAAGCAGCAAAATCAGTATAGTTTTCATACATTTTGCATTATTAATATTCATTGCCGTAGTATGAGTTTGTTTATTACTCATCAAAATCTGATAGAAAGTCCAGCTAGTGCATTGATGCCAAAAGTTGGATAGCGATGCCAGCGTTCTCGTTTGTTGTTGGCTAGGTTAAATATGTTGATAAATCCACCAATTTTTTCAGAAAAGAAATACTCTGCGCCAACACTCACATCAAAAAGTGCGTTTAAAGTGGCTGCTTCCCCTTCGTCATTGCGATAAGGTACACCATTTTGGACGTACATCTCTCCCTTCAATTGTAATTTATCCTCCAAAGTCGTGTACTGCACCCCCAAGTTTAAATCCAAAGCAGGTAGATGCCATGCTTTTTCATTTATATCACTCTTGAGTTCATAAAAATTTTGATTTAAAATACCTGTGATTTTAAAATCTTCAATATCAAACTGAACTGTTCCTTTTATGAAAACAATATTTACATCATCATAAAGCACCTGAAAACGATTGAATCGGTCAAGGGCGTTGGGTTCATCTGTTGCACTCAAAAATAACGCTAAGTCAGTAGTCGTCTTATAACCAAATTCTCCTTGATAAGCAATGCCTTGCACATTTCCTTTTGCCCCGATGTAGTAGTTATTGTAGCGCGTATTGCGAATATCAACTCTCGAAAGAATATAAGGATTGTAGGCTGCTAAGTTCCTAAAATTATTTTTGTTCAGATCGCCATGAGCGCCAGCAAAAATCGTAAGCAAATTTTCAATGGCGTTGGCACTTAATTCTAAGTCGGGGAAGAAAGAAAATTTATCGTTGTTGGTAGCAATATTTATACCAACTTTGAATTTAAAAGCGGACGACGTAAATGTAAAATTAGGTTGTAAAAAGAAGTTGTTCAGTCGTTGCACACTATCCGAAGTAGTGGAGTAGCGAGTAAAGTCCGTTCTTAATAAGAATCGCAAAGCATGTTTATTAGCAAACCATTTTTCACCAGATAATTTTAAATCAAAGCCTGTTTCTGCCGAAGGGGTGATGTCCCCCATAGCATACAAATCGAAGCCAGCACTGTAATTGATATCTCCAGCGGTGCGTACTCCATTGAATACTTGTACGCCCAAATCAAAAATCGAAAAAGTTTGCTGTACTTCTTCTTTTGGAATAGAAAGGGTGTCCCCACCTATTAAATTTTCTCTTTCTGCATTATAGCCATAGAAATATACATTATCCGAGGTGTAACCTACTTTTCCCCTCAAAGCAAGGCCACTTTCCAAGTAGTTTGTCCCTTGTGCCATAAGACTTGTGTTGGAGAACCGCTGGTTTTCAACGCGTGCTGAATTATTGGCAGCATGATGATTTAAGTCAATACCAATATCCAATTTTTCTTGCGCAAAGATATGATAAGTACCTTTGCCGTAAAAGGCATTAGGAAAGCCTCCACCTGCTCTAAGATAACCATTGTAAGAAGTAGGCAAACGGTCGGCTTCAAGTGCTAACGGTCGGATTCTTGGCGGAGGATAATTCACGCTCAGGGTTTGGGTAGGGACATCATATCGCTGCCGCTTAGCCGTAGTATCCACAGGAGGAAGTTGGGGAGCGAGATCAATTTTTTCACTTTCTAGCAAAGTCGCCTCGAAACTCCTAATGACTTCAACAGATTCTCTGCCTAAGTCTCTTTGTGCGAATCCCCAAGATAGACTGAATGACAATATTGCTAATAAACTATATCTTATATGCTTCATAGTTGATTGATTATCCTTTTTTATTCAAGAATGCTTTAGTTTCCCTAACTTAATCTTAAACAATGGGCAAGTTATTGAGAAATTTTCATCCATCAAAAAGAAATTATAAAGCACCTAAACGTTGAGGTGGGAAGATATAGTTTAAGCGGTAAAAAAAAGATGCACCAAATTCACTAATTGCTTGTTTAGTGCATCTTTGATGAGGGCTATCACTAAAATTTATATTCTACCCCTGCGCTAATAAATCTTGGCAAACCTACTCGAATACCTTGCGGTCTGCGAGAAACTAGGTAACGCTCATTAGTGATATTCTTCACAGCAAGGCTGAAAGCTGTGTTCCATTTCTTCACCTGGTATGCTACGGTGCCATCCACAGTGAAGTAGGCTGGAATTTCTCCAATTCTACCATTAGCAGAAGGCACTACGGTATTGAGTGCGTCTGTAAATTGGTTGCCTATGAAGTTAGCCCCTAGCCTAAAGTCGAAACCCGATACAGTTTCAATAGTTAGTGCGCTGTTAATGATGTAGTTGGGCGCATAAGGCGTTCTATTACCGTCTAACTTTTCACCTCCTTGTTGGCGATCTCCAGTAAATTGCGCATCAATCAAAGTGATGTTAGCGTCCAAATTAATTGCTGTGGAAGTAAGAGAAAGTAATCGTCCAATCTGTAAATTGGCAGCAAATTCAATACCTTGATGGATGGTGCTACCGCCATTGACTAATCCAGCACCTGTGCCACCACTAGATTCTGCCACAGGAATAATTTGATTGCTGAAATCCATGTAAAACCCAGTCAATTCTACAAAAAGTACATCTTTTATCTGCGATCTTAGCCCTAGCTCATAGTTGATGCTCTGCTCTGCCTCCAGCTCATACACAATACCGCTACCCGAAATAGCATCTTTAGTACGTGGTGGCGCAAAGCCCATATGTACCCCCCCAAACAAGTTAATTTGCTCTTTTATTTTCCAGTTGAATCCAGCGCCAGGGATAAGCTGATTTAAGTTACTATTCCTAAGCAAAACCGTGTCTCTCAACTGTGTAACGCCACCAATATTAAAATTTCTTCTTCTTATATCTCGCTCATAGTCAAAATCTTCCATTCTAACACCTAAACTAATAGTAAGTTGACTAGTAATATTGGTTTGGTTCTGAACGTAAGCACTCAACGCATTACCTGTTCTAATCTCGTACTCTACTAAATTCCCTGATGAAGCATTGGCTTTTGTACCATTCACGCGCTGCTCGAAAGCTCGTTCGTAAAGGTATCTAGCCCCTACTTTTAGTTGATTTTCTAACCCTAGCAAATTGTGGTTTGCCTCCAAACGTGGCTCAATACCTGCTACTTCAAATTGACGATTGCGGTTTCCAGTAGAGTTGCGCATATACACGGCTCCGTTAGGTACAGATTCATCTCCCCAAGTTACGCCAGTCCAGTTGGCAGGCTTTCTATTTTGATCGCCGTTCAACGCAAAATCTTGTCTTCGCCAATTTCGTGTAGTAGTGAAACCAAAAGCGGTAGTTTTTAGTCGAATGTTCTTAGAAAAGCGATAATCATGCACAATACTTGCCGAGTAGCGTCGCACACGCAACTCATCGTCGGGTGCCATATGCACGAAATCCTGCCCTCCTTTATCGAACATAGTTTGTGTTAATCCAATATAAGTGGAATTAGACACTTCGTTATAAATGCTTGTTTTGAAGGATAAATTTGATTTTGGACTAAGGTTGAGGACAATTTTACTGTTGAAATCATTAATATCGAAACCAGTCAAACCTATTTCATCAGCGCGCTTTTTCAAGAAATTAAGCTGATAGCCAACGTTGCCTTGTGTATTGCCATAGCTTAAAAGGGTGTTTAAATAGCCTCCTTCGCCAGCATTAATACGAATTAAGCCTTCTGCTTCTGAGGGTGGATTCATGCTGATGTAGTTAATGACTCCACCAATCGTTTGTGGACCGAAAAGAATTTGCCCAGAGCCTTTTAAAACTTCTACTCCTGACATCCTGTCCATGGCTGGTGTGTAGTACATTTCCGGTTCGCCATAAGGCGCAAGTGCCACAGGAATACCATCTTCCAGCACAAGGACATTCCTGCTTCTATCTGGGTCGAGGCCACGAATACCTACATTCACCCTCATCCCTAATCCTTCCTCGTCCACTACGTGCACACCAGTGGCACGTCTAAACACTTCGTTGCCACTCAAAGGAGCAATCTGTCTTATTTCTTTGTTATTCAAAAAAGTGGCTGAACCTGGCACTTTACTGAACACCCTGTCGGATGTACCTAGTACCATCACTTCTGGTAAGTCCCAAACTCGGCTTTCAAATTGAATATCCACACTTTTAGGCATCTCCTCCGAAACATCCACTTCTTGGTAGATTGTCTTAAATCCAATCGCAGAGATAATTAATTGGTAAGTTCCACTCTTTATATTGTAAAAATAGAATTGACCATTTAAGTCGGTAGCTGTACCGATTTTCGTGTTTTCTATGACTACTGTTGCGCCTATAACTGGCTCATTACTAGCATCTAAAACCCTCCCTGATAAAACTGACTTTTGTACGTCCTCTTTTTCGGAAATCACTTCAACAGATGTAAATTTTACATTCAATTTGGTGCTATCCGTAAAGGCAAAGGCAAAATGGCTTGTAGCGAAAAATAAATTCAAGCATAATATCCATTTTGCTGATGATAAAACTGGTAAAAGATTATTTTTAGTAACCATAGATCAATTGTTTTTATGGTATTTATAATACAATATTTATTTAGACAAAGTCTAATTTAACACAAAGAAAAACGATCTCTACCAAAAAACAAAGCACTGCATTGAAAATTTAACATTTACTTGACATGATAAAAACACAGGGGGAATGAACTTTTTTATCCCAAACTTTATCCTTATAATAAAGGATAGGATAATATCGTCTTAACTAATAAAATTTGATTACTCATGCGAATACTCATCATTTCAATGCTTGTGCTGGGGATGAACATACTGAATGCACAAAACATTCTCGGAAAATGGAAAACTTTTGATGACAGAACGGGCGAAGCCAGATCAACGGTAGCGTTTTATGAAAAAGATGGGAAAATATATGGTAACATCATAGGTTTAGCAAAAGCAGAAGATGCTCAAAAAACGTGTACCCAGTGCACCGATGACCGTAAAGATAAGCCGATTGTCGGTTTAGAAATTGTCAGAAATATGGTAAAAAAAGGAACTTTATGGCAAAGCGGTACTATCCTTGACCCTGAAGATGGCAAAGCCTATGACTGTAAAATTTGGCTCGAAGAAGGCAAGCTAAAAGTAAGAGGCTATGTTGGCTTTTTTTATCGCACGCAGACATGGGAACGCATGAAGTAAACATAAAAAAATCCGATAAGTTTGGTGCGTTAAGTAACTTTTTAGTAAGTAGATTGACAGGTCTGAGTCTTTACCTGTCTGACTGCGTTTAGCAGGTAGGCTCGTTTAAATGTTTAGAATGCAATAATCGCATTAGCATCAAGTTATGTAAAAGGGTAAATGTTTTTTTACTTACACGTCAACTTTGCTTTGGACGCAGACACTAAACATTTGCCAATTCATAGGCATTACACATACGCTTACTACACTTTTCTTTAAATGCAAAAAAACACCATATATACGTTTAAAGTTATAGTAGTTTACTTACAAAATTTGACAAAAAAACTTGCTCAAAAAGAAACCATTATCTATTTCCATAGTAAAAAATGTATGGCTAGATGTATCTTAGTACCCACCATTAGAGTTCTTATTGGCATCTAATGTCAACAATAATTTAAGGCGTGAAAAGCGATGAAAGATCTAGTAGGCAAACTAATCAGAACTACCCATTTTTAAGCATTTTAATTCATAAAAACTATAAACAATGAGATTGATTATTGCGTATTTTTTACTATTGAATTACCAGTTGGTTCTTGCTCAATCCCAATACATTACTGAGTGGGGAAAGTGTAATCCATCCGATTTAAAAATGGAGCAATATGAGCTAGATACTGCGGCTGAAGCCATTATTTTACATGATATTGGCAATGTGGTAGTTGGTATGGATCCTGTACAATATACATTTGTTCATCATCGGAGAATTAAGATATTGAAGGAGAGCGGTTTAGACTATGCAGATATTTCTATACCCTATTATAAAAACAATCATGTAGAGCATGTGCGCAACGTAAAAGCCCAAGTGATTATGCCTACTGGACAGTACACAGCGTTAGATAAATCTAGTTTTTTCACAGAAAATATCAGTAAGAATTGGGCAGCTGTTAAGTTTTCATTTCCAAATGTAAAACCAGGCACTATTATAGAATACGAATATGAGTTACTATCTGACGATGTATCTAGCTTGAAAGACTGGTATTTTCAGCAGGATATTCCTGTAAGATATAGCAAATTAACGACCATTACAAACGAGCGTTTGATTTACACTTATATATTTCAAGGTGCAGAATATTTAACTAAAATGCCCGATGGTACTTATAAATTAGGAGAATATACTACTGCAAATATAGCATCGCCAGTTTATGAGATGCAGGATATTCCAGCATTTAAGGAAGAAGCACACATGACTACTGAAGAAGACTATAAAACTAAAATACGATTTCAGCTTTCTTCTATATTGTATCCTGACAATAGCTCTGCTTATCAAAAAACCTATTATGAAAAGCCCTATATGTCCACTTGGGATGAAATTAGAATTCAGCTTTTAGATTATGAATTTTTTGGTCAGCAATTTAATAAAAAAGCAAATTATAAAAATGCTTTAACTACTATTTTGCCCCTTGCACTCAACGCAAAAACACAAAAAGAAAAAGCAAATATTATTTATCAATATTTAGCAAAAAATATTGAAGTGACCAACATTTATGGATGCTATGCTAATGACAAACTAGACAAATGTTTTGAGCAACGAAAAGCCAATCAAAGTGCATTGAATTTACTGCTACTAGCTCTACTAAGAGAATTGGAAATCGAGGCATATCCTGTTATTACCAGCACTAGGGATAATGGGAAAATAATAACTTCCTATCCATTGCTAGACCAATTTAATTATACCCTAGTACAGGCAAATTTAGATGGTAAATGGACGCTACTTGATGTAGATAGTCCACTTCGACCTATGGGATATCCTAAAACTATTGCCCTAAATTACAAAGGATTAAGGATAGAAAAAGCTACTCAAGAATGGGTGGATATAGATGCACCTAGTAGTAGGGACAACTTTGCTATCCGCTGTACTATTGATGGAGATAAATTAGTTGGGAGTTTTCAACATAAAAGTAGAGGTTACAATAGCATATCTGAACGAATGAGTTACCGAGAAAATAAAGAAGGTAACCATTGGCAAAAGCGTTTATCTAATACGGGTTCATTAGTAAAAATAAATGACTTTAAGGTAGATCATTATGAAAATATAGACGAAGATTTCGTTATTGAATTTCAATTTGAAATAGACGATTGGGTAGTTGAAAATGATGATTTTTTATACATTTCTCCTACGATTATTCCATACATAAAAAATAATCCATTTATTTCTGAAAAACGCCAGTATCCAGTGGATTTTAATTATCGAACTACCCAACAATATGCGATGCAATTTACTATACCAGAAGGATATGAAATAGAGCAGTTACCTGAAAATACGAATGTTGAACTGCCAGGTAAGGGTGGAAGTTTTAGATTGTCCACTACGGTGCTTAATGATAAAATTCAATTTGTTACCAGTCTAGATATTAAGCGCCTGCAATATCAACCTTCTGAATATGAAATACTTAGAAATTGCTATACTGCTATGTCTGCTGCATTTGAGGATATGATTGTACTTAAAAAGAAGACGAAATAATCCATTAAGTTAAGTAGAAAAATTAATTATGAAAAATATAATATTCTTTTTTATAATAATTCTATTTATTATAACCAACACTATAAATGCTCAGCAGGACTATTCTGTACTGCGTATTGATAGTTCATTATTAAAAAATGCTAATGCCGTCATCAGAGATTATCAATCTACTTTTCAAGTACTCACACCAGGTACGGCTACACAAAAGGTAAAAATGGTCGTTACACGATTAAATGGCAAAGCTGACTATGATAATTTAGCAATATATTATAGGGACGATTATAAAATAAAAAATATAGCTGCTACTATTTACGATGCTTATGGTAATATTGTCCGAAAAATAAAAAAGGAAGAAATTAAAGATTTAAGTGACGCCGATGGAGTCTCTATTTATTCAGATAGCCGTTTGAAATATATAGACTTAGCGTATGGTGGGTATCCTTATACCATTGAATACGAATATGAAGTGAATATAAAAGGTATTTTTCGCTACCCTATTTGGGATATTCAGAACTATTATACTTCTGTAATATATTCTAGTTATACGATAATACTTCCACCGAATATTGATGTCAAAAGTAAGTTGTATAATCTCAATATTACACCTGCTACTACTAATGTAAATGGCTTAAAAACAACAACTTGGAAAGCCACTAATATTTTAGCTGTGTCCCAAGAAAATTATACTAAAGAGGATTTTAAATTGTTAGCTAGTGGATTTTTTATTCCTAGCGAATTTGAAATAAGTGGTTATAAAGGAAGTATGTTTACTTGGAATGATTTTGGCAAATTCCTTTACGAACTCAATAAAGACCGAGATAATCTTTCTCCTTACATGGTGGAAAAGGTTAAAGAAATGACTAAAGAAGCTAAAAACAACCAAGAAAAAATAGCCATTTTGTATCGCTACTTGCAAGATAATATGCGCTATGTGAGTATTCAGCTAGGTATTGGAGGTTGGCAAACTTATGACGCTCAATATGTTGAGCAAAATAAATATGGCGACTGCAAAGCTTTATCTAATTTTATGAAAGCCATGTTAAAAACATTAGGTATTCCCGCTTATACGGCTGTGGTTTATGGAAGCAGTAATGGTGTGCCATTGGAAGCAGAGGAAAATTTTTCTTTTCCATTATTCAATCATGTAATTTTATATGTTCCCGAAGAAGAGATATGGCTAGAATGTACGAGCAAAGATCATCCTGTTAATTACTTAGGTACTTTCACATCAGATAGAAACGTATTATTAGTAACAGAAAAAGGGGGCGAGCTTGTTAAAACGCCTAGTAGCGGTTCTTGTGATTTGAACCAGCAGTTAAGTAATATTCATATTGCACTGACTGCTGAGGGATTAGCCGACATAAAAAGTAGAATGCAATTAAAAGGTGAGCCACAAGATGATCTCCGTAGTTATTATAAAGCCAAAGAAGATAAAAAAGCACGAGAATATTTATTACAATTAAATAATGTAGGCTTAGATGAATTAACTACTTTTGAGTATTACCCGAACATGGAAATACCATCTTTGAACTTAAATTACGAAGCTAAAGTCAATAAATATGCGACAAAAAGTGGCAAGCGGTTGTTTGTGCCATTATTTGCTATTAACAGTTTTAGAAATGTTCCAAAAACGGAAGAAGGGCGACAAAATCCAGTTGTTATAAGAACCGGTTATACTGAAATAGATACTACTATTATTACGTTGCCTGTGGGAGCAAAAACAGAAAGTATAATGGATGATTTTAAATTGGAAACAGCTTATGGAACTTACGAAGTAAATATTCAAAAGTTTGAAAATCAGGTGGTTTGTATTAGAAAAGTAGTGATTCGTGCTTTGGAAGTGTCTAAAGAAGAATATAATGATTGGCGTGATTTTTATCAGCAAATTGTGAAAAAAGATAGTGCAAAAATGGTTGTTTTACTAAGTAATAGCTAAATGTATATTCTAAAAATGAAGCGAATGAAATAATGAGATGAACTAATCTTATTTCATCCGCTCTACTCATATCACTTAACTCAACACCTTTTTCACAGCCGCGGATATGGCTTTACCATCGGCTTTACCTGACAATTCTTTGGAGGCGCGTGCCATAATTTTACCCATTTCTTTTACAGAAGTTGCACCTTCCTCTTGTACCACTTTTCTAATATAGGCTTCCAATTCTTCTTCGCTCAGGGCTACGGGTAAGTATTTTTCAATGACTGCAATCTCTTCACGCTCTACTACGGCGAGATCTTCCCTACCCTGCTTCTCATATATTTCTAATGATTCACGACGCTGTTTGACTAATTTTTGCAGCATTTTAATTTCTTTTTCCTCATCCAATGCTTCACCACTACCATCTGTTTTAGATAGTAGAATAGCTTGCTTAATGGCACGAATACCTCTTTTTGCTGCTTCATCCTTGGCTTTCATTGCTGTTTTTAAATCTTCTGCAATTTTTGCTTCTAAACTCATATCTTAAAATTGTGATTGGTGAAATAAAATTCATTTTGTAAAAAATGAATCAAGTAAATTTGTGGCATTAGCTCGCTTTTGCCGTTGGTTGTTGTCTGCTTGGCGCTTCCCAAGCAGTATCATGTTTAAAATCAAAGAAACTAATATCTTCCGATAATAGTTTTTCCTGCCATTCTATTTCTTCTTTTACCCGCAAGATATAATCATCGTGATCATGACGACTTTTGGCTAATTTCTTTGTTGATTCTTTATCGTGTTTTATAAATTCTGACGCTTTTCGAGTTAGTGTATATTTTCTTAATCCCATTTCATGCAACACATCTACCCCTAGATTAACAGAGGTTTCTAAGGTTTCTCTGTAAACGTTTTCTATCCCTCTATCCAGCATTTCGTAGGCATAGTAGCGATTTCTGGTACGCATAAAAATTTTGAGGTGAGGAAAATGCTTTTGCACTACATCCACTAATTCCATACTTTTTTCTGGGTCGTCAATAGCACAAATAAGCACTTTCGCTTTTTCAACGCCTGCAGCTACCAGCAAATCCAAGCGAGTAGCGTCACCATAAAATACTTTAAAACCCATTTTTCGCAGTAACATCACTCGATCGCTATCACTATCTAAAACGGTAGCATATACGCCGTTAGCCCTTAAAAAACGCCCAACTGTACTCCCAAAATGTCCAAAACCAGCAATGATTACTTCATTTTTTTCTTCAATATGATCCATGGCAGCTAGTGAAAGCGATTCTTTAACCCCAAAGCGAGGGGCAATAAATTTTTCATTCATATACAACAAAATAGGCGAAAGAATCATACTTACAGTAACAGATGCCATCAGGAAATCAGAAGATACAGCATCAGTGATGTTCAGTTGTCGAGCGGTGGCGAGTAATACAAATGCAAATTCTCCAAGTTGTGCCAAAAGGAGGGCAAAAAGTATATTTTGGTCGAGGGTTAAGCGAAAAACTTGTCCTATTATCAGTAGTACTAAGGCTTTGATGAGCATGATAGAAAATACAAAGGAAATCATGTTTAGCGGTTGAGAGAAGATAACGCCAAAGTCAATCGTTGAGCCTACGGCGGTAAAGAATAAGCCTAGCAATACCCCTTTGAAAGGTTCAACGTTACTTTCCAATTCATGCCGAAATTCACTATTTGCAAGGACAACGCCTGCCATAAAAGCTCCCAAAGCGGGACTAATCCCTACTTGCTCCATTAACCAAGAAACACCAATGACGATGAATAGCGCAGAAATGGTAAACAGCTCACGCATCCTAACTTTAGCGATAAAATG
>DAITMC010000006.1:29138-38348 GCA_036835365.1 Saprospiraceae bacterium
GAAAGTCCTTTTTCTTTAAGGGTTTGTAACACAATAGCGGTAGAGGACATAGCAAAGGAAAGAGCAATTGCTATGCTAGTGTTAAAAGAAAAACTCCAGAAGTAGTACAAAAAAGGAAAAATTAAGAGTGAGGTAAGTACCATCTGTGCTCCACCCATACCTAGTATGGATTTGCGCATGTTCCAAAAAGATTTTGGATTTAACTCTAAGCCTATTAAAAAAAGCATCATTACCACACCAAACTCTGCGGCGTGCATGATGTCTTCTCCTTCACTACCGACCAAGCCTAATACAAAAGGACCAATCAGGATTCCACCCAATAAATAGCCAATCACACTACCAATACCCAACCTTTTTGCTATGGGTACACAAATCAACGCTGCACCAAGAAAAATAACGCTATTTTGAAGTATAGAAGCATTCATAGTTTACGGTTTGAATTCATTAAAATAAGTAATTTCCTGCAATTGAGCAAAGTCAAAATCGGGTAGTTGAATGGTCTCTAATATTTTTCGATAGCTTTCGCCATACACTTTGAGATCCTCTTCTGTAAGTCTGCCCGCAGCAGGCACAAGGAAAGGAGGCAAATAGTGCATATGACACAAATAAGCAGTTTGATCAAAAGAGTTAAGAAATTCTCGATAAGTAAAGCGATTTCTACCTGTTTTTTGATATACCTCTAAACTTCCGCCTGAAGTAATGACATTAAAGATATGTTTACCTTCGAGCTTATCTCCACCCTTGCCATAAGCCCATCCCAATTCTAACACCAGATCAATCCATTGTTTCATCAAAGGGGGGCAGTTGTACCAAAAAAAGGGATGTTGCCAAATAATGATGTCATGTGCCAGCAAAAGTTCTTGTTCGCGTTTTACATCAATATTAAAATCGGGGTATTGATCATACATGTCTATTAGAGTAACATTTTCAACATTAGAAACGGCTTCTACTAGCGCTTTGTTTGCTCTGCTATCCTCAAATCGAGGATGAAAAAAGAGCACTAATATTTTTTTATATGGCATAATTAATGTGTTGCATGTTGTGCATCATCCATTTTACAGTGTGATGTTGCTCGAATCGTTGGTTAAAGTTAAACTATTATATACTATTTGCTCAACATATCAATACAATTTCAAGGTGCTTAGGTTGAGGGTATATTTAACCTTATTGATAATCAATTTTAAATTTCAAAAAATATTAGAATACCCCAATAAAAAATCATCAAGTATGCTTTTCCTTTCATTATTTTTCTATATTGCCCCATATTTATCACACAAAATAAATTAAAAATATGTCCCCTTTTGTAGGTGAAATTATTGGCACTATGGTGCTTATTATCTTAGGTGGTGGTGTAGTAGCAGGCGTTGTTCTGAACAAGTCCTTTGCCAATCAAGGTGGCTGGATTGTCATTACTTTTGGGTGGGCAATGGGCGTGATGTTGGGGATTTACGCTGCTGGACAGGTTAGTGGTGCGCACCTCAACCCTGCTGTTACGATTGCCTTTGCTGCTATTGGCAGTTTTCCTTGGTCGGATGTACCCACTTATGTTGGTGGCCAATTTATAGGTGCCATGCTGGGTGCAAGCATCGTATGGCTTCATTATTTACCCCATTGGGAACAAACAGAGGATCAGGGTGCTAAACTTGCTGTTTTCTGTACTTCACCCGCTGTTCCTACTTTTTGGGCAAATTTACTCAGTGAAATTATTGGTACTTTTTTCCTCATCATGGCATTGCTCTTTATCGGTGCAAATCAATTTACAGAGGGGCTAAATCCTTTAATTGTTGGGTTGTTGATTCTTGCCATTGGTCTTTCACTAGGTGGAACGACAGGATATGCTATCAATCCTGCCCGCGACTTGGGACCGCGTATGATGCACTTTGTATTACCTATTCATGGCAAAGGCAGTTCCAATTGGGCTTACGCACCTGTACCGGTGATTGGTCCTATTATTGGAGGAGTTCTGGGGAGCACGATCTATGCTTGGCTATTCGAACAAAAAACAAGTTTATTGCTTTGGTTGAGTTTGGGGGTAGTGCTAATCATCATTTCGCTAGCCATTATACAGACATCAAGGAAAGCCTAGTTGAAATCTTCAAAAAATGTCAAACTTGTTCTAATTGAACACTGCAAGTATAGTATCTTTACGAATAATAAGTTGATTAGTAAGTACAGAAAAGCAGAAATTAGATTTGAAAAAACAAGGTTCAAGCTCTAAGCAGGAAGCATTACTAAAATTACAGCGCTATTGCGTTTATCAAGACCGATGCCATCAAGAAGTACGCTCTAAATTATTAGAAATGTCTATTTATGGCGATGATTTAGAAGAAATTATGGCTTGCTTAGTAGAAGAAAATTATTTAAATGAAGAACGATTTGCACGCTCTTTTGCTAGAGGAAAATTTAAGATGAAGCAATGGGGAAGAATAAAAATAAGGCAACAACTCAAAGCACGTCAAATTTCTGATTATTGCATAAAAAAAGGACTAGAAGAGATTTTAGAAGAAGATTATTTGGCAAACATTCGTCTTTTGGTAAGTAAAAAGTTGAATCAAGACACTTCTGACCAAGCTAAACAAAAGGTAGCACAATATTTAATACGCAAAGGATACGAAACACATCTGGTCTGGGAAACACTCAATAAATATTCTTAAAAAATTATCTTACATTTAAGGCTATCCAGTTATATGAATAGCCTTATTAACATTTTAATTAAAAACTTTTTCTCTTTGTAGTTGACTTTCATAAGCTCTTATCAATTGAGCTTGTTGATCAGCAATTCTATTGAGTAACCTCAATTCTTCTTCCATGGACTCTTCTCCTACATCTGTCTTGAACGTACTTACTTTATTTAACTCCATAATTCGCTTTATGGACTTTTCTAAAATCGCTTTAGCTCGATCTAGACGTCTGCGTAACTGAAATTTACTTGAATCGGTTGTTCTCATGTACTCTCATTGTTTATCTTACAAATATAACAATAAAAACGAAATTTGGATTTTTTATTTTGTAACAAAAGATGTAATGAGTGAATGGTTGTTTTATAGCTGTGATTGGAAATAAAATGTTAAAATTCGGTATTTAATTTTAAAGAAATGTTAAAAAAGACATGCTAAACAATAAAATTGATAACCAGGTAACTTCTGTGTGGATAATGCTAAATAATTAGAGCAGCCTAAAAAAATAGCTCCGGCACAAAGTTAGATAATACCCAAGTGCCAAGAGCTATTTATATGGAAAGCATTATTCTTTCAAGATCACAAGTCGTTTGGTTAATATTTGGTCTTCTACTTGAATGCGAAGGAAATAAATTCCATTCTGATACTTCGATAAATCGAAAGCCTGTACTTGACGGTAATCTGATTGTACTAATACTTCTAATCTTCTACCTGTTAAATCAAAAAGTGTAACGGTGTAGGGTCTTGACTGGTCTTGTTGTAACTCAAAGAAAATTAATCCCGAAGTAGGATTTGGATTTAAGTCAACGCGATAGTCCACATCAAATCTTTCAGTATTGCTTACTTGTAAACTCACTAAATCGGAAGTAGAAAAGCAACCAGAAGCATCTTCCACATTTAGTCGATACATTCCTGATGCTAAGTTTTTGATTTCCAATTCATCGCCAACAATAACTGTTGCTGTTGCTTCAATTTTAACCCACTGTACTTTGTAAGGTGCTTTTCCTCCTATGACTTTGGCATTAATCGCACCATCGTTTTGGTCAGGTGAAGGATTAATAATCGTCTCAATGTTTACTTCTAGCGGCTCTGGCTGATTTAAAGTAATGGTCTCAATGCGTGTACAGCCTTGTGCATCCACAACAGTTACCGTATAGTTTCCTGCTGATAGTCCAGTATTAGTTCTTGTTTTTCTACCGTTGTTCCAATCGTAAAAAATTGTCCCTGAACTATTAATAACGTTAGCCGTAATACTTCCATCGGCAAAGTTATGGCAACTTGGTTCGTTAGCACTCAATTCTACTTCCAATACCCTGAAATCTACATTGAAGGAGCATCTAGCTTCATTGCCAGCAGCATCTCTCACCATGAACATTTGCTGTGTCAAGCCTGGAGGAAAAACTGAACCACTAGGTAACCCCATTTCTAGGGTTGGTGTAAGTGCATCCTCACAGTTGTCGAATGCTTCAGGCGTAAGGAAAGTAATGGTTCTATCTGCTTCACAATCTCTGATGACTATATCTTGATTTAAGCAGTTGATGAATGGCTTAATGGTGTCTAATACATTAACCACTGCCATCATGGAATCTTGATTCCCATTTTTATCTGTCACTTTGAGTAGTACATTGACCGTGCCCAAGTCCTGGCAGTTGAATTTTGTTCTGCTCAAACTTCTTAATGCAATAGTGCAGTTGTCGGTGCTACCATCATCTATCATGTCAATGGTTAAGTCGGCTGTGCCAAAATTATCAAGATAAATGTTGGCTGGCTTAGTGCGCACCATTGGTGGGATACTATCTGGTGCAACACCAATGGTAAAAGTTCTTACCACATTACATCTGCTAGCGTCCACAACCGTAACTGTATAATTTCCTGCTGATAGTTGCTGGCGCTGATTGCCGCCATTATTGTCAATAGACCAGGCAAAAGTGTATGGTGCTTGACCTCCATTAACTTCTAGGGTAATACCTCCATTATCAAAATCATCACAATCCACATTGAGTACAGTAGCCTCTACTTCAATAGAAGTAGGCGAATTAACCACCACTGAATCAGTACTAGGGCAGCCAATACCATTCGTTACTGTAATAATGTAAGTACCTGGAAGTAGGTTATTGATGGCACTTACCGTATCGCCTGTTGACCATAAATAGCTTAGTGGTCCATTACTATTTACATTTCCTACTTGCACCGAACCATTATTTTCATTAGCACAAGTCGCATCTTTTGCTACTAATTCAATGTCAAACGTAGTACAAACCTGATTAGAAGGTTCGATAGTGATAGTCCTTGTCGCTGTACAGTTATTACTATCGGTTACGGTCAAAGTGTAAGCACCAGGTGCCAAATTATTTATGTTGGCAGTAGTTGCACCATTACTCCAGTTGTATTGGTAAGGTGCTGTACCTCCAACGACCATTGACATAGCCGTCCCATCATTCCGCTCTGACGATGTTTGATTGGTGGAATTGACAGCAATTTGTAGAGGAGCAGGTTCACTCACACGAATAGAGATAGCGGATTCACAACCATTTTCATCCGTAACGGTAACTTGATAGTTTCCCGCAGCCAATTGATTGGCGGTGTTAGTGGTGCTGATATTATTTTGCCATCTATAACTTAATGTACTCACAGCACCTACAACATTGATAGTAATGTTTCCATCAGCTTCACCTGCACAAGTAACGTTGGTTACGTTTTGGGTAATATTTAGGGTGTTCGCTGGTCGAATAGTTGTATTAGTAGTTGCAGTACAGCCGTTCTGATCCGTAACAGTTACTGTGTAATTACCTGCTGCTAAGTTGGCAGTGCTTGGGGTATTAGCCCCATTGGACCAACGATAGGTGATGTTGCCTGTTCCTCCAGTAGCTGTTGCCGTAGCTGTACCAAGTGTACCATCGCAGTCTATATCTTTTTTGGTGATAATGCTTGCCCCTAAAATGACTGGTTGAGCAATAAACACTGAGCCTACCGCTTCGCAGCCGTTCGCCTCAGACACAGTAACCGCATAATTACCAGCAACTAAACCATCAATATCTTGTGTTCTTGCTCCATTTGACCAGCTATATGTTAACTGTTCACTGGTGCTATTGTTCACTTGTGCTGTTGCTGTACCATTGTTTCCACCATTGCAACTTACATTCGTTCCAGTTACAGCAATACTAATCGTACAACTGGCTTCATTAATTCTTACTGTTCCTACTTTTGCACAACCTTTGCCATCAATGACGGTTACGGTTCGTGCTCCACCAGCTAGATTAAAGGCAGAAGGTAGGTTTTCGCCACTATCCCACCGATATTCGTAAGGGGCAGTTCCGCCCGTAACAACTACGGTTGCTCCACCATTATTTGCACCTGGTGCAGTTTCGCCAGTTATTGCTGTGAAGCTAAGGAATAAGGAATCAGGCTCTTCAACGACAAAAGGAAGTGTTATCGTACAGTTATTATTATCCGTCACTGTAACGTCATAACTGCCTTTACCTAAATTGGTAATCTCTCTAACATTACCACTACCATTCGACCAAGCATAGCGATAAGGGCTTGTTCCGCCCGTAGCAGTAATGTTTGCCATTCCGCTACTCACACTTGGACAAGCGGTGTCTTCTATTTGAAGCGTTGCTAACAAAGAATCAGGTTGAGCAATGGTAACAGATGTTGAAGCGGTGCAGTTATCAGCATCCGTGATAGTAACTTGATAAATTCCAACGCCTATTTCTCTGATTGTATCTTGCATAGCACCTGTTGACCAACGATAGGTAAATGGCGCTTTCCCTCCCATAGCACTTACTGAAGCCATACCATTCAATGAACCCACACAACTAACATCCATTTTAGAAGTGATTTGTGCTACAATACTATCTGGTGCATTTAACCTTACAGTCTCTGTAACTTTACACCCTGCGCTATTCGTTACTGTTACTGTATAATTACCTGCCTCCAAGTTATTGATTGTTCTTTCATTCACGCCATTTGACCAAGCATAAGTGAAGTTGCCTACACCAGCAGTAACGGTAATCGAGCCATTTCGACCACCAAAACAACCAACGGGTTGAACATCCGTTATACGCACTTCAAATTTGGATAAGTCGTTTAGCGTAAAGCAACGATTGGCTGGGCAGCCATCTCGGTCGGTTACCGTAACGCAATATTCACCTGGTTGCAAGCTATCAATAGCTGCCGTGGTTGCACCATTCGACCAGTTGTAAGTAAATGGTTCATTTCCTACCTCTGGGGTTAAGGCAATCGAACCTATTACGCCATCGCAAGTAGGTGTTACCACGTTAGCAGAGAAGTTAATTGTTGTGCAATTGGAAGGCGCAACAGTTACCGTTTGTACTACATTACAATTGTTAGCATCTAATACTCTAAGGGTATATTGGCCAGGCGATAGATTAGTAATGGTTCTTGTGGTTCGATTAAAATTTTGATCGCCCACCTTTGACCACAAAAAAGTGTATGGCGGTCTTCCACCTGTTGGGTCAGCAGTGGCAGAGCCATCATTAGCGATCATTTCATTCATGGCAGAAGCATTCGGCACGATTCGTTCTGGTTGACCTACGGTAATGCCTCGCTCTATGGAGCAGCCATTTTGGTCAGTTGCTGTTACGGTATAACTACCTGCGCTCAAATTTGTAACTTGTGCTGTGGTTGCGCCATTCGACCAAGCGTAGGTGAATGTTCCACTACCTCCTGCAACAGCAATTGCAGCTCGACCGCTAGCGTCGCCACTACACAAAACATCATTAACTGATAAATTACTAACTGTCAGTGGATTGGATTCTGTGATAGTATATTGATTGGTGATGATACAACCTGTTGAAGTTTCCGTTACGGTAACGTTATAGTTGCCTGCACGAAGACTATTTATAGAAGCAGTTGTCGCACCTGTTGACCAATTGAAAGTATAATCTGTAGTTACGCCCCTATTGGGGGTAAGAGTGATTCTTCCATTAGCCAGCGTACCGCAATTCACACTATTCAAATCAGCAGACAATGTGAAGGTTTGTATCTTACCCACCGTTACTGCTTGAGTGGTCGTGCATCCGCTATTATCCGAAACAGTTACCATGTAACTTCCTGGCGCAATATTAGTAATGCTTGCCGTAGTTCTACCATTAGACCATAGGTAGTTGTAATTCCCATCGCCACCCATAGCTGTAACCATTGCGCTACCATCTGCGGTAGCGTTACAAGAAACTTGATTGGATTGAGTGGTTAACGTAATTGGCTCTCTGCGATCACCACTTAGTGTAATACTTCTCGTAGCTTGACAGCCTTTACTATCTGTCGCAGTTACGGTGTAGTTTCCTGCTGATGGCGTATTTATTCTTGCTACATTCACCCCAGTTGACCAACTATAGGTAAAGCCGCCATTACCTCCAGTAGCTACGGCAGTAATAGCGGTAGGTAATCCGCCAGAACAGTTATTCTCTCCATTAGAATTAATAGCTACCGCTATTTCAGCACCAGCTTGTATGTTGACCGTCTCTTCTGCACTGCATCCATCTTTTGTGACCGTTACGGTGTAAGTTCCGGGTGCAAGCCCTGTAACACTTGCCGTAGTCGCCCCTGTTGACCAATTAAACGTTGCGCTAGCAGTTCCTCCGACGATAGACACTTCCGCACTTCCATCGTTGCTATCACTACAACTGGTGTTTTGAGCATTAATGGTAAAGTTAATCGCATTAGGGTCGCCAGGTACGGTGATTGATTTGATGTTGTTGCAACCTGTATTGTCAGTAACGGTTGCCATATAGCTGCCAGGTGCCAAGTTATCAGCAGTAACAGTAGTTGCACCATTCGACCATGCGTAAGTGAATGGTGCCCGACCTGTAACATTGGTGATAGTCGCTTGACCTCCCCTAGCACAACCTGCTTCATTGTCTAGTCTAATACCAAAATCAACGGAGCCGATGCGCACCCCTACGGTAACACTGGCAGTTGCAGTGCAACCCACGGCATCGGAAACCGTTACGCTATAAGTACTTGGTTTTAGCCCTGTTGCGATTTGCGTAGTTTGATTGCCTGTGGCAGCATCCCACTGATATTTGATTACCCCATTTGCATTGTTTGCTGTTACTCCTGCTTGACCATTGTTGGTGGTTAAGCAAACAGCAGGTGTGTTGGTTGTTTCTAAAGAAAGTTTACAACAATCTACGGCTTCCCTTACTCTGATAATATATTTTCCTTGTACCAGCGTGCCAGGAAAATCTACATTACTTGGCGTTGCACCGCCATTCAGCCATGCAAGGGCTTTAAAAGTAATTTGATAATCTCTAGCTTGCGCATTGGCTCTGGGTGTACCTGTTAGTACAAAACAGGCCAATCCTTTTTCACTGATGGATAAAGATGGTGCCTGCCAAGTAACGCCGGCGGGTAATCCAACAACATTACTCATTCTAATAGAATCAATGGTAGCGCCAAAGACTTGTTTGTCAAAGACCAAAGTAAATACAACGTTTAAATTTTCTCCTTTGCAGGCTTCGGCTGTTACTAGCCCTTGTGCAATCTGTTCGTCAGATAACGCAGAGGG
>DAITMC010000007.1:0-37136 GCA_036835365.1 Saprospiraceae bacterium
ATTTCTCCATGCAACGCATGACCTCCGATAACTTCAAATGATCCCATGTTGGTTAATATATAAACTTTTATTTAATTAAATACTGTCTAGTAAATAGACAAAATCGCTTATCTGCTTACGCAAGCCACTGTTAATGTGTGCTTTATATAAACAAACGATTCACCTACTCTTTTACTAGGCTCAAGCAGGCAGGTAAACTGTCCTCTTGCTTACATCATAAAGTTAACGCTCTTGCTTACCGATTGGTCGCCCTTCGAAGCTCCAGTCATACTGATCAAGTTGCTGTAAACAAATCTGAAGTAAGCCAATACTGCTTAATATATCTTCTTTATGTACCATTTCAATACTCTGATGAATGTGTCGTAAAGGTATAGAAATTGCACCAGCAATAGCTCCATTTTTGCCATATCTTTGTAATGGGGCGGTATCTGTGCCTCCAGCAGGTAGTATTTCTGGCTGCCAACTGATGCGCTGTTCCGTAGCCATTTTTTTCATGTAAGCAACCATGCGGTAGTCGCATATGGTGGAAGCATCCATAATTTTTATAGCAGTACCTGCCCCCAATCTTGTAACTACTTCATGTGCCTGCGCTGAAGGCGTATCGTAGGCAATGGTTACATCTAGTCCAAAACCAAAGTCAGGATTAATTTGGTGCGCAGCAGAGGTGGCCCCTCTCAACCCTACTTCTTCTTGCACAGTAAATGCGGCGTAAATATCATAAGGCACTTGTTTTTCTTGTAATACTCTGAGGGTCTCTATTAAAATATAGACTGAAACCCGATTATCTAAAGATTTACTGTTCACGCAATTACCCATTTCAATAAGCTGTCGTTCCCTAGTGATGGGGTTACCGATGGATACTATTTTCTCTACCTCCGATTTTTTCATACCCAAATCAATGTAGTAATCTGTAATCGGAATGACCTTAGTCCGTTCTTCTTGCTTCATAATGTGAATAGGTTTTGTTCCCATCACGCCAATTACATCTTGTTTCCCATGTACAATAACTCTTTGAGCAGTTAGGGTTTTAGGGTCAAAACCACCAAGCGGATGGAAACGCAAAAAACCTGCATCATCAATGTGGGTGACAATGAAGCTAATTTCATCCATATGAGCTGCCACCATAGCCTTTTTACGTTCTTTGCCTTTTTTTATGGCAATCACATTGCCCATAGAGCTAATATGTACTTCATCCACTAAAGGCGTTACTTGTTCAATAATGACTTCTCGGATTCTGGCTTCAAAACCTGGTGCGCCAGGTGTTTCACAAATTTTTTTTAAGAGAGCAATATTTATCATAATGTTGTTATTTCTAGTGCCTTATTGTTAAGTGATGTTGCATGCTTTTCCATACTTTAGTTTGTAAAACATTAATTAACAACAGCGAAGGCGCATTACGCCATGAAAATGAGCTGATTTTTTATTTATGTAATTGGCAGGTAATTCATTGCCTTTCTACTGCCTCCCAACTGAATAACAAAAATGTTAGATTATTGCGACATAAACAACAACTAATGCAAAAAGTGTTAGATAAAGTTAAAAAAATTGCTGCTGTTTTGCTTAACAATTTGATGCTATGGCTGATGCAAAATTTAGCATCTTTGTAAAAAATTACAGATTTTTATTGAAATAACTTTTGATATGTCTATCAAAAAACTGGCAGGAGAAACAGCTATCTATGGCGGTGCACATATTTCAGGAAAGTTGATTAATTTCTTACTCCTCTATGTGCATACAGATATTTTTCCTGCCGATAAATTTGGTATTCAGACATTTATATACTCTATTATTCCATTTCTTTCTGTATTATTTACCTATCGTATTGAAGTTGCCTACTTTAGGTATGGGAGCGACAAAGAACTTTCAGAGGCTAGTGTTTATGCCACTACGGCTATTTCTGTTTTTATTTCTACTTTACTTTTTGGAGGAATTATTGCCTTATTTATCCCTTCCCTACTTAGTTTTACTACCTATGCCAACTACGAATCACTTTTTTTCTTAGCTCTCCTCATTTTATGTATTGATTCTATTAATGCTGTTTTTTATGCGAAACTACGCTTAGATGGTCGTCCTTTTAAATTTGCATTAGCGCAATTAGGGGGCATCATCATTACTGTGCTTATGAATTTAGTGTTTTTTTATTATTTGCCTCAATTTTCAAACAATGAATGGATAAGCACTTTTTATAATCAAGAATATGGCATCGGGTATATTTTTGTAGCCAATCTTTTAGGTAGTTTTAGCTCCTTTTTGGTGCTTAGTCCATTGATTGTCAAAATTCAATGGCGTGCCTTTGATTGGGCAATTTGGAAAAAAATGATTCGTTTTGCTGCGCCGCTTATTCTAGTTGGTTTAAGTTTTGTGGTAAACGAACTTTTCGATCGTTTGGTGCTTCCTGTGCTTGCTCCAGGTGAAACGCAAGCAGATAAAGATGCACAACTTGGCATTTATGGGGCAATGTATAAACTTACCATGTTTATTGCACTTTTTCGGCAAGCATTTCAATATGCAGGTGAGCCATTTTTCTTTCATCAGAAAACTGCTGAAAATGCCCAGCAAATCTATGCAGATATCGCCAAGTTCTTTACCATTATAGTTTCTACTGGTTTTTTATTTGTCCTGCTATACCTTGATATGCTGAAATATCTCATCGCCAATCCTATTTATTGGGAAGGTTTACATATCGTTCCGATATTGCTAATGGCAAATTTATTACTTGGTGTTTATTACACTTTCTCCGTTTGGTATAAAATAACTGACCGAACGATTTGGGGTGCCTATATCTCTTTGATGGGTGCTGCCATTACCGTTATTTTTAATTTATTATTTATTCCAAAATTTGGCTATCTAGCTGCTGCTTGGACAACGCTTGCTGCCTATGGTACAATGACGATTGCAAGTTACATTGCTGGGCAACGATTTTATAAAATCCCTTACCAGACAGGCAGAATAGTTGCCTACATTGGTTTGGCTTGGCTAAGTTATGAAATATCAACGTATGTAAAAAATTGGGTAGGTCATCAATGGATATTGGGATTAGCACTAAATTCTTTGATTATGTTAGGCTATCTTGTTGTGATAGTTCTATTAGAATGGAAAACGATTCAGCAATATTTTTTAAGTAGAAAGGTAGATTAGCACTGTGCCACATTTCAAAATATGACACAGTGCTGTCAACTAATCGTTGTTCAAGATTAAGGGCATCCCATTTTTTCCACTGCCTACGATAATCGTTTTAGCGTTGGGCGATCTAGAGAGTTCGATAGTCGCTTCAATACCTTTATCTCTTAAAATATTTTCAGATAAACTAGCATTCAAAATACGGTTTGACTCTGCTTTTGCCTGTGCCTCAATGATTCTTCTTTCGGCTTCCTTTCTTTCTTGTGCAAGAATAAACTCATATTTTAGTGCAGACTGCTCTGCTTCAAGTTTGTCTTCAATGGCTCTCTTCACTTTATCTGGCAAAGAAATATCGCGAATCAGTGCCGCACGAAGCACTAAATAATTATCTGATAATTTCTTTTCCAAGTTGCTTTGAATCATGGTTTGTACTTCATCACGTCTTGTGGAGTATAGCTCTTCGGGCGTGAATCGTCCAATAATTTCTCGTACTGCTGAACGTGATTCGGGACGCACAAGCGTTTCGCGATAAGTTTCACCAAATTTTTCGTGCAAATCACCAATTTTGTCATATTGAGGATGAAAACGGAACGTTACATCCACCGATATATTCAAACCGTTACTAGAAAGTACTTGCATTTGCTCATCAATTTGTGTCTCGCGCACATCATAGGTGTAAACACTATTCCAAGGAGCAATCACATGAAAACCGGGTGTGAATAAATTTTCCTTATCCAAACCGCCTCCAAAACGTTTGAATAGTACACCTCGCTCTCCTGCATTAATAGTCAGGAAAGTAGCGTTGGAGAAAATTAGTATCGCAATTAAAGAAAGGAATACAATGATTCCTGTTGTTACGAGCTTGCCTTGTCTCATTTTTATTATTTTTTGCTAAAATTAATTAAATTTTAATGTAATAACAACTAATCGCCTTTGGATAGTTATGGATAATCTACTAAAACAAGTTTTTCTAAGACCAAAATGAAATTATTTCAACCAACTGGCATATAGGACGTAGTTATTGGCAATGCGTTGTACGCTATCGTTGAACTGTTCTGCACTCAATACCTTTACCTTCTTAGCTGGAATACCTGCATAAATATGTCCTGATTCCAAATGGCTTTTTTCTAGTACTACTGCGCCAGCAGCTATCAAAACATTTTCTTCTACCACTGCATGATCCATAATGATTGCCCCCATACCTACCAAGACGTTGTCTTTCAGTGTACAGCCATGAACAATTGCTCGATGACCAATAGAAACATTGTTACCAATAACAGTAGCAGCGCGCTCGTAGGTACAATGAATGATTGCGCCATCTTGCACATTTACCTTGTCGCCTATCAGAATGCTATTTACATCCCCCCTTATGACTGCATGAAACCATACACTGCAATCGCTGCCCATACGTACATCGCCTACAATAACTGCATTTTCAGCAAGATAACAATTTTCACCAAACAAAGGTGTCTTATCTCTAACGGGTTTGATAAGTGCCATATGTTACTTAATTGGTATTAATGTATATCCCTGCTTTTCAAGTAACGCTATCACACCTTGCTCACCAGGCAAATGCCCTGCTCCAACAGCAAAGAAGGTAGATTGCTTTTCCATGGCAGTAACCATCAGAGGTATCCAAGATTGATTGCGCTTAGCAAGCAAAATATCTTCATATTTACCAAAGCCTTCTTCATCACCGGTGACCATGCGTTGCATTCCCTCCAAATCTTGGCTTTTATACAATTCTACCATTTTTCGGAACTGGTCTTCGCTTGCATCTGAGCTTCTGATTCCATCCACTAACATCTTGGCTTGTGCCTCGTAAGGAATACTATCAAATAAACTCATCTGAAACTCCATAGTTTCTAAGCCACTGATAGGTTTATTTTGCGCTTTGGCTTTGTCCATCAGTTTAAATTCGTAAGAAACAATTTCGCCAGAGGACATTTTTTCGGGAGAAATGTCCCCTGAAGCCAATGCAGAAAGGAACATGGGCTTCATGCGCTCTAGTAATACCAATGGTAAGCCTATTTTAGAAAAGTGCTTTTGCACTACTTCATAATCTTCTTTTGAGATGAGATCGCGCAATGTTTTGCCATCTTCCATGAATGCCTTCATCATCATGGACATTTGGGAAGACATATTATTCATGTCGTCCAGTTTTATTTCAAAAGCTACTGCTTTTGATGCGCTAAATGCTTCTTCCATCGCTGGCGTAAATAAAAAATCCTTTTCGTGGATTAAATGAATAGTACCAAACACATAAGAAGGATTTTTTAATCCTTTGCCAGTAACTTTCCAAAGCAACGCATTACGGTCTTCTACTTTCTTCTCTTGAGCAGCCGTTGAATCGGCTTTAGTCGTTTGAGCAAAAACAAGCGGCACAAAACTTAAAAGAGCGATTGTTAAACAAACGAGTTGTTTCTTATTTTCCATTATCATTAATTTATTTTGAAAATAAAATTTATAGCATAAAGTTGCATATTAGTCTCTGATTTCAAGATTATTTATTGATGTTGAGGTATGTCTAGTAAAGCCGATCCAAGTCTTCTACAATTGTGAGTACAATTTGTAAATCTTCAAAAAAATCGCGTACTAATTCAAAGCTAACATTTGATTTCAGTAAATAAGGCTCTAAAAAGTCATTTGGTTCTGCCAAAAAAAGATAAACGTTATTGTTAACGAAAGATAAATAAATATCCTTTTGGCTACGTTCGTGAAATTTGGCAATCATTTGTTGTTTTTCTAGCGGAATGAACTTTTTCCAGTCGCCATTTTGTGTAGCATAGGTATGAAATTTCTCTAAGTAAGGAGCATCCTGCAACAGATGATCTACATTCTGCCCTCCATCTACTGTGAGCGCTTCGATAGCCCTCAAATGAAATTGCTTTTTGTTTTTTGGTATAATCCACATGGTTTCTGAATATTCTTCCTTCAATTTGCTATATAAAAAAATACCCTTAAAAACGCTTTGTAATTTCCCGTTGACAAGGGAAACATCTTGCACCAAAATTTCGCAAAGCTCAAAATTAACACTGCCAATGCTTCCACTAACATAATCCTCCCCTCGATAAAAAATAGCAGGAGTAGCAAAAAGTTTACTATCTAAAAAAGTGCTACGTGGCAGAAATTTTTTAGCATCATACTTGAAATTTTTATAATTCAAATTATCGCTTATAAAATCCAGCAATAAATGAACGACATTGGGTTTGAATGCTGAACGGAACTGTAAGGCTCTATTGCCTAACCAAAGAATATAAAATGCAATAATAATAATACCCAAAAGAGTGATGGCTAAAATGTTGATATACAACTGAATAACGATTAGCCCTAAGAGCAAAAAACTAGAAATAATAATTAGGCGAACAACTCGTTTTCGCTTAATTTCCATCCTTAGTAGTTCTGGGTGGATGGTTTGATTATAATAAATTCTAAAATCGTGCATTCTTTCCATAACACGAATGTAAGATAGTGTTAGGAAATTAAATATAAAGATGAATCAAATTTAGAAACCCACTTTTTATCTATCATTCCTCTCCTCGAATAAGGTGAATAAACCCTGACAAAATTTCTTCTTGTGCCATTACGCCTACTACTCTTCGCTCAAAGACTCGGCAAGTATAAAAATATACCCCTTCGGCTAGGGCATCTCCATTCAAATTTGTACCATCCCAACGAATATTTGGGTCGGTAGCTTCAAACACTAATTGCCCCCAACGGTTAACAATTTTTAGGTCAACACGCTCTATAAACCTGTAAGGATAAGGCACGAACAAATCATTAGCACCATCGCCATTGGGCGTAAAAGTATTAGGCAAATTATACACAGGACAGTTATCCACACAAATAGTATCACTTGGCACACTTTCATTGCCGTTAAAATCAACTGCTGTAACCATGTAGCAACCTGCTATGCCTTGGCTAGGTTGATCCAAGAAGAGAGTATCTGTGGCTGAAGTGCTTACACCAATACGTTGTAAAGGTTGACCAATTTCAGCACCGTAGTATATGTTGTAACTTGCTACATCGTCTGTAGCATCGCAAGTACGATTTGGATTAGTCCAGGTCAAAATATTTTGCGTTTCATCAATAGGAATGGCAGGTGCTTCGTTTTCGCATACATTTAGCACCGCTAATTGTGGTGGACAAGGCGAAACATTATCAAAAGGCACGCCACAAGCCTTTTGCGAAAAATTTAAAATAGGATTAATAATATCCATAATACCGTAAGAACCAATACTTTGAATGAGATAGCAGTATTGCGTCCCGTTTTGTAAACCACTATGTCTATAATTTCTAGTGGTAACAGTGTCCAGAAAGGTCAAATCATTATTATCATCTACAAGAAAGACTACATATTTGGTATTTATCCAAGGTACCTGCTCCTGCCAAGTTAGTAAATTAGCCTGATCGGTTGGAGTAACACTTAAAAAAATCGAAGAAGCATTTTGCGTTTCGCCTAGTGGTGTAGGTTCATTATTGACATAAAATGCTACTTTGTAGGTGAACGCTAATTGTTGCGTATTCAACTGGCGATCAATGAAAATAGTATCATTGGCATCAGCAAAATTGTCGGCAACAAAATTGGCAATAGGCTGAAAATCAGTGCCTCCAACACCTGTTGCTCGAAATAGTTGATAGCGATAGGGCGGACGATTTTGTAAAGTATCTAAATCTTTTGCATTTGGTTTAGACCATCTTATTTCTATCTCGCCAGTAGCAGTGTTGGTGGTCAATACACTGACATTAGTGATGAGTGGTACATCGCGACTAAGCTGCACACAAGCCTCATTGGAGGGCAAACTTGGCACACGATTGTAAGGAAAATTACCACTAGGCGATAGCCTTGCAAATTCTGCCAAAATGCGATAACAATACGTTTTTCCTCGTTCCACATTCTGATCTACAAATTCGTAGCGATCGCCATCTGCATTCAGTCCTCTCTGATCAAAAGCCAAACGAGTGTAGCCTCTTCCTGCCAATCCAGTGGTGCAGGTATCTATTACAAAGGGATTACTCCCTTCTCTCCGCCAAATAGAAAAGCCTCTAAAATATTGATTTTCAGCATTTTCACAAAAATAGGGGCTTTCCCAACTCACAAATACGCGACCGCCGCTTGATTCTGCTTGCACCTCTTCTGGCGGTGGTCCTACTACTTTGATACGGACAGTCTTTAGTGTCGCCAGCCCTGTGGTATCTCTCAAAAAGTCATCTACTGCTTTAAATACGATGGAGTAAGGTTGCCCAGAAATATGCTCACAAGTAGTTTGCCATCGAAACCGCTTGACCACTGGTTGCCGTTGAAAATTCAGATTGTTATTTTCAAAAGTAGCGGGGCTAATGTCTAGGATTAAGGGTCCTCCAAAGGCTTGTAACTGCACCCGCTGGTTAGCCTCAACTAAAGGTGCAGTAGCGATTACATCAAATTCTATGACCTCTCCTGCTATCACACAAATTTCATCAAATGGAACTTCCACCTCAGGAGGCAAATTTTGGCAACGCTCTATCCGAATTTGCATATCACGAATGGTGGTGTCAATAGGAACACCATTCCGCCATTCAATGATAATCATGGCTAGATTAAATTCACCTTCCCTTTGAGGAGCATTCCAGAGAATATCACCTGTTACCCTATTGAGGGTCAGGGTGTTATTAGCACCTGGATCTACTTGATTAGGGAATAAATATCTTGGAACTGGCGCATTAATGTCTTGACGAGGTACAATGAACTCATAGGAGAGGCTATCGCCGTCGGGGTCGTAAGCATTGGGATTGTGCTGAAAAGGCTGTCCCACACAACCAATATCAATAGGCGGTTGTAATAAAATTGGGGTACTGTTGCAGCCCTGAAATTGAGGGTTTAAAAAAGTATAGGTGGTTGCTAAGTGAAAAGCAATATTTACAGAATTAGGGAAATTGATGTTCCAAATACCAGACACGCGATTGGGGTCGGTCATGGTTAAAGTGTAAGTCGCTCTACCAGGGTAGGTATGTTCTGCGATATATATATTTTTCTTAATAAAGTTACCAACAGGCTCGCCGTTTTGTCTTGGCCCGTTAATTCTACCAACATTTACGCAAGTACCATCACCCCAGCAGAGTTGAAGGGTATCTCGGTCAGCATTCACACTCCTCAAATCGGTGTAAGTGGTAATCGTAGCTCTGATAGTAAGTGCATTACAATCTCCAATTTGTTCCACTCGAATTTCCCCTGCCCTATTGTGCGTAGCTAAGGCTACATTTAAACCTAGACCCAAAAGCAACAAAAGGAATACAATCTTTTTCTGCATGAATTAGCATTGAATATTAACGCATATGGTTTTAACAAAACAAAAAATGGTAAGTTTTTGCTACATTGTAAAATAAACGATAAAATCGGCTAAATAGTTGTTACGCTTAAGTAATTCATCTTTATTAGCTTGGTTTGCCAGCATCCATGTAGGGCAATCGTGTGAATAAAAATTATGTTAAATTAAATTTTTGAATAATTTTTTAGTGGATTTTGTATAAAAAACTCAAGCTCGATTCGCTCTAACAAAATCTTTAAGTCATTTTTTTGATTTCTTTACCCTAGAGATAGCGTAGCATGGTCATAGAACAAAAAAATCACACAACAAACATCCATTCCATTAACCTCGAAATGTATTGAACATTCTGTGAAACAGATAGATAGAATGGATAAAATATTTACACCTTTGCTGAGGTTAATGCGTAGCAAAAATCAATAAATGACAGCATTCATTCATATCAGGAGCATTGAAGAATGCTACCAAATTTTTGGGAACACCCAATCCTTCGCATCCATTGATAACGATTATCCGACAGTGGCCTCAAACAAATCGAGATATTAGTCAGGTGAAATTTACAAGCGACCTCTATTTTATTGCTCTAAAAAGTGATGCTAGTGGTTCATTGGATTACGGAAGATGTTCATATGACTACCAAGAGGGTACGATGATTTTTATAAAGCCTGGGCAAGCAGTAAGTTTTTCTTCGCCTTTATCAGTACCCCAACAGATAGCTCGAAGTGGAAATACCAAGTGGATTTTAATATTTCAGGCAGATTCATCACGGGAACGTTTAGTCAAACCATATTTTGTCCTAAGTTGGACATAGATTTGGGTTCTAAACGTTGGCATTTTACCAACCTTACCCACTACCATTTTAACGAAAACAACGGCAGAAAGATTGAAGACAACTGGTATCAATTGATGGTCATTTCCTATTTCGCAAAAGAGGATAAACTCTTTCCAACGGCTTTTCACAACTATAAAGACAACCTGATGTTTAGAGTGAAATCAAGGCATTTGGCGGGCTTAGGGGTAAGTATGCAAAAGAGATGGGTTCACAGTTTTGTGCGATTGGACTTTGGAGCGGGCTATGAAAATACCCTCTTCAATGGTACGGAGTTTAAAAATAGCAATATTGTAGGCAGCCAAAGAGATAAGGAATTGCTTATGATTAGACTGGTACATCAACATCAATTTTGGGAAAACCGAATCACTTTTTCCAATATGGTCTTTTATAGACATTCTTTGAGTGAAGGTCAGGACTTTTTTATCAGAGCAGCACCCAATTTGTCTTTCAGAGTTGTCAAGAGCTTGTCTATTTCGATAGCTTACATTTATCGCTTTGAAAGTGTTTATCTCGAAAATCTGTCAAGTGTCAATACCGCATTGGTATTTGGTTTAGTCTATAAAATTGGTAACCATAAACGAGACTCAAATGGCTAGATTAGCAAAACAAAAAGTGTATGCAGCATTAGAAAAGGCTGCACAAAACATCCTTGATGCCGCCGGGAATGACCCTATAATAAGCCGAAAGGATATACGGCGCAGACTGATACACTTAGAGGGAATCGAACAGCAACTCACCAGCGTCTTCTATCGGTTCATGGATCATCGAGATGCCAAGCCCGGCGCAAGGATTACCAAGAAAGATATTGATGACACTTTGGCTTACGCCAAAGAAAAGTTAGTGAATGCCTATGATGTAAACAATAATGGCTTATCTGCTGCTGAAATTGCGAAAATGCCTTTCCTTGCTCGCTTGGCTGTTCGGTACGTCATTTTGCAGGCTCAGATAAAAAAAGAGATGACGACTGATAAGATTTATGATAGCCTCTTCGAATTAGGGAATGGCTTGTACTTTCCAGCTTGGGCTAATGAAGCTGATGCCTACTTGTCAGTTTTCCGCAAAGATGCCGATTTGAAAGAATTGACTCCAGAGAGCTTTAGTAGCACTTTGGGACTGAACCCAGCCAATAACGAAGAAGCCATTCAGCTTTGGCATCAAGGCAGGTCAGATTACGAGTGGATATTTGAGTTGTATGAGGAGTACGAACAACTGGCAGCCTTTGAGTCGTTCAAAACACTCCATATTTTTATGGAAAAACACCTCACGCAACTCACCCATATCGTGGTTGGTCTCGATGGGGCGCGTAGTGATTCGCAGTATCCCGTTTATTTTGTTGGCTTAACCCCTGACGGAGATATTCTTGGATTTGAGACGGTAACAATTTGGACATAAGAGATTTAGATTATCTTATACATTTCAAACGAACGAAAAAATGAATACTTTGAGCAAAATTTGGAAATACCTTTCTTGTATTATTCTTGGTTTTCACGCCCTTTACCAACTTGCTTTCAGTACAATGACATTAGCCAATCCACAATCATTAGAAGCTCCTTATGCCTTCGATACTCAAACTGCACCATCATCTTATCTGCTTGCTTATATTGATTTTATCGTTTGGACAATTTTTCCTTGCAGCAATAGCTATACTCAGTATCTATTTTATAAATTTTATAAACAAAAATCAAAAAACCATCTGATGGAGCTTCTACGCATTATCATTGCTGTATCCGTTAACACAGCTTCCTATCTATCACGTTGTGATATTCTAAGATAAAGGAAATACAATTATTATTATTAATCTACGTAGCTCATATTCGATTTGCTGCATTATATTTATGAGCGTAAAAAGACGACTAGCAGACATTGCCTCTAAAATTTTAGTTACAAAATTCAAGCAATAGCTATTTGTAGCGTAGATGTTCTTACTTGTTACAACCAACGGCGTATAATTTACTCAATGTTAGCCAATGTAATGTCATAGAAAACTACAACATAAAATTATTTTATTTTTAGAAAGGCAAAAGCAACTACTTGCACTTTCGTGGTTTTCCTTATATTAGCGTAAAAACTATAATTTATGTTTCAGAAATCACTCCTCACTACAGTTCTTATTTGCATAAGTGCCTGCCTACTAGCTCAATCAGGAATTATTAGAGGAAGTGTGTACGACAAAGCCAATGGCGAACCCATTGCTTTTGCCAACATCCTGTTGCAAGGCACAAATTATGGCACAACCACTAACATAGAGGGCTTTTTTAGCCTAAACAGTATTCCCGCTGGTACCTATAATTTGGTCGTGACTTACTTGGGCTATGATAGCCTTAGTGTAATCATTGAACTGAACGCCAATCGAATTGTATATGAACAAATTTACCTAGAGGAGGCTAGCGTTAAACTTTCAACGGTAGATGTTTCCGCTACACGAGAGCAAGCACGCTCCGACGTGCAGGTGTCCAAATTGACCGTTACTGCTGAACAAATTCGCTCCTTACCCTCCACAGGGGGCGTATCAGATATTGCACAATATTTACCTGTTTTGCCTGGCATTATTGTCTCAGGCGACCAAGGTGGGCAACTTTATATTCGAGGTGGTGCGCCTATCCAAAATAAAATTTTATTAGATGGCATGACCATTTATAATCCCTTTCATTCCATTGGATTTTTCTCTGTTTTTGAAACTGAAACCATCCGAAGTGTGGATGTCATCACAGGTGGATTTAATGCCGAATATGGAGGCAGGATTTCTGCTATCGTTGACATTAAAACACGAGAAGGCAATCGCAAAAAGCATGGAGGCGTTGTGGCAGTTAACCCATTCCAAACCAAAGTGTTAGCGGAGGGACCTATTCAAAAATTGAAAACAGAAGGCGGCGGTAGTTCTTCTTATCTTTTCACTGCAAAGCGTTCTTATATTGACCGAACAGCATCAACTTTTTACAACTATTCGCCGATTGATTCGACTGGGCTACCTTACAATTTCACTGATGTTTATGGAAAAATTTCTTTCCAAACAGGCAATGGCAGTAAACTCAACCTTTTTGGCTTCAATTTTACAGATAATGTCAATTTTGAGGGCATTGCCAATTTGAATTGGAAATCCAGAGGTGGCGGTGCAAATTTCACACTTATCCCACCAAGTTCCTCTGTTGTTATTGATGGAACTATTGGTTTTTCTGACTATGATATTGCTTTGGTAGAAGCGGATAATAATCCTAGAGAAAGTAGTATCTCCGACCTCTTTGCACAGTTGAATTTCAGTACCTTCGGTAGCAACAACCAACTTCAATATGGCTTTATTTTTAATGGGATTAGCACCGATTTCCTCTTTAGAAATTTTGTAGGCAACACAATTATACAGCGAGATTTCACAACAGAGTTGGCAGGTTACTTGAAATACAAACAAAAATGGGATCGCATTGTGTTAGAGCCTAGCATTCGCTTGCAGTTGTACGCTTCGCAATCTAAAGCGCTCCTCGAACCTCGACTGGGATTAAAATATAACTTTACCGATGCTTTTCGCTTGAAAATGGCAGGTGGCTTGTACTCACAGAATCTAGTCAGCTCTGTGAATGAGCGAGATGTGGTCAATCTATTTGTTGGCTTTTTGGCTGGACCAGAGCAAACCATTTTTCAACCCAATTCACGCGAACCTACTGCCGACCGCTTGCAGAAATCTACTCATGCTATTGCTGGTGTTGAGATAGATTTGACCACAAAGATGTTGCTCAATATCGAAGGTTACTACAAGAATTTTACGCAACTTATTAACATTAACAGAAACAAACTCTTGGCTAGAGACCCCGATTTCGAAACGGAAACAGGAAAAGCCTACGGTATAGACTTTTCTTTGCGCTACGAAACACCCAAAACTTACCTTTGGGCAACCTACTCACTGGCTAATGTCAACCGAAATGATGGGCAACAAATTTATCCAACAGTATTTGATAGACGGCACAACATCAACTTTTTGATTAGCCAAAATTTTGGAAAAGGCAAGGCTTGGGAAGCGGGTCTGCGCTGGAACTTTGGCACTGGATTTCCATTTACCCCTACGCAGGGCTTTTACTCGAATTTCAACTTTAATGAAGGATTAGAAACGGACGTGTTGGGCGGTAATCCCGACTTGGGCATCATTTTTGCCCAAGCGCGCAACAGTGCACGCCTGCCTTCTTATCATCGGATGGATATTTCTCTGAAGCGAACTTTTGAACTTTCAAGAACGACTAAATTAGAAGTCATTGCTAGCATTACGAATCTTTACAATCGTCAAAATATTTTCTTTTTTGACCGTGTGCGCTACGACCGAGTGGATCAGTTGCCCATTCTGCCAAGTTTGGGGGTAGAAATGAAATTTTGATCTTAAAAGTAATTGTTTCTGGAACGCTACCCTCAACAAGTTGTAGAGAACATATTATCCTAGCATAACTTATTGACACTGTTTCTTATGAAAGCAATACACCATATCATACTTGGCTTATGCTTGCTTGCATTTTCTACTGCTACGATTGCACAAGATACTTTAGCGGGTCATCGCTTGGCTTGGCAGTGGCCCTTTTCTCAAAATTCTATTTGGAATATGCCTATTGGAAGTGAGGCGACCTATGAATCTGCTCATTTTCAGCCAGCGGCTCATGTGGGCGTGGATATTCAGCATATCTTGGAACTTAATGCTAATGATCCTAGAAAGATTGTACTTGGCACAGAGGTGTGGGGCGAAGGTAGGTGCAATGGAACGCAAAGTTTAGGGTTTCTAATACAAATTGCAGATGATTACATTGTGCCAGATGCAGGGAATAGTCCCTACGGCTTAACGCCTAATGGTAACTTTGCTTTTAGATTGCCTAATTCTAATTTAGTATTTGAAGGTAGTCAGCTTTCAAGATGTACTGTCGGTGGACCTGTCCATCTACCTATTTGGATGCAATATCCTAACAATAGAAAATATCAATCTATAAAGGAAAATGGCTTGAAAGGTGGTGGACAAGGGGCATCCAGTATGTCGGCGCTAGGTGGAACCATTAGATTGGGGGAACTAACAAACGAAGCGCCTATAAGACACGCCATTAAGATTAATCCTTGGGCAAAAAAATACTGCTATTATCACGATACCCTACCTGGATTCAAGTGGCCCGCAAAAAGTGCCGATAACTATGCAAAAGGAACTTATGGAGGTACGAATCCGCATATACTTATGGGGTCGCTATTTGCCATTCCGCCTGATATTGCAATTGATGACCTAAATTTACAAACCGTAGCAGGAAAAAAACTTTTCTTCACTATGCAAAACTATGGCGTTTACTTTACAGAAGATGCCGCTTGGGACACCTGGGATATTATCGTTGAGAGAGACGCTGAATTGGAATTTAAAGACAAATATGGATTTTCAATGACTAGCACGACGTGGAAAAATGAACTCAATAAATTGATGCAAGCCCTTTCCATAGTCGTCAATAATGCGCCTGAACGAATCGGTGGTGGAGGGATACCTCGCCAACCTTATGCTCCGCCTTTTGATGAATTAACAACTACAATAACATTGCCCGAAGAAGAAACTGTTGAGGTGTATCCTAATCCTCTAATTGGCGAGCAACTTCATTTCAACCGTATTATCTCTGTTGAGGTCTTTAACATAGATGGACAGTTTGTCGGCAGCTTTCACAATGTATCCACAATTTCTTTACAACTTAAAGCAGGAGTTTATATTTTAAAAATGCTTGAGCGTGAAAATGTTTTGGTCAAAAAGTTGATTAAGGTGGAGTAAAAAAGGGTTGTGCTTTTCAGCTTTAGAACTAGTAGAAATGAAAAATTTTTCCTAGCTTCACAGTAGGTTTATTTACTTTTTCAAAAAAAACGATAAACAACAAAACGAAAATGAAACAACAAATTCAGCGTAAATTAGCTAATTCTTATTTATATTCAGGATGGCTTCCTGTCAGTATTTTGATATTTTGCTCATTTTTCAGTGCTTCTGATAGGTCAACAGAAAGGCAAAACCTCAGTGTTGGTGTTTGCGAGGTGGATGGTAAATTGACTTATCGACGCTACAACAACATAGGTTCAGCGAGAACAGTAGCCAGTTTGACGAATCATCCGAAATATCCAAATAATCCAGATGTAGTGCTAACCGTTTCTTCATTTGAGGCACCCAGCAATGTAGGCGATAATTACGGGGCTTCCATCAGTGGGTACATATGTGCGCCAATATCAGGCGATTATACCTTCTGGATAGCAGGCGATGACAATGTATCGTTAAATTTAAGTACAGATTATAACCCAGCCAATGCTCGAAGAATTGCCTACCACAATGATTGGACTTTACCAAGGATTTGGGATAAATTTGAAACACAAAAGTCAATACCTATCACACTGGAAGCGGGGGTGGTTTATTACATTGAAGCCTTAATGAAAGAAGCCGCAGGAGGAGATCACTTTTCAGTAGGCTGGCAACTTCCAGATGGTACACTGCAACGTCCAATACCGAGTACCCACTTGAGTACTGTAATAGAATGCCCAGCAGCGGGCATACCTTGCAATGATGGCAACCCCAACACTATTAATGATGCAACGGATGGTACTTGTGGCTGTGTAGGTATCAGCATTTGCCTACCCGTAGGCACACCTTGCGATGATGGTAGTCCTTTAACAGAAAATGACCAAGAAAATGGTCATTGCGACTGCATAGGTAAGGTAATCTCTAAGGAAGGTTTGTCCTTAATAGCATTAGGTAAAATCTATCAATTAGACGAATTAAAAACGCCTTATTATCTTTTCTTTGCTGGGTCAGATATGGGGGGGAGTACCAGTGTGCGTAGTGTAGATAAATCCAATTTAGATTGGAAAACGCAAGGCTATTTCCAGCGCAATCGCGACCTAGGGCAGGTATTTAATATTCCTGAAAACGAAACAATTAAAATAGATGCTATTGTGATGAGAACAGGCAATAGTTCTAGTGCAATAAGGACTGGTACGCCACGAGCAGCCGTTTTCTTACAGCTTTTCGAGGTAAAAGGGGAGCCTAGTATCAACGATAATGGTACACCTAGAGGTACTGATGCTACACATGGCTTCACGACCAATCACCGAGCAGATGATTTTCTGGAGGGCGTTACTTATGAATCTATCTTGTTAGCAACAGGTGGCTTTTTTCCAGATATTCCACCAACAACCCAAAACGGTGGTGAGATAGGGCATTTACATTACATTCGTTGGGATTTACTAGACGAGAATGAAATTGTGTTGGAAGGAGGGAAACGATATGCTTTTATGCTTGGTTTTGTTGAGCCTTCCGCACAAAGAGGATTTACTATGGGAAATAATAATCGTGCTTCCGATTCCTCTGCACCTGCCCTGCGCAAAGATTTGAATGGACAATTTTGGTGGAGTATTCGTAGAGAAGGCGATGGAACGTTGCCTCCAACACAAATTCCCAATGCAGCTCCTCCCACTGATTCAGCAATGCTAGCACAGTTATGGAAAGAAAGTTTATTTGCGCCAGCTTATCAATACGACTTGTCGCCTACCACAGATGGCTTTCCAGATGTAGATACATATAGGGTACATGAGTTTTATATCGAAACCAAGCCAGTTGTTGTACAGACAAAAAGTTGGGAACAAGAGATTAGTGAGTTAAGTGTCTATCCTAATCCTGCATCAGACTGGGTAGAAATTAGTCTTTTTAACACAGGTTGGGCAAAGGACATCGAATTACTCCTTACTAATACACAGGGTGAAATATTATATCGAGAAAAAAGAAAAGCGCTACCTCAGCAAAATATTTATAAAATAGATGTGCGCACATGGAAACACAGTGGCACACTAGGAATAGTGCTAAAAACTGAAGAGCAAATATTGATTCGTAAACTGATTATTAAGTAGTTAGCGCCTAAATATTTAATATTCTGTGCTTACTAATAAAATCTGGATCAATTTCTACCCCACTCCCAATACCTTTTGGTAAATGTAGAACACCAAGTTGAGGTATCAAAGAGGATGTTTTACATTCAAAAGGTACTTCTGTGCTTACCCCTTTAAATTCATGGAAAGGACCTGCATTGGGTAGTGCTGCAACAAATTGCATCATGTAGATATAGCCTAAGCCTGTTCCAGAGATGTGGGGTGTGCAAGGATAGCCCTTCACTGCTGCCATACGTGCCACTTTCATACAACGCACCATACCTCCAAAATAGAATAAATCTTGCTGCACCATTTGTACAGCTTCATTCGCAATCAACCAGCGGAAATTGCGAATACTTACCTCTCCGCCACCAGAAGCAATAGGAATAGTAAGTGCATCGGCAGTGGCTTTCCAATCTTCGTACCAATCCGTTGGAATAGGTTGTTCAAATAGGTCAATTTTACCTAACTCTAACATTTTTCCAATTCGAATCGCTTCTTTTGCATCATAACTGCCATTACAGTCCGCATAAATAGTTGTTTCGTCTCCAAAAGCCTCACGCATGAGCGGAATAAGTTTTTCTGTACGCCCGACAGGAAATTCTGGATTATTCCTTCGCCCACCGATTTTAAATTTTACTGCCTTAGCTTGCGTAGTTGCTTGTAGCATTTTGATGTTTTTAATTGTTTCTTCCGCTGATTTCCCTCTGTTGTCATTAGCTTGATAGATAGCAATTTCCGTATTTCTAATCTCTCCAATAAGTTCACTTATGCTTTTATTTGCAATTCTACCTAGCATATCTAAAATAGCAATTTCTACCGTAGCAATTGGTATCCAAATAGCATAGCCCTGATATTTGTAGTTGTCTTTATACATAAAAACGCCTTCTAACAACTGGTCTAAATCTCGTGCATCTTTACCCACGAAGTAAGGATTAACTAGCTCCAACTGGATAGGATACAAATGTGGCATACGAATATTGTGTCCTACACAATAGCCCTCTGCCCCATCTTTTGAGCGAATGCGAATCATGTAGTTGCCATTGTATTCCAATAAATCACAACTTTGAATGATAATAGGCACTGGAAATAATTCTTTTTTGAGTACAGGCTCTTTTAATACCTCGTCTAGTGCAGCATAATCCGCTTCCTTGTAATCAGACTTATTTTGACTGGGAGAAATGCCAGATAATAAAGTAGCCCCTGTACCAGCATATAAACTAGATTTTAAGAATGTTCGACGTGTATTTCTCATAGTGATTGATTTGTACCAAAATTGATGTAATTCAGAATCTATGTATATTATTTTGGGTTATTCTACTTTCTATTTCTCATCTTCCCATACCAATCGGAAAGCTTGTATCGTATGGTTGGCATGAGATGGCACTAGCACCAACCGCTCCGATGCAACGTACTCCAGGTCAGCGGTAAGCCTTTGTCCTCGACTATCTAATAGTAGATGCAAATGCTCGATAGGAGAAAAATAAAAAATTTGACCAGTATAATCAGTAATCAAGTAGTCTTTTTCGCCTATACCTTCAATACCATCACCTCTACCGATGCTTTGAGTCAGAAGTTTTGATTTTCGGGTGTGTTTATCCACTGCTAGAAATTGTCCAGTACCAAACATGGCAATCAATAGACGCTCTGGTTCATTCCAAATACCATTTGGGCGACCTTGATTTCGGTCTTGCCAGAATATGTCTGATTTACCATTTTTTAATCGAAAAATCTGATGTCCATTCATATCATTCGCAAAAACAGTACCATCTTTATCTACGGTAATATCATTCAGCGAAACCGCACCTATTGGCTGGTGTTTTTCGACTATTTTACCTGTAGTTACATCAATTTTGTAAATTATTTTTTCATCATTAACATAAAGAAATTGCTGATAAAGTTCCATCCCTTTTGGATTATCTAGCCCAACCACCCATTTTAATTGCCGTATTTTTCCATCAATATCTATTTTCGCAATAAAACCATCACCAGGCTCTTTGCCACTCATATTACTAACGTAAGCAACGTTTCTTTCTGCATCATACACAATGCTTTCGGGTGTTTGTAAACCTTCCATTTCCCACAATCGCTCCAATTTTGGAATGCGCTCTTGAGCATCAGCATCATAAACCATCACTTCTTTTCCGACCATGTTTAACCTAGCACGATGAATGTCGTCGTAATCAAGCACATTTTTTAGAATGGTCTGCCCCATATTCGACGAGGGTTCGTAAAGTATGGGGTCGTTTTGTTCATTGCGTTGTAAAGGCACAAAAGAGATTTGTTGCAATTTTTTGTCTTTCGCCAATAGCCGCACCATCATCCCGTCTAAGCTAGGACGACCTTTCCACCAATCGAAAACACTGTTACCCACTGAATAGAAAATAGGTCGGTTTTGCCACATTTCAACGGCTTGCAATTTATGAGGTCCGTGTCCAAATATTAGGTCTGCACCTGCTTCTATGGCTGCTCTAGCTACTTCTTTTTGATACGATACAGGTTCATAGGTGTTAGAAACCCCCCAGTGGTAAGAAGCGATGACAATATCTGCTTCTTTTTTTAATGCTTTAATATCTTCCTGCATTCTAGCTAGTGATGCTGCATCGGGAATAGATAACACGACAGGGGGTTGGGCAGGTTTATCCAAATTTTCAGGTGCTTGGTAAGCAGTTTTTATTTTTACTTCGGCAATGCCAGGTTGATTTACCAAAGCGGCATGGTCGAAAGGAAAGACTGTACAAGCATATTGCAAAAATCCAATTTTTGTTCCTTTTCTTTCAATAATAATAGCTTTATGTGCTTCTGCTAGATTATTTCCCCCACCTACATATTGAATACCTGCTTGTTCTAGCACTTTTAAGCTTTTTTGAAGGGCAGTATAAGGATAGGTCACATTGTTTGCCACCCCTACTACATCGAAGCCAGCCGCTACTAACCCTTCTACCATTTCGGGTGCTGAATGTCGCCAAGCAAATTTATGAGGTACATCCCCCCAATTAGCGTTCATATCGGTGCCAGCCAATGCGCCTTCTAAATTACAAAAACGAATATCTGCATTTTGTAAAGTAGGTAAAATATACTGAAAAGCACTAGCAGGGTTTTCTCGATTTTGTAGGTTAGTATCTCCTAACAAAATAATACTCACCTCATCTTTATCTTCAGCCTCATTCGTCCATGTCCATTTTTGGGCAGGTTGTGCTATCAATAAACCACTGAAAAGACAAAACAACGATAAGATTATATTTTCCATTTGTCTTCTTATTTTTTTAAGTAAACTATTTATGTATGATTAATTTTTTTATTACAACTTTATCCTCGCTGCTTACTATTTTAACAAAATATAAACCTGTTGGCATATCGCTAATATCAACAAGCATTTCATTACTTTTCTTGACTATTCTTCCTTGACAATCTAAGATTTGAATCTGTGAAAAAGTACCTCTTTCAGATTGAATACTAAATTGCTTATTGGCGGGATTAGGAAGTAGGATTACTTCATCACTATTCCATATTTCCTGTGTGCTTACAGTCGTTTGGTCTGGAACAAAAGTAAAAGGTGCGCTCAATGGAGATTTCAAACCATAGGCACCTATCGCTTGGATTTGAACAGTGTAAGTACGACCAACTTCTAAATCAAAGAACAAATGCGTTGGGTCTTCTACTAAAATTGGGTTATCAAACCCTTCTACAAAAATGACATAAGCTAGCATGGCTTCAGAAACAGGCGTTTCCCAACTTAGCTGCCCCGAACTACCTCCAAATGCTTGATAAAACAATCCATTAGGTGCCGGCGGAGCGGACAAGTCAAAGTTGATTCGATAGTAAACATTCAGTTGTGGAGCGTCAATAGGCGATTGGTCGTAGCTGAATGCGGAGCGTTTGGAATTGCCATTTCCCTTATTTACTATGATGTTAATGGGACTTTTGTTAGTCCATCTCATTTGTGCGAGTAATTCATCAAGTATTGGCTTCAAATCAGGGCTTTTTTGTTCTTGACTACGTGCGCCTAAATCCAACCAGTCGGGCACATTCCATTTCGTTTGTGCTGTGGTCAACAACCGATTGCTCAAGTTGGCGTTACTGTTTCTGAACGGACTGGCATTGGTACTTTTTTCTGCTTGAAAAATCAGTTCAATCATCCCCGTCTGCTCAGATTTTTGGTTGACAAACTGAATAAAAGCACTATCAATAATTGCCTGTTCAGGAATTGCAGCAAATTCAAAGCGAATGCCTACTATTTTTTCACCTAAATCCAAATCGCCCTCTACATCTATACTTTTATTACTGTTTTCTTCAATATCGTCATCTGCCTTTAGTGGTTGAGCTTTAGCCAGGTTAGAGCTATTGGCATCTATAATGTTCAAAATCAAGCGTTGTTCATTAATGCCAAATCTATCATCCTCAATTTTAAGACGAAGTCGATTTGATCCTAGTGGTAAATTGAGCAAAGTTAAATAAAAGGGAGCGTTATTATCCATGGCTAAAATATTGTTGTCTTCATCCAAAATAGTAGCGACCATGGGGTCATTATTGGGGTCAATAGCCTCTACAAATATTTCTATACGCTCTTGTTGCAGCAAACTTGACCCTGAAGCAGGAAATACTTTTTGAATGAAAGGGCTAGCATTGGCAGCAGAAACTTGTAAGGTCTTCAGTGGCGTTTGCAAACGATAACCATTCACAAATTCAACAATAGCATTTATTGGGAAAATACCTGCCTTGGTGGAGGAAAAAATATACGCCATCGTATCCACCCCTAAAATGCGATCGCCATCTTTGAAAACAACTGATTTGATGGCTGTGTTGCTAGTAATGGATAATTCGAGTGGCTCATTGATAAAAATGACATTTTTGTCATTTTGGAAATTTAGAGTTGCCGTAGGGATAACATAACCAGTTTGGTCGAGGTTGATGTTGATTTCTTGTCCTGCTTTGGTCAACTCAAATTGCTGGGCAATTATTTTTCCATTTACCTCTACATATACATCGTAATTACCTAGAAAAGCAGCTACTTCAAAACTTGAATTAGAAGATATTATTTGTGTAGTATCTGTCCACCATTTTTTTTTCACCAAATCGAACCAAGCCTGTCCACTGGCTTTAAGCGACCAATCGGTGCGAAACATAGGAGCGTTATTGCGCCAGTGCCTGCCGTCCCATGCGCCCCAAAAACTGAATCCTCGAAGCAGCGGCTCAGAAAATATAGCATAAAGCACTCTTTCCATTTCGGCATATCCACCTTCTTGCATATCAAATTCAGTAACTACCATCGGTAGCCCAAGCACAGCAACTTCTCGTAATCGGCGTTTTAATTCTTCATAGTTGGGCATAGTGCCAAAAAAGTGTCCTTGCATTCCTACACCATCAATAGGTGCGCCTTCTGCTAACATCTGCTGCACATAGCTTACAAAGTTTTGATGAAAGTTGTTGCCTGACTGAAAAAGGTTGTATTCATTCACAATTAGCGCTACTTCAGGGGCAGCAGCTCTTGCCCATTTATGCCATTCGGCATGCTCTTTAGGTCGTTCGGAGGAGGATAGCGCAAGTAGATTTTTAACAATTTCCCCTTCATTGATAAGCTCATTAATCAAGTCTAATTCATAAATATTGTAGGCTTCTAAAACAGGTAATTGCGATTCAACATGCTGCCGAATGTGCTCTCGGATAACCGTTGCTTTGGTTTTTACGATTACACCATTTTCCACTACATCCATAGCCCGAGTCACAAAATCGGGTACTGCATTCCATCTTGTAATGGAGGGCCAAATCGTTGTATGCCCTCTATTTTGGATACCAATACTATTGAACCAATCCACCATTTCTAAATATTTACTTTTATTAGTGGCATTTATCCAAAATTTCCATTTGCCCGCATTTTCAGGGGTTATGGAATTGAAATGGCGAAAGTGCAAAAAATAAGGATGGTTGCTATTTTTGTCAAAGCCCATCTGCTCCAAATCAAGGATATGACTGACGTTCATAATTGTTCCCCATTTGAACGCATGTTCTCTCATTTTTAAATTTACTTTGATGTCAGTCGGTGCTACTCCTGCGAAATTGAGTTTTACTCTTGCCATTCGATGCGCTCGGATAGCCACTTCTGCCTCTACTTTCCACGATTGTGTGTAAGCGAAAATTGGAGAAAGTAACATCATGAGGAAAAGTAAATGTCTCATAGAATTTTAGTTTTTAAATAGCAGACATTGTAACAATGCCTGCCCACTAATCAAAAAGGTAAATGCAAGTATCATTTCATTACTACTAAGAGGGTTTTATCGTCTGTCTTTCCGAGTATATATTGTTCACAAATCTTCATTTTTGCTAGTGCTGTATCCAACGCTTTTCCGTATAAAGATTTGGGTTGGTTAGTCGAAGCCAATAGATTATTTGCCCCTGTGCTCAAGCCTAGTTGTAAGTGCCGCGTTGCTTGGATAATGGTTTCTTTTGCGTCATAAAAATTAGGTTCAACTATATATTGTTGCACTTTTGGTTTCACAGGTTGACAATATATCTTCGCATAGGCATGATTATCTAATTTCATTTGTTGATAATAAGCCAAGAACTGTTCTAACCAAGCAGAAACATCTGAAAATTCAGGTCTTAGGGTGTGCATCCGAATTAAATTCCTTTGTTGAATAATGTGAAAAAGTTCTGCTACTGCTGCTTCCGTCACACCTTCCAAAGGGGAATCCACTGGTAATTGCTTTCTATGAATATCTGCATTTTGAAGCATTTTGAGTAAATATGTATCTTGGTAAAGTACCCGTTCGGAAAGCTGATTGCCTTGCTCTGTTGGAAAATATTGTTCGAAAGTGCGGTGCGCCAAGCAACCACAAAATAAAGCGTACTGCGTATGGGCGCGGTCTTGTTCCATTTCGCTATTCCATATTCTTTTAGCATCTTGGGCAACTTTCAGCAGTTCAATATCAGGAATAGACCATACCTTTCCTAATTGAAAATGGGTGCCGTTTACGGTCAATGCTTGTCGTACCATTTTATTGAAATCCACCAATTGCAACAAGCGAAGCAAGTCTTCTCCTAAAAGATAAGGGCTTAATGCTCTAGTAGCAGCACCTTCCAAAAGGAACGTTCCGCCCACTGGAAAGGCAAATGCCGGATGGATAAGTGCTGCCCCCATAGATGCGGTGGTAGTACTTTGTAAAAATTGTCTTCTATTTAGCATGATTATTCTTTTTTTACAAAAACATAATATTTAAGCAGTGCTTAAAATTTAAAAATTAGTTAGTCTTCTTTTTGCACTTGATTGACATAGTAGTCAAGTGATTGCGTGTGTGGCTCAAAGGTGCGCATTTGTTTTTTTGCCTCGTCCAGACTAATATTTCCTTCAAAATAATCGCTGCAAGCCATCAGAAAATCGTATCCTAGTTTTAAAGATTGTGCATAAAGACTTTGATTATCTGTATTTTCTAGTGCAGTTGATAACTTGATAGAAGACTTTTCTCCTTGTTGAATACTTCGCGCCAAAGCAATAATAGGATCATTTGGATTGTAAAAATTTGCTTCAATGATGTATTGTCGCCTTCTGCTAGGGTCGCTATTATGATAAGCATCCGTGTATCGCTCTATGCCTACATAAAATTTCTGTTTCTCCCCATCTAAGGTTCGCCATTGGCTGTTCCAATCCTCTATCGCTTGAGGTAGAAATGTTCTTATCGAAGCAAGATTACCAGCAAAATTGCTTGCCAGTGCACTTTCGACTCGATTGACAGGCACATAGTCCGCCGCCGCGTGTCCTTCAATATTTTTTTGAAGTGCGGATGGATGAAATGGTGTAGCTTGACCTGATTGATAGACTTGTTCAAACATGACGGTATCATGATAGATGCTTGCATGAGATGGACCTGGATAACCTCGGGTATAGTAGGCTAAGTCAGTAATTCGGAAAACAGGCTTGAACGTTCTATCTGCCGCCAAATGACCAGCCCAACCTATAATGTAAGCCATTTGCTCTGCTCGTCGATCGTTTTCCTGCCAGTCATTCTTCCATGTGGTTAGCAAAGGAAGGATGAATGTATCGCCTGAACGAGTGGTACTTCCCAAACGCAACGCTTCTGGATATTTCTCCATCGCTGTTTTTATGCGTGCGCTAAATGCAGGATTGTAGCCTACAAGTCGGGCACTATCTTCGGCTACGGCAAGGTGTGTAATATGTTCTGACATAATCTCTTGTCTTTTATTAAAATGAGTAATAAGTAGTTGTTGTTATTTTTTAAAATTGTAGCTATTTACTTGCTTAGATGCTTTTTAATAGCATAAATAACCGCTAAGCAAAGTACATATATGAATGTTGCTGTCATAGTTTTACTTTTTTAGCTCGTCAAATCCTACTTGCTGAAATAGGCTTTCATTGCTGTAAATCAGTTTAGAGTTGGTTAGCCGTTCTAACCATTTTTTCGTCAGTATATCGTCTTGCCAATCTTTATACAAATGAGCAAATGCTTGCACTTGATTGTTTCCTTGTATAAAATCAAAAAAGGGTTCGTAATAAGATGTCCAAAGTTGTGCTTGGTTTAAATTTTTTTTCACTGCTATGGCACTGGATTCTACCACCATTAAAGGTAGCTTCTTTTGTTTAGCAATCGCAACAATGCGCTCATGATTAGAAGTCGTAAAAATCGCTCTTTCCACATAGTGTTCAGCAGTTAATTTATACAGGCTTGTTCCTATCCAGTTTACATATTCATCGCCAGGATACCACTCTAGTATATCCTTATTTAAATAGCTAGGATTCATGCCATTTACATACCAAATATAAGCAACATTGTTCACTCCTTGCTGTTGCATTTGCTCGACAACATAACGATACGCTGCTTGATATAATGCCGCCTCCATTCGATAAACGGGACTATTCACTTCTACGCCAATAGTGAGATACACTGGTCGCTGAAGCTTCTTTAAGTATTGTGCGAACTGTTGAAGCGTTGAATCAAATATTCCTTCAGAAATCGGTTGAAGCTGAGTTGGATCAAGGTAGCATAGAAACACTGGCATTAGATAGGGATATTGGTTGAACAAAGTATCGAGACTACTCAACTCAAAGCTGCCCATTAAAGGATCGGAAAGTTTTAACGAAAGGGAGGTATTAATGACTAAACCAGCGGAGGTATTGGTGTTGCTTATGTTGGGAAATAAATGAACTAAATCGTCCTCAAAACTATATTGATGAGCGAGATAAAGAATATTTCCTTTTTTAGGTTTTAAATTAATGCCCATTTTTTGCTGCACATTAGCACTTGTACAACCTAAGAGTAGGGCAACGTAAAATGAAAACACAAAAAAGAAATTCTTTATCATAAAAATTAAAGTTGGTGGTTCGTTAAGTAAATCAGCTTACTTTCAAAATTTAGTGGCGTATAAAAATTAGCTTTTGTTGATATGGCAAATCTCCACATTTACTTATTAGTCAATTAGGAAGATGTACCATATCAAAATAGCCATTTTACTTATTTTGCCATCATCATTGCAGATACGCCTACCCTACGATTAGACATTTCCGCCAACACTTGGTACGCATAAACGCCAGCACTTAAATTCAAGCCTTCCATGTTAAGTACCTGATTTTGACCTGCCGCAAACTGCTGTGGTGCAGATTGATATACCAATTTACCCGACATATCGTAAACTAACACGCTTATTTCAGCTGCTTGCCCTAAGTTAAAATGGATATTAGTTGCTTCAGTAAATGGATTAGGATAATTGGTAGCTACACTTAGTAAAGTGGGATCACTGGTATATTTTTTAGTGCCAACAAAGAAACTTTCATCGAACCACCGTCGAGAGCCAAGCGGTACACCACCAACGCCTGCTCTAAAAGAGGTAGCATCCATGCCATAAGCGTAATTAATAGCATAATTATCAATAGAATTATCCAGTGTCAAGGATTCAATCCAAGAAGTTTCTGGATTTTCCCAACGTCTTTTCTTAGCATCTATCAAGATATTCGTACTCATTGGTGCATTTACGAAAGTCAAAGGCTCAGAAATATTGTTACTCAAGAACGCTGCTTCACCAATTAAAGAGTCTAAATCTGGACTTAACAGGCGCATTTGTGCTGCGGTATCCGGAGTTCCAGCGACAAGTGCAGGGTCAGAATAAATGTTGTTATTGCTGATAACAATACTTTGTGTATTTTCACTATTCAAGAAGTTGAATACAAAATGTTCTTCCTCCCACTCTTTACGAATACCCATAAAACCAACGTTATAAAAGATATTATTTTGAACATTCAAATTTAGAGCCTCCCCAAAATCAAGTACTGCCGTAGCAAAAACACCACCATACTCTTGAAACTCTCTAAAACCACCAGCGTTTACGATGGTGTTATGAACCATTTCAAAGTATTTAATAGGCGAGCCATTGATGCTATGAAATACTCTACAAGTACTGTTAAAGTAGGTGTTATCCCTAAAAACAATTGTATCAATAGGATTGCCGTTTTGGAAAAATAACCCTCCACTTTTGATCCAGCGGTCGCGCTGGAAGTTATTTCGAATGATATTGTTAATCATATATACTCGTAAATCCGTTGCGTCGGTACGCAATACTTCAAAGCGTTGATTATCAAAAATACAATCTTCTACCCAAACACGGCTGCCCGACCCTCTTGGACGGATAGGTGCATTATCAGTGTGTTCTCCTGCGGAGTCCAACCCTGCAAATTCAAGACCAATAAAATTAAACCCATCTATGACCCGAATAAATCGTGGTGCTTCGCCAGAAGCGGGGTGTACCCCTAGCATTACAGGACGTTTGCCCTCACCTGCTTCCGCTTCTAAATGGATGAAATAATTGGGCTGCCACTGTGTTGTGTAAGGATAGATAGCATCTCTTTTCAAGATGTATTTAGTGGCTTCCACGGTTGTAGTATCATTTGCTACTAAATCTGCTTCAACAGCAGCTCTAATAGCATTCAAGCCCCCTGGTGGAATGACAACTTCACGCTGCTGTGCATACGAGAAGCTAACTATGGTTAAACATAGTAGAACGGCGATTAATCTGTTAAATCTCATCATATCAAGGTATTGTATTGTTAAAAATGAATATAATTGTTTAATCTTTAAGTATTTATTGATAATTTTCTTTTTGACTTGAACCTGTATATCTAATGCCTATCCATGAATTAGTACCATAGATAGAGGCAGCTCCTGGCAAACCGCCACTGCCTGTAATCGTTCTATCATAACGATTCAATAAATTATTGACATTTGCAATAATTGAGAAATGATTGTTTAGCTTATATTTTAGGCTAATATCTACTCTAGCGTAGTCGTCAATATAACCATCAAGCAATTCATTGGCACCAATAAAATCAATAGCCGCACCTTGAAAACTCCAAGATACTCTACCTGAAAACTTACCTTTATCATAACCAAGGGAAATGTTGGCGATGTCTCGCGATTGACCTGGCATACCTGCCACACGAGTAGAATCGAATAGGGTTGTTCTGAATGTATTGAAGTCAAAGAAGGCGACTCGTTGTGGGTAAAAGGCTTGAGAAGCAATTCTGGAGTAATTGCCATACAAAATGATACCATCTAGTGGGCTAGGTAAAAACGATAAATTGGTCTGCAACTCAATTTCTATGCCTTGAACGGTTGTTGTTTTCTCAGCATTCAAGGGTTCAATAACTGTGTATCCATCAGATAGTTTAAATTCTTCACCAAATCTTTCGATGATAATGTCCTTTTCCACATCTCGTCCATAGATGAAATCAATATTCTCTAGTTCTTTGTAGAAAGCACCAAAGGTAAGTAAGCCAAATTTATTGCTAAATAAGGTCAAAAAAGCATCGTAATTCCAAGCTGTGGTAGGGAGTAGGGTCGGTTCTGAACGCTGAATGACACTGCCTGCTGTTTGAATACTGATGAAAGGCGTAAGATTGTAAAAATCAGGTCGTGTCAAAGCCCGTGTAGCAGCTAAACGCAAATCAACTCCATTACTATTCTGTTCATTTTTGATAATATTGAATCGCATATTTAGCATTGGCAACCACTCTCCATAATTTTGTTTACTGGTTCTTTGTTCGATGCGTCCAAAGGTGTTAACTTTATCCCCGACAATAGCTTCACCGTAATTATTTAAAACGAAAGCCATGTAATCATTATCAGAATGCTCGTAACGCACTCCCCCGACAATACTAATGCGTTTTCCAACATTCATATCAGTCATTAAATAACCTGCATAGATGCGCTCGTTCACGTCGTAGTCGCTTGTTCCTGAGACAATATTGTTAAATCGTAGGTATTCATAGGCTTTGAATATTCTTTCTGGCGCATCACTATCCAAACGGATTGGGAAAGGATATACTCCACCAAAGAAATCGCCTGGATCAAAATTTTCATCTAAAAAGTTAGCAGCAGCTAAGCCGTTGCGTACAATAATGCTTTCTGGATTGTCTTTTAAGTAGGCATCGTACCAAGTTCTACTTTGCATCATGGTGGCATTGGTGCGCTGCCTGAAGCGGTCTTTAAAGCTGGTTTTTACCCCCGCTTTTAAAAATCCACTACTATTTAAGCCGATGTTAATTTTCTTCTTTAGGTTAATTTGCGCAATAGTATTTTTATCCTCTCGAAGGTTGATGTCACCGCCACCTGGTTGCCCCCCATTTGCTTGAAAGGGATCAAAGCGGGTATATTCGGCAGTCAAATAAGGGTCAATTAATGGAATTTCTTTATTGGTCAGTGGATTGTTGTCACCAAAGCCAAACCCATAATTAAAAGGATTTTCATCTATGGTTTCGATATAAGTCAATTTCCAATCCACGTCTAAGAAAGAAAAGCGATGTGTCCCCCCCAAACTTGTATTGAAAAGAGCAATATTGGATTTAGAGTGCCCCGCACTCCAAGTAGCACCATTCGTTCGAGAGTTGATACGCAACGTTCTATTTACGTTGTCCACGTCTGTGCCAGCATACATGGCAGTAAGCAACAACTCATGATCGCCAAAGTCATAATCCAATACAATATTTCCGTTGTATCTTTTTCTGGTCGTGGTATTATCCGTTAAAGTCAGTCCTTGTAAGGTAACTTCCCCTAAGAAAACATATTCTACTAAATCGTTATCGGAGCTTCGATCGTTTTGTGAATAGTCCCCAGTGGCAATGATGCCCATTTTGTTATTGAACATGCGGGTACTAAAAGAAGCATTAGTTTTTAAGTTTTCATAACTTTGATGGTAATGATTTCCCCCACCTAAAAGGTTAATAGTATATTGCGTTCCTTCAGGTGCTTTGCGTGAAATAAAATTTACCCTACCTCCAATAGCATCACCATCTTGGTCTGGTGTTAATGATTTATACACCTCAATACCAGAAAGGGCTTCTGACGAAATCATACTCAAATCCACAGAGCGGTCATCTACACTCGGCGAGGCACTGCCTTGACCCTGACCAACGTACAAGTTAAATACTTGTCTTCCCTGCCCCGTTGCTGGAATTTGGATGCCATCCATAGCAACAGCACTAAACTTAGGGGATAATCCTCGAATGTTTACTCTTTGTCCCTCCCCACCACTTCTTCGTACTGAAATACCTGGCAAACGGCTAACTGATTCCGCTGCATTTTCATCTGGCAATTCTTTAATCCGCTCGGCAGAAACAATATTGACAATGGTATTTGAATTGACTTGTTGATTAATGGCAGCCGATTGTCCTTGTCGCTGAGCTGTGATTATTACTTCTTTGCCTATAAAAGTGGTTGCATTCAAAGTAAAATCTTGATTTATGACTTGTCCATCAGTAATAACGATAACTGCACTATCTGGCTCATAGCCGATATATGAAACTAATAGTGTATGTCTGCCAGCAGGTACATTTGTAATTCGATATTTACCATCCAGATCGGTCGCCTCTCCAATAGCTGTACCTTGTATCTGCACCGTAGCATAAGATAATCCTTTGCTGCCTGTTTTATCTACTACTCGTCCTTGTATGATGCCAGCCGCCAGTTTTTGGGGTTTACTCATATCCTCTTGCCTATTTTTCAATTCTACAACACTATGCACCACATTGCTTATTTGTACTTTAGGCTTGGAGCTACTGGGTTGTACACTGAGCGTTCCTTTTTGTTGCAATCGCTCAATTTGCTTGAATTTTCGTAGCACTTTCTGCGCATCTCTCTGTCCTTCATACGTCTGGTTATACACCACAAAATATTTATCGCCAAAGGTATCATACTTCAAACCCGTTTTAGCCATCAGTCGCTTGATAGCCTGCTCCAGCGGCTCTGCCGTTTTTAATTGAAAATCTACCTTGATCCCTTCTAACAGAGAAGCCTCATAAGAAAAAAATACTTGGTACTTCTCTCCGAACTCATCAAGCACATCAATAAGTGGCCGCATTTCAGCCAGATGCTGATTGTGTGCAAAAGAAAATGTTCCTCCTAGCGTAAATAGGCATAGGCTAACTGTAATCTTGTAGAGATATTTTTTCATACGAAAAAGTTAATTTTAAGCTTTCGTTTTTAATATTGATAATGATGGAATTATTCTATGATAACAGCCTCTTGCTGTCGCCTTATTTTGATTTGCATTGACTTCTCCAATATAGGTATCACTGTTTCCAAGTCTTTCAACGGCACAGAGATGGTATATTTTTTGGCGTAAACTAACTCATTGTTGACTTTTATTTTTACGCCATAAATTTCTTCTAACTTTGTAAAGATCGTAAACGCATACTCCTTGGTAAAAATAATACTTCCATCTTTCCAAGCATCTGGCTTTACTTGACTTTCATCTGAACGGTGACGTGCTGTAATCTTTTTAGCCTTTGCTGAATAAGCAACAAAATCTCCAGGCTTCATTACAAGTTGAGCATCGCCATGTGATAATTTAATTTTACCTTCATCTAAGAAAACTTCTGTCGCTTCTTTGCGAGCATTTACATTAAAGGCTGTTCCTAGAACCTCAACTGCCAAATCAGCAGTAACTACAGTGAACTTAGCGTTTGAAGTAAGTTTTTTACTGACCTCAAAAAAGGCTTCTCCCTCTAGTTTAACTCTTCTATCGGCATCTTTTTTCCACTCCATTGGGACGATTAATTTTGAATTAGCATTTAGTTGCACCTTAGAGCTATCAGGTAATACTATGGTTTTCCATTCCCCATAAGCAGTATTATAGATAAGTTCATTATCAGCTTTCATCGTCAGCCAAGCAATTATTCCCACTAAGATTACAGAAGCTGCGGCTGATAAACCATACATAATTTGTCTTCTACGCGTTTTAGCCATCTTTTTTCTAAGATTGTAACGCTCTAGAGCTTGCTTTAGACGCATTTTGACTTGTTCTTCTGAAAGATTATTCGATTCAAAGTATTGCTTCATATCCAATAAAAAAGTGCGGGCGTAGTTTATTTTTTCTTCTTTTTCAGGGTGTCGGAGCAAAAAAGTATTCCAAAAAAAGTCTAATTCTGGGCTTGGGCTATAAACCCAAGTTCGAAATTGCTCATTTTCAATCCATTGTTCTACATCATCGTACTCAAGATAAATATCAAAATTAGTCATTACCACTTATCTATTTTATGTTTAATTTATTTATGGAATTAAATACTGTTAATAGATAGAGTGATTAACTTAGATTTTGTAACCTATATTATTAATATTTTTTTATTCGGATTGTAAGAAAGGAATAGCATTTACTAGATTAATTGACTAAATTTTTGATTTAGAGTTGATAATCAATGGGTTAGCTTTTTGCTTGAGCTAAGCAAAAAAAAGGAGAAGAAAGTGTATTTTCTTGGATAAATTAGATTGGCGAATTTGTTTTATTGCTCGAGTTACATAATTTCTAATGACTTGATTACTAATTGATAGCATACTAGAAATGTCATCGTAGCTTAAATTTTCATAGAATCGAAGATAAATAATTTCTTTTTGATGGGCTGGTAGTTGGTCTAGGGTTTTGTGCATCCATTTTCTAGTGAGGTCTATTTCTTCAGTAGCAATAATCTGACAGTCAATGGATTCAAGACTCTTTTTATCTCTATTTTCCAAAACCAATTCATTCAATATTTCGGAGATTCTATTCTTTCTAGCACCATATTTTTGCAAATTATTTTTCAAAGCACTAAACAAATAAACCTCAACTTCTTTCACTTTACTCAACTCTTTAGGATGCTCCAACATCCAAATGAATAAATCCTGAACAGCATCTTCTACCACCTTCTTATCAGCGTAAATAATCAGACCATAGCGCATAAGCCGATTATAAAATTGTAGGTAAATTTCTTCAAACGCCGCTGCATCTCCTAACGCTATGCTATGGAATAATACCAATAAATCTGACTTGCTATGATGTTTTAGTTCGTTCATTGCCTATCTATTTATCGAAAATTAGGCGGTACATATGGATGTATATTCTTAATTCAATTTTTCAATAACTCCAAAGATAAAAATAACAATTCTTATTCTAATATAGAAATTAAATTAAAAATTTTTATGGCGTAATATGTGTTTTTAAAAAATAATAGATATGATATTACAAATCTCAACTAGGTATTGTGAAAACGTAGGTGTGTAAAATGGTTGATAGGTTTTATTTGTTTACACAATTTGCTCCTGATTCACAAGACGAACTTAACTAGAACACAAAAGCATCAATTGCACACCACAAATTGCATTTCAAGGGTAGAAGGAGGCTAGTAATGCGCTGACATCTTGTTTTATCGTTTTAGTATTTCAACTTTTTTTTATTTTTGAGCATTGGTAAATAAAAAGCGAACATTAGCCATGAAAAAAATAATTGTTGTAAAATATGTCACATTAGCAGTGGTGGGTCTGTTTTTTGCTGTTGGTTGTACTCGAAATCCAGTAACAGGTAGAAACCAAGCGTTCTTAATGTCAGAGCAGCGAGAAGTAGCATTAGGCACACAATATGATCCCTCAATTGTTAGTTCGTTTGGACTATACGACAACGAAACCCTTCAACAATTTATCAACGAGAAAGGGCAGCAAATGGCACGCATTTCGCATCGTTCTAAATTGAGATTTGAATTTCGCCTTTTGGACTCTCCTGTTGTAAACGCTTTTGCCTTGCCCGGCGGATTCGTCTATTTTACCAGAGGAATTATGGCGCATTTCAACAATGAAGCTGAATTTGCAGGTGTTCTTGGTCATGAAATCGGACATGTTACGGGCAGACATGGGGCTATTCAGCAGCGCAACCAAATACTGGCACAGATTGGTTTAATTGCTGGCGTGGTGCTTGTAAAAGAAGTGGCACAGTTCGCCAATGAAGTGCAGCAAGGTGTTCAACTATTGATGCTCAAGAATAGCCGCGACCACGAAAGCCAATCTGATGAATTGGGCGTGCTTTATTCTACTCAAATTGGTTATGATGCAAGAGAAATGGCGAATTTCTTTCAAACCATCAGTCGCCTATCTGGAGGACCTGAAAAAAGTATTCCTGACTTTCTTTCTACGCACCCTGATCCATTGAATCGCTTCGAAAGAGTACATCAATTAGCGGCAAAGGCACAAGCCAAAGTACCCAACAAACAGGATTTGAAAATCAATAGAGATAGCTATTTACGCATGATTGAGGGGTTGACTTATGGCGACGACCCAAGACAGGGCTATGTAGAAAATAATGTTTTTTATCACCCCGAATTGAAATTTCAATACCCTATCCCCAATGCCTGGCGTGTTAACAATACGCCTCAACAGGTACAAATGGCACCTCAAAATGGCGAAGCTGTAATCATTCTTACCTTAGCGCAAGGCACTACATTGGAAGAGGCAGCAGGTAAAATTGTAGAACAATATAAATTAACTGTCGAAAATCGGAATAATACGAACGTCAATGGATTTCCTGCTATGGTGTTGAAAACGAAGCAAGTAAATCCACAAACGAACGCTGCGATTGACTTACTCTCTTACCTCATTCGCGATGGCGATATTATCTATGTGCTTCATGGCATCACAACGCCTGAAAAGTATGCTATTTACCGCCCTACTTTTGAAAACACAATGACGAATTTCAAACGCTTAACCGATCAAAGTAAAATTAATGTCGTACCAGACCGTATCAGAATAAAAGAAGTACCACAAGATGGTACATTAGAAAGTACCTTGCGCAATTTTGGTATGCGCGGCGAGCAAATGGAAGAATTGTCCGTCCTAAATGGCATGCAGCGTACTGATATGGTAAAAAAAGGAATGCTTATCAAGACGATTGGAAAATAAACCATTGGCGTAAATCATAATATCAGAATGACCTTGGCTGGAAATAAAAATATTTTTCTAGTTAAGGTCATTTTTTTGCAACTTTATTGCATTTAATTATTTTTGTAATGAAAAAGAAAGCAGTCAATATATCTATGGAAACACTGAGGGGTGTTCATACTATTTTATGGTGTAGTGTTTTTCTTTGGCTAGGCAGTTGTCAAAACGAAAATAAGCCAACCGATAAGGTAAGTGAAGTCGCTAATACAACTCAAGAAGAAACATTGGAAGAGGTAAGGCTTGATAAATATTTACTACCCAATTTGATTTATGAAAACGATGCCGCTGTAGTAGATTGGTCTATTTTGCTTGATATGGAATACGACCTTCGATATGTGGAGCAATTTGAAGCAGAGATTCCCTTTCCAATTTTTAATGAAACCGTAAAATCCTTGAATGGACAATCAATTATTGTGAAAGGCTACATCATTCCTGTTGAAGAAACTGGGGAATCCTCTATTGTGTTTCTCTCCGCTTTTCCTTACACAGAATGCTTTTTTTGCGGTGGTGCAGGTCCAGAATCCGTTATGGATATTATTCCGAAGTATAAATTTCCGAGGTTCTCTATGGATAATCAAGTGAAATTCAAAGGAATACTGCGATTAAACGAAGATGATTTTGATTTTTTGAATTATATATTGGAAGAAGCGGAAATCGTAAAATAGATGAACCACTTAACGGTAAAGGATTGCTTAGAAAAATTGCTTTTTTGAGGCAGTTGTAAGTTAAAAAACATCTTTTTCTTGAAAC